>CAYRIJ010000148.1:1889-9217 GCA_964424285.1 uncultured bacterium
GCGAACCTGGGGGCGGTGACCTACCACTTCGGATCCAAGCAGGCCCTCTACGAGGCGGTCCTGCGCTCGTTCCTGGTCCCCATGCGGGCGCGCTTCGACGAGGGGGCGGCCGGGCCGGGGCCGGTGCTGGACCGGATCGAGGGGGCGGTGCGGGCGCTCCTGGTCCACTTCCAGGAGAACCCGGACATGCCCTCGCTCATCATGCACGAGCTCTCCCGCGGGGGGCCGCTCCCCGACCCGGTCCGGGAGTGGGTGAGCCACGCCGTCGGGACCTTCGCCGGGCTGGTGGCCGAGGGGCAGGCCGGGGGAACGATCGTCCCCGGACAGCCCGCCCTCATGGCGGCGAGCCTCATCTCCCAGCCCTTCTTCTTCTCGATCACCCGCCGGCCCCTGGAGCGAACCCCGGGCCTCGAGGGGCTCCGCCCCGGCCCGGAGGAGGTCGCCGGGCACGTTTGCGCCTTCATTCGCCGGAGCCTGGCCCGGACCGATTCCGGGCCCGCCGCTCCCGGGAGGAACCCATGACCGCGCGATTCTCGCGGGGGGCGATCCCCCTCGCACTTCTGGTTGGCTTGATCGCGGGGGCGCCGGCGCCCGCCCGGGGTCTGACCCTGAACGAAGCGGTGGCGCGCGCGCTGGGCTTCTTTCCCACCGTGCGGAGCGCGCGGGCCGGGGTGGAAGGCGCCGAGGCCGACGTGACCCGGGAGCGCGGAGCCTGGATCCCCGACCTGAGCCTCCGGGGAACCGTCACCCGCTACCAGGAGCCGACCCTGGTCTACCCCATCCACTCCTTCTCCCCCGGCTCCTTCCCCCCCTTCAACCGCACCGTGCTCCAGGGCGGGGCCTATCTCAACTACACCCTCTTCGACGGCGGGGGCCGGGTGAGCCGGGTGCGCCGGGCGCACCGGGCCGCCGAGGCCTCGCGCGCCGCCCTCGACGGGTCCGAGAGCGAGATCATCGCCCAGGTCACCGCGAAGTACCTGGAGGTCCTCTCCCGCCGCGAAGCCCTCGACGCCCACGACCGGCGCCTGGAGGCGCTCCGCGCGGAACGGGACCGGGTGCTCCAGTTCCAGGAGGTGGGGCGCGCGGCCAAGGTCGAGAGCCTCCGGGTGGAGGCCGCCCTGTCCGCCGCCGAGGCGAAGCGGGTCCAGCTGGCCGGCGATCTCGGCCGCTCCGAGCGCGACCTCACCGGCCTCACCGGGATCCCCCAGGAAGAGACCCGGGCCGGGAACCTGGCCGGGCTCGCCCTCGCCGACACCTTCCTCGCCCCGGGGGACAGCCTGGTGGCCCGCGCCTTCCGTGCGAGCCCCGACGTCCGCGAGGCGGAGCGAAACGCCGCCGCCGCCCGGGCCGCGTCGGGGGCGGCCAAGGCGACCAGGCTTCCCCGGCTGGAGCTCGCCGGCGGCTACCAGGTCTGGAGCGATCCCGACGGGAACTCCAGCAACGAGTGGAACGCCGCGGTCCAGGTGACCCAGCCGCTCTTCACCGGGGGGGAACTCTCCGGGCGGATCCGGAAGGCCGCCGCGGGTCGGACCCAGGCCGAGGAGGGGCTTCGCCTGGCGCGGATCACCACCCGGCGCGCGGTGCTTCAGGCCGCGGACCGGGTGCGCGAGGCGGCGGCCCGGACCGCGAGCCTCGAGGCCGCGGTGGCCCGCTACGACGAGGTGGCCCGGATCGAGGCTCTGGCCCTCCGCGCCGGAACCGGCACCCAGACCGATTTCCTGGGCGCGGAGGCGGACCTCTTGAACGCCCGCGCCGACCTGGCCGAGGCCCACCGGGCCGAGATCACCACCCGGGTGGAGCTGGCCCGCCTCACCGGCGCCCTCACCCCCGACTGGCTGAACGACAACCTGGAGACGGAACGATGAAGCCCAAACAACGAATGATACCGGCGGCGGTGATCGCGATCGCGGCGGTGGTCGTGATCCTGGTGCTCGTGAACCGGGGCCGGAACACCGAAGACGCCCTGAGCTTCTCGGGCACGGTGGAGGCCACCGAGGCCCGCCTGGGGTTCGAGGTCCCCGGCCGGGTCGGCGCGATCGCGGTCCAGGAAGGGGACTCGGTGATCGCGGGCCGGGCCCTGGCCGTCCTCGACACCACCCAGGCCCACGCCCGGCTCGCCCAGCTCCACGCCCAGGCCGGCGCCGCCCGCGCCATGCTGACCGAGCTGCTGGCCGGCTCCCGGAAGGAGGAGATCGCCGGGGCCCGTGCCGCGGCCAAGGCGGCGGCCGACCGGCTGGACCAGGCGAACCAGGACATGGAGCGGACCGAGACGCTGTTCCAGGGCGGGGCGGTGAGCCCGGAGACCCACGACCAGGCCCGGACCGCGCTCGAGGTCGCCCGGAGCCAGGCCGAGGCGGCCGCCCAGCAGCTCATGCTGGTGGAGAAGGGGCCTCGGGTCGAGCGGATCGAAGCCCAGCGGGCGGAGGTGGCGCGCGCGGAGGCCGGCGTCCGCACCCAGGAGGCGGCCATGGCTCTCATGACCGCCCGCGCCCCCTTCGACGCGGTGGTCACCGTCCGCCACCGCGAGCCCGGGGAGAGCGTCTCCCCCGGCGCCCCGGTCTTGACCGTGGCCAACCTGCGGGACCGCTGGGTGCGGATCTACGTGCCCGAGAACCGGGTGGGCCGGGTGCGCCTCGGCCAGCCCGCCTCCCTCACCGCCGACAGCTTTCCCGGGAAGACCTACCCCGGCCGGGTCAAGTTCATCGCCAGCGAGGCGGAATTCACCCCCAAGAACGTCCAGACCGCCGAGGAGCGGGTGAAGCTCGTCTACATGGTGAAGGTGCAGATCACCGGCGACCCGGGGAGGGATCTCAAGCCGGGGATGCCCGCGGACGTGGTGCTCGGGGAGAGCGGATCGTGACCCGCGGTCCGGTGCGCGTCTCCTCCGAGGCCTCGGCGGGCGGACCTCCGGGCGCGGAGATCGCGGTGCGGGTGGAGGGTCTCACCCGGCGGTTCGGCGACCTCACCGCGGTGGACGCCCTGAGCTTCGAGGTGGCCCGGGGCCGGCTCTTCGGCCTGGTCGGGCCCGACGGCGCGGGGAAGACCACCACCCTCCGCATGCTGGCCGGAGTCCTTCCCCCTTCCGCGGGGGACGCGCGCCTGAACGGGGTGAGCGTGGCCGCCGACCCCGAGGGGGTGAAGCACGATCTGGCCTACATGTCCCAGCGGTTCGGTCTCTACGCGGATCTGACCGTGCTCGAGAACATCTCGTTCTACTCCGACCTCTACCAGGTCCCGAGGGGCGAGCGCGCGGCGCGGATGGAGCGGCTGTTCAGGTTCTCGAACCTCGGCCCCTTCAAGGACCGGCTGGCCGGGCGGCTCTCCGGCGGCATGAAGCAGAAGCTGGGGCTTTCCTGCGCGCTCATTCACGAACCGTCCATCCTGCTCCTGGACGAGCCCACCTTCGGGGTGGATCCGGTCTCCCGCCGCGACCTCTGGCTCATCGTCCACGAGATGGTGGCGCGGGGGGTGACGGTGATCGTGAGCACCGCGTACATGGACGAGGCGGAGCGCTTCGACCGGGTGGCGCTCCTCCACAAGGGGAGGCTCCTGGCGGTGGAAACGCCGGAAACCCTCCGCGACGGGCTCGCCGACCGGGTGCTCGAGGTCCGGGTGGACCGGGTGCGCGAGGCCCGGGAAGCCGCCGTCGACCTTCCCGGGGTCACCCGGGCCGCCGCCTTCGGCGACCGGCTGCACCTGGTGACCGGGTCGGCGGAGCGGGCGGCCCGGGAGGTCGCCGCGGCCCTGGATGCCCGGGGTTTCCGGGTCGAGGACGCGCGTCCCGTGGCGGCGGGGATGGAGGACGTCTTCATCGAGCGAATCGGCGAGGCGGAAACCGCGGGGGCCTCGGGGGGGGCGCCGTGAACCGGGAACCCCGCGACGGACGCGCCGCGACGAAGCCGGCCGTCGCGGTCGGGGTCGACCGTCTCACCAAGCGTTTCGGGGCGTTCACCGCGGTGGACGCGGTGAGCTTCGACGTGGCCGAGGGGGAGGTGTTCGGCTTCCTCGGACCCAACGGCGCGGGAAAGACCACCACCATCAAGATGCTGGCCGGGCTCCTCGTCCCCACCGAGGGCCGGGGCACGGTGGCCGGCTTCGACGTGGCCACCCGGACCGAGGACATCAAGCGGAACATCGGCTACATGTCCCAGCTCTTCTCGCTCTACGCCGATCTCACCGTGGAGGAGAACATCGCGTTCTTCACCGGGCTCTACGGGGTGCCGGAGGCCAAGCGCCGGGAGCGACGGGACTGGGTGCTCCAGATGGCGGGGCTCGCCGACCGGCGCCGCCGGCTGACCGGGGAGCTGCCGCTGGGATGGAAGCAGCGCCTGGCCCTGGGGTGCGCGGTCATTCACGAGCCTCCGGTCCTCTTCCTGGACGAGCCGACCTCGGGGGTGGATCCCCTCTCCCGCCAGGCCTTCTGGGACCTCATCTACGCCCTGGCCGCGGAGGGGACCACGGTGTTCGTGAGCACCCACTACATGGAGGAGGCGGAGTACTGCCACCGCCTGGCCCTCATGAACCGGGGGAAGCTCATCGCGCTCGACACCCCGCGCCGGCTCCGCGAGACCATGCAGCGGCCGGTGATCGAGATCCGGACCGGGGACAGCGTTCGCGCGGTGGAAGCCCTGGTCGGGGCCCCCGGCATTCTCCAGGCGGGGATGTTCGGGCGCCACGTCCACGCCATCGTCGCGGACCTGGAGCAGGCCCGGTCGAGCATCCCCCCGCTTCTGGCCGGGGAAGACATCCAGGTGGACGGCCTCGAACCGGTTCCCCCGTCCCTCGAGGACGTCTTCATCGCCCTGGTCATGGAGCAGGGCGGAGCCCGGGAGGACTGACCGGCCATGAACCGCACCCGTCTCTTCGCCATGGCCAGGAAGGAGACCATCCAGCTTCGCCGCGACTGGCGAAGCCTGGTCCTGGCCTTCGTGCTCCCGGTGCTGCTCCTTCTGATCTTCGGGTACGCCATCACCTGGGACGTGAACAACATCCCCATGGCCGTGCTCGACCACGACCGGACCCGGGCCTCGCGCGAGCTGGTGGACGCGTTCCTGGCCTCGCATTACTTCACCCTCGAGGAACGGATCGATCGCGACCGCGATGTGGACCGTATCCTGGTGTCGGGGGACGCGCTCCTGGTGCTGGTCATCCCCGAGGGATTCGCGGACGACGTGGCCTCGGGGCGGTCGGCCCCCGTCCAGGCCCTGGTGGACGGGAGCGACGCCAACACCGCGTCCATCGCCATCGGCTACACCCAGGCCATCGCCCAGCGCTACTCGGCGAACATCCTGATGGAAAAGCACGAGGTCAAGCTCCCCCTCACCGCGGCCACCCGGGTCTGGTACAACGAGGAGCTCTCGAGCCGGAACATGATCGTGCCGGGCCTGGTGGCGGTGATCATGATGATCATCGCGGCCATGCTCACCTCGCTCACCATCGCCGGGGAGTGGGAACGCGGCACCATGGAGCAGCTGGTGGCCACGCCGGTCACCCGCGCGGAGGTGGTGGTGGGGAAGCTCCTTCCCTACCTCGCCATCGGCATGATCGACGTGGCGCTCTCCAGCATCCTCGGGGTGGCGCTCTTCGGCGTCCCCTTCCGGGGGAGCCCTCTGCTCCTTGCCGTCCTCTCGCTGGCCTTCCTCACCGGCTCCCTGGGGCTCGGCCTCTTCATCTCCGCGGTGGCCCGGAACCAGCTCCTGGCCACCCAGCTGGCCATGGTGGGCACCTTTCTTCCCGCCTTCCTCCTCTCGGGGTTCATGTTCGCCATCTCGGTGATGCCGAAGCCCCTGCAGGCCATCACCCTGCTCGTCCCCGCCCGCTACTTCCTGGTGGTCACCCGGGGGATCTTCCTCAAGGGGGTGGGGATCCCGGTGCTCCATATCCAGGGCCTCCTCATGCTCGTCTACGCGGTCGTGGGTCTGACGCTGGCGGTTCGGGTGTTCAAGAAGGAGATCGTCTGATGGCGGACCGTGGCTCGTGGCGCGCGCAGCGGTCCCGGCTCCGCGAGAAGGCGGGGCGGATCCGGGAGATGATGCGGAAGGAGTTCCTCCAGATCCGGCGCGATCCCCGCCTGGCCCGGCTCATCCTCGCCGCGCCGATCATCCAGCTCGTGGTATTCGGCTACGCGGTTTCGACCGACATCCGCGGCACCGCCACCTACGTGGTGGACCAGGATCACACCCGGGCTTCCCGGGAGCTGGTGGACGCGTTCACCGCCTCGGGCTACTTCACCGTGGTGGGCCGCTCCGACCGCCCCGCGGACATCGCCCGGGCCCTGGATCACGGGAAGGCGGTGCTGGCGGTGGAGATCCCCCCCGACTTCTCCGAGTCCCTGGCCCGGGGAGACGCGGTGGTGCAGCTCCTCCTGGACGGCACCAACTCCAACCTCGCCACGGTGGCCCAGGGGTACGCCCAGCGCATCGTTCAGACCTACGGAGCGGAAACCCGGAGCGCGAGCCTGGTTCTACCCCTCGACCTTCGCGACCGGGCGTGGTTCAACCCGGACCTGAAGAGCCGGAACTACAACGTCCCCGCGGTGGTGGGGCTGGTGGTGCTCCTCATCTGCCTCCTCCTGACCTCCCTGGCCGTGGTGCGGGAGCGGGAGATCGGCACCCTCGAGCAGCTCCAGGTGAGCCCCCTCACCCCGGGGGAGCTGATCGCGGGGAAGACCATTCCCTTCGCCCTGATCGGGCTCCTGGATCTCACCCTGGTGAGCGCGGTGGCGCTCCTCTGGTTCAAGGTTCCGTTCGAGGGCAGCGTGCTTCTCTACCTGGGGGCGAGCATCCTGTATCTGTTGTGCGGGCTCGGCATCGGGCTGTTCATATCGACCCTGGCCGGCACCCAACGCGAAGCGTTCATGACCAGCTTCCTCTTCTTCATGCCCACCATTCTCCTCTCCGGCTTCATGTTCCCGGTGAGCAGCATGCCCCGGCTCTTCCAGTGGCTGACCCTGATCAACCCGATGCGACACTACCTGGTGATCGTCCGGGGGATCTTTCTGAAGGGAGCGGGGGCCCCGGTGCTCTGGCCGGAGATGCTCGCCCTGGCGGTGATGGGGGTCGGCGTGCTCTGGGTGGCCTCCTACCGGTTCAAGCACGCGCGGGGGTAGGAGGCGGGAGGCGTACCCGGGTGTTCGGCCGAGTCTCCGGGGGGGACGGGGGCGCCGGTGCGATGCGTGCGCCGGTGGGACGCGTGCGCCGGTGCCACGGGGCGGCAAGAACGGCGGTGGCGGGCCGGCGCCCGGCGATGTCGCGGGCAGCCGCCCGGCGGCCACGACGCCGGGTCGGACCGAGGGCCGTTGATCCTCCCCCGCCGCGTCCGGCCGGGCG
>CAYRIJ010000149.1:0-9209 GCA_964424285.1 uncultured bacterium
CCGGCGCGGCCTGGAGGTAGGGGGAGGCGTAGAGGTGGCTCACGCCGAGGGCGGCCAGGTAGTCGGCCACCTCCGCGGCCCGGTCGAACCCGAATCCCGGGTGGAGCTGGAGTCGATAGGTCGCGCGGGGGTTCGGGTCCACGTCACTCGCTCCGGCGGAGGAGAACGACGGAGCGATCCCGGATCCGGATCTTCCCTCCCGGGGTGAGAACCCTCCCATCATCCGCCGGGATGGAGTTGTCGGTGTCGAACTCGAGGACCCAGCGCGCTCCCCACTCGGGTCCGGGAAGGGTGAAATCCAGGGGCTCGTAGTGGCCGTTCAGGAGCAGGTAGAAACTCTCGTCCAGCACCCGCTCCCCGCGCTCGTCGGGACTCCAGATCCCTTCCCCGTTCAGGAACACCCCGAGGGACTTGGCGTAACCCTCTCCCCAGTGATCTTCCTCCATCTCCACACCGTCGGGGGTGAACCAGCCGATGTCGTGGACGTCGCTTCCGTGGATGGCCCGTCCCAGGAACCACTTCCGCCGGCGAAAGACGGGATGCTCGATCCGGAGCCGGATCAGTTTCCGGGTGAAGTCCAGGAGCCCCCGGTCGGCGCGCTCCCAGTCCAGCCACGAGGTCTCGTTGTCCTGGCAGTAGGCGTTGTTGTTGCCGTTCTGGGTGCGCCCGATCTCGTCCCCCCCGAGGAGCATCGGCACCCCCTGGGAGAGAAACAGGGTGGCCAGGAAATTGCGGCGCTGGCGGGCGCGGAGCTCCATCACGGCCGGGTCGTCGCTGGGGCCCTCCACCCCGCAATTCCAGGACCGGTTATGGCTCTCCCCGTCCCGGCCGTCCTCCAGGTTGGCCTCGTTGTGCCGTTCGCTGTAGCTCACGAGATCGCGAAGGGTGAAGCCGTCGTGGGCGGTGACGAAGTTGAGGCTCGCATAGGGGCGGCGGCCGGTGGCCTCGTAGAGATCGGAGCTTCCGGTCAGCCGGTAGGCGAACTCGGCCAGGGTCTGATCGGCCCCCCGCCAGTAGTCCCGCACGCAGTCCCGGTACTTCCCGTTCCACTCCGTCCACAGGGGGGGAAAGTTCCCCACCTGGTAGCCCCCCTCCCCCACGTCCCAGGGCTCGGCGATGAGCTTCACCTGGCTCACCACCGGATCCTGCTGGATGAGGTCGAAGAAGGCGTTCAGCCGGTCCACGTCGTGAAGGCCGCGGGCCAGGGCGGCGGCGAGGTCGAACCGGAAGCCGTCCACGTGCATCTCCAGGACCCAGTAGCGGAGCGAGTCCATGATGAGCTGCAGCACGTGAGGATGGCGCATGTTGAGGGTGTTGCCGGTCCCGGTGTAGTCGGTGTAGTAGCGTGGATCCTCCGGCGCCAGACGGTAGTAGGCGGCATTGTCGATGCCCTTCATGCAGAGCACGGGACCGAGGTGGTTTCCCTCCGCGGTGTGGTTGTACACCACGTCGAGGAGCACTTCGATCCCCGCCTCGTGCAGGGCCCTCACCATCTGCTTGAACTCGGCGGTCTGGCGCTCCGGACCCGGTGCGGCGGCGTACTCGTTATGGGGGGCGAAATAGCCGATGGTGTTGTAGCCCCAGTAGTTCCGGAGCCCCGCCTGGACCAGCCGGTGGTCGTGGATGAACTGGTGCACCGGCATGAGCTCCACCGCGGTGATCCCCAGTTGCCGCAGGTGCTCCACCGCGGCGGGATGGGCGAGGCCGGCGTAGGTGCCGCGCAGCTCCTCGGGGATCTCCGGATGCCGCTGGGTGAACCCCTTCACGTGGAGCTCGTAGACCACGGTTTCGTGCCACGGGACATCGGGCTTGGGGTCGTGGCCCCAGTCGAAGTAGGGCTGGCAGACCACCGAGCGCGGCACGTGGGGGGCGCTGTCGGAAGGATCGGCCTCGTCGGGGCGGCCTTCCCGATAGGGAAAGACGGCCGGGTTCCAGGCCACCCTCCCTTCCACTCCCTTGGCGTAGGGGTCGAGAAGGAGCTTGGCCGGATTGTGGCGCAGCCCCCGCGCGGGGTCCCAGGGCCCGTGGACCCGGTACCCGTAGCGCTGTCCCGGTCCTACGTCGGGGAGGTAGACGTGCCAGCAGAACCCGGTCGCCTCGGTGAGGTCGATTCGCGATTCGACCCCGTCCGAGTCGAAGAGGCAGAGCTCCACCTTCTCCGCCGACCCCGAGAAGATCGAGAAATTGGTGCCGATGCCGTCATAGGCGGCGCCGAGGGGGTACGGGGTACCGGGACGGCTTTTCACGGGGCTTCGACCTCCGTGGCCGGAGTGGTGCGACGACATGCGAATCCAGGGGGGAACGACGGCGGAGTGCTCACTCGACCCATGATGGCGAAGAATCCACCGATGCGCAAGGCGGGGGACATGCGGCGACGGTCTTCCTTCCGGTTGCCCTCCGTCCTCCGCGTGGTTAGGCTAGGGGGCCGCTGGACGGTGGATACGGCGGTCGGGCTTCCGGAGGCGCCCGACCCCGGGGCCGCCCCCGGCATGGGACCTTGGCGCCGGGCCGCCGTACGCGGCCGGACAACGCCCTTCGCGGGGGAAAACGGGCATGTCGAACACGTCGGCGGACCGCGGACCATGACCATCGTCGAGCTCACCCTGCTCATCGCGCTCACCGCGTTCGCCGCCGGCTTCCTCGGCGCGATCACCGGGCTCGGGGGCGGCGTGGTCATCGTCCCCTCCCTGGCGCTCCTCTTCGGGGTGGACATCCGCTACGCCATCGGAGCGTCCCTGGTCGCGGTGATCGCCACCTCCTCGGCCGCCGCCGCCGCCTATGTCCGGGAGGGGTTCACCAACATCCGGATCGGCATGTTCCTGGAGATCGCCACCACGGTGGGGGCGGTCCTGAGCGCATCGTTGGCCACGCTCTTTCCCGCCGCCGCGATCGCGGTCATCTTCGGCCTGATGCTCCTCTACTCCGCCTATCTCTCCATCACCGCCGCCCCACGCCAACGGGAGAGCGAGACCCCCGATCCCCTGGCCACCCGCCTGGAGATGAACGGGGAATACCCCTATCCGGGGGGCCCCCGTTCCTACTACGTCCGCTCGGTGCCCGCGGGCTTCGGCCTCATGTTCGTGGCCGGCATCCTTTCCGGCCTCCTGGGCATCGGCTCGGGGGCGCTCAAGGTGATCGCCATGGACCGGATCATGCGCATCCCCTTCAAGGTCTCCACCACCACCAGCAACTTCATGATCGGGGTCACCGCCGCGGCCAGCGCCGGGGTCTACCTGCACCGGGGCTACATCGACCCGGGCCTGGCCATGCCGGTCTGCCTGGGGGTTCTGGCCGGGTCGCTGATCGGCACCCGACTTCTCCTGGCCGCGCGCACCCGGGCCCTCCGGATCGTGTTCGCCCTGGTCATCACCGGGCTGGGGATCCAGATGCTGGTTCACGGGCTCGCGGGGAAGATGTAGATGGCCGCACCCACCCCACGCATCACCGACGAGGAGATCGAACGGATCATGGGGAACCTGCTCCGCACCGCGGTCCTGGTTTCCGCGGCGGTGGTGCTGGTGGGGGGCATCGTCTACCTCTCCCGCCATGCCGGCGAGGCTCCCGACTACAACGTGTTCCGGGGCGAGCCGGCCTCGTTCAGGACCTTCACCGGCATCGTGCAGAGCGTGGAGAACGCCCGGGGCCGGGGGATCATCCAGGCGGGAATCCTTCTCCTCATCGCCACCCCGGTGGCCCGGGTGGCCCTGGGGGTGGCCGCTTTTGCGCTTCAGCGGGACCGGCTCTACGTCACGGTCAGCCTCATCGTGCTGACCGTGCTCCTCTACAGCATCCTCGGAGGGTACTTCCTGGAGGCCGCCTTCGCCGCCATGCGGTGAGGGGGACCGTCCCGGGGAGGGCCGCGCCGGGCGGGCCGGGCGGGCCGGGCCGGGAACTCGCTTCGGGCCGGCCCGCGGGCCCAATCCCCTCGGGCTAGCTCAGGTCCTCCAGCTTCAGGGGAACCTGGACCGTCTTCCCCCCGCGCTGGACGGTGAGGGTCACCTTGTCCCCCGGCTGGTGGGTGTCGAGGGCCGCGAACAGATCGTCGAAGTTGTTGATCGCCTTCCCGTCGATGGCAATGATGTCGTCGAAGGAGCGCACCCGGCCCCACTGGTCCACCTGGATGGGTTGAAGGCCGGCCTTCGCCGCCTCGGTCCCCGCGGCCACGGAGCGGATGATCACTCCCTTCACTCCCCAGCGACCGGCGAGGGCGTCCGGGATCACCGAGATCGCGAGCCCGGCGTGCTTCACCTTCCCGTAGTGGATGAGCTGGGGGACGATCCGCTTCACCGTGTTCACCGGCACCGCGAACCCCACCCCGGCGCTGGTGCCGGAAGGGCTCACGATGGCGGTGTTGACCCCGATCAGCCGTCCCGAGGAATCGATCAGGGTCCCCCCGGAGTTCCCGGGGTTGATCGAGGCGTCGGTCTGGATCATCCCCTCGATGAGAGTGCCGGCCACCGAGCGGATTTCCCGACCCAGGGCGCTGATCACCCCGGTGGTCAGGGTCTGGTCGAGCCCGAAGGGATTCCCGAGGGCCAGCACCTTCTGCCCCACTACCAGGTTCCCGGAGTCCCCCAGGTCCACCGCGGTGAGGCTGTCCGCCGAGACGTCGATGAGGAGAACGGCGAGGTCCTTGGTGGGCTCGGTCCCGATCAGGGCGGCGGGATAGGTCACGCCGTCGGCCAGGGTGACGGTGAAGGAGTTCCCGTTCTGGACCACGTGGAAGTTGGTGACCACGTGTCCCTGCTTGTCCCAGATGAAGCCCGAGCCGGTGCCGGCGGGGATCTCGGACACGTTCATGCTGAAGGGGTCCCGCCGGAGCTGGCGGTTGGTGATGTAGACCACGGAGTTCGACACCCGGCGGAAGACGTCGATGGTGTTCCGCTCGTTCTCGAGCAGGCCGGAGGGAAGGGAGCCCCCCCCGGCGGTGTCGGGGGCCGATTCGAGCCCGCCGGGGGCCGGGCCGGACACGGAGACCGGGGTGGAAGCCGGGGCGGCGGCGGACAGGGAGGCCTGTGCTGGCCGGTCCAGCCGCGTTCCGAGCACGATCCCGAACAGGATCAGCGATGTCGCGAGCGCGATCCCGAAGAGCCAATTGAGCACCGTCTTCATGGGTCAGGATCCTCCGGGGTGGCACCGCCCTCTCGGATGCGGTGCGTCGAGCCGGCAACTGAACGTATCGGAACGGGTTGAACGGATCGCCCGGCCGGGGGGCGGCCCAACCGGGCGGACCGCCGAGGTCTCGGCGCGCGATGCGGACGGCCGGAAGGGATCGCGGCCGCTCTCCCCTCCTACTCCCGCCCCCGCTCCCCGCTTCCCACAGAATAGCCGGAAACGCAGCGGCCATCCACCCTCCAACTACATACCTCATATGAAGTTATCATGCGCGATGTGATATCTGGATATGGCTTTTCCCCCTCCCCGGGTCCGCCGATTCCGACTAAGGTTGTCCAGTATCTTTGGGTTCTGCAGGTTGCACGCGCGCTCCGGAACCCGCCCGAGGCGGACGGAGCCGAGGAAGCAGGAGACCACGAATGGGTTGGCTGAGCACGTTTTACCGATCGTCGATCGGGAAGAAGATCACGGTGGCGGTGACCGGAGTCATCATGGTCCTCTTCCTTCTCGGGCACATGATGGGGAACCTCCTTCTCTTCGAGGGTCCCGGGCAAGCCGGAGAACCGGCCCGGCTCAATCAGTACGCGGAACTCCTCCGGTTCGAGCCGGTGATGCTCTGGATCATCCGCCTGGTGCTCCTGGCCACGGTGGTCCTTCACGTGATCACGGTGATCCAGCTGAGCCTGGAGAACAACCGGGCGCGGAACGTGAAGTACGCGGTGAAGAAACACCAGGCGGCGACCGTCTCCTCGCGGACCATGCTCTGGGGCGGGTTCATCGTGGCGGCGTTCATCGTCTTCCACATCCTCCACTTCACCACCGGCACGATCTACTCGGCCCACTACGAGCACCTGAAGCCGTACCACAACGTGATCACGAGCTTCCAGAACCCGATCTTCGCGGGGCTCTACATCCTCGCCATGGTCGTCATCTTTTTCCACCTGAACCACGGCATCAAGAGCGGCTTCGAGACCCTCGGGGTCACCCACCCGCGTTACGTGAACCTGGTTCGCATGGGCGGTCCCATTCTGGCCCTCGTCATCGCCGCCGGCTTCCTGCTGGTGCCGTTGGCGGTCCTGGCCGGATGGGTGAAGTCGAGGGGAGGAACGGCATGAAACTCGACGCCAACGTGCCCGCCGGCGACATCAGGGATATCTGGAACGACCACCGCTTCCACATGAAGCTGGTGAACCCGGCCAACCGGCGCAAGTACGACGTGATCGTGGTGGGGACGGGCCTGGCCGGGGCTTCCGCCGCCGCCACCCTGGGCGAGGCCGGATACAACGTGAAGGCCTTCTGCTTCCAGGACTCCTCCCGCCGGGCGCACTCCATCGCCGCCCAGGGCGGGATCAACGCGGCCAAGAACTACCGGAACGACGGGGACTCCATCTGGCGGCTCTTCTACGACACGGTGAAGGGAGGCGACTACCGCTCCCGCGAGGCCAACGTCTACCGGCTGGCGCAGATCAGCCTGGAGATCATCGACCAGGCGGTGGCCCAGGGGGTGCCCTTCGCCCGGGAGTACGGGGGGCTTCTGTCCAACCGCTCCTTCGGCGGCGCCCAGGTCTCGCGCACCTTCTACGCCCGCGGCCAGACCGGACAGCAGCTCCTCCTGGGCGCCTACCAGGCCCTCGCCCGGCAGGTGCACGCGGGAACGGTCACGATCCACGAGCGGACCGAGATGAAGGACGTGGTGGTGGTGGACGGCCGCGCCCGGGGAATCGTGGTGCGGGATCTGATCACCGGCCAGCTGGTCTCCCACGCCGCCCACGCGGTGGTCCTGGCCACCGGCGGCTACAGCCCGGTCTTCCACCTGAGCACCAACGCGCTCGGCTGCAACGTCACCGCCGCCTGGCGGGCCTACAAGCGGGGGGCGGGCTTTGCCAACCCCTGCTTCACCCAGATCCATCCCACCTGCATCCCCCAGGCCCCCGGCGGCCACCAGTCCAAGCTCACCCTGATGAGCGAGTCGCTCCGGAACGACGGCCGGGTGTGGGTCCCCAAGAACCAGGGCGAGAAGCGGGCGCCGAACCAGATCCCCGAGGAGGATCGCGACTACTACCTGGAGCGCCGCTACCCGGCCTTCGGGAACCTGGTCCCCCGCGACGTGGCCTCGCGCGCGGCCAAGGAGCGGGTGGACGCCGGCTACGGCGTCGGCCCCACCGGAATCGGGGTGTACCTCGACTTCCGCGACTCCATTCAGCGGCTGGGCCGGGACACGATCGAGGAGCGCTACGGAAACCTCTTCGAGATGTACGAGCGCATCACCGGGGAGAACCCCTACGAGACCCCGATGCGGATCTATCCCGCCCCCCACTACACCATGGGCGGGCTCTGGGTGGACTACAACCTCATGACCACCGTCCCCGGGCTGTTCGCGATCGGCGAGGCCAACTTCTCCGACCACGGGGCCAACCGCCTGGGGGCCAGCGCCCTCATGCAGGGGCTGGCCGACGGCTACTTCGTGGTCCCCTACACCCTGGCCAACTACCTGGCCCAGGGGGGGCTGGACCCGGTGAAGCCCGGCGGCGCGGAGTTCCGGGAAGCCGAGGCCTCGGTGAGCGATCGCATCGCCAAGCTCCTGGCGGTGAAGGGCAAGCACACCGCGGACTCCTTCCACCGGGAGCTGGGCGAGGTGATGTGGGAGTACGTGGGCATGGCCCGGAACGCCGAGGGGCTCGGGAAGGCCCTGACCCGGATCCCCGAGATCCGCGCCGCGTTCTGGAAGGACGTGATGGTGCCGGGGAGCGCCGACGGGTTCAACCCCGCGCTGGAGAAGGCCGGGCGGGTGGCGGATTTCCTGGAGTTCGCGGAGATCCTGGCCCGGGACGCCCTCATGCGGGACGAGTCCTGCGGCGGCCACTTCCGCGAGGAGCACCACACGCCGGACGGCGAGGCCAAGCGCGACGACGAGAACTTCTCCTTCAGCGGGGTGTGGGAGTACAAGGGCCCCGACCAGGAGCCCGCGCTCCACAAGGAGCCCCTGACCTTCGAGCACGTGAAGCCCACCCAGAGGAGTTACAAGTGATGAGGATCAAGCTCAAGGTCTGGCGTCAGGCGGGACCAAACGCGAAGGGCCGCTTCCAGGAGATCGACGTTCCCGAGGTGAGCGAGGACTCCTCGTTCCTCGAGATGCTGGACATGGTGAACCACGGCCTGATCGAGAAGGGCGAGGAGCCCATCGCCTTCGACAGCGACTGCCGGGAGGGCATCTGCGGCACCTGCGGGGTGATGATCAACGGCGAGGCCCACGGGCCGCTCCCCGGGACCACTACCTGCCAGCACCACATGCGGCACTTCAAGGACGGCGACACCCTGGTGGTCGAGCCCTGGCGGGCCAGGGCCTTTCCCATCATCAAGGACCTGGTGGTGAACCGGAACGCCTTCGATCGCATCATCCGGGCCGGGGGCTACGTGAGCGTGGACACCGGCGCCGCCCCCGAGGCCGGGGCGATCCTGGTATCGAAGGACGCCGCCGACGCCGCTTTCGAGAGCGCGGCCTGCATCGGTTGCGGGGCGTGCGTGGCCGCCTGCCCCAACGCCAGCGCCATGCTCTTCGTGGGGGCCAAGATCAGCCACCTGGCCGTGCTCCCCCAGGGCCAACCCGAGCGCATGGATCGCGCGGTGCGGATGGTGGCCACCATGGACGCCGAGGGCTTCGGGAACTGCACCAACCACGGCGAGTGCGAGAAGGCCTGTCCCAAGGAAATCAAGATGACCAACATCTACCGGATGAACGCCGACTACCTGAAGGCGAGCCTGGTGGAGAAGAAGGCCCCGAAGTAGACGCGGGTAGCGCGGCTGGGGATGCGGGGCGGATCGATACGGCCCGGGGCGGGGAGCTCCGGGCCATTTGCCGTGCTCCCCCCCGGGCGCGGCCGGGTGGCCGGTGCCGCCAGAGGCGGTCGGGGGACCGGTGCCCGGGTAAGCGAGCTGGGTGGCCGGTGCCGCCTGAGACGGTCGGGTGACCGGTACCGCCAGAGGCGGTCGGGTGACCGGTGCCCGGGTAAGCGAGCTGGGTGGCCGGTGCCGCCAGAGGCGGTCGGGTGACCGGTACCGCCAGAGGCGGTCGGGTGACCGGTGCCCGGGTAAGC
>CAYRIJ010000150.1:0-1711 GCA_964424285.1 uncultured bacterium
GCCAGGATGACCAGCGTCGCCGTCAGGGCCCCGCCCGAAGCCAAGGCGCGGCGGACACGGTCACCGAAGGAGGACGACAGACGCACGGGGGGCTCCTTCAATCGGGGACGGAGGCGCGGGGGGGCGGGGCGCCGGGGCGGGTCTCCGACCCGAAACCCGACCATCTTGACCGTTTTTGGGGGGTGGGGTCAAGAAGACCGCCCCGGCTCGACCGCGTTTCGACCCCCCGGGCCCCGGTTTCGACCCCCCGGCTCCGACGGCGGAGCGGCGCGGAAACGGCGGGCAAGAAAAAGGCGGGCCCGTTCCGGCAGCGGAGTTGCCGCCGGAGGGCGCCCGCCGTCCCCAGGGGAGTTGGGGAAATCGGAGGCGTGTGGGGTGGAGGCGGCCCCGCCGGGCGCCCCCACCCGAGGCCTCAGAGGATCCGCACCGAGACCTCGTCCTCGCCGTCGTTCACGTGGACCAGCTCGCCGCGCGGCGCGCCGCGCAGGGCCCAGACCGCCGCCTTGGTCGGGAAACCATGCCCGTCGTAGGAGGCCAGGAAACGTTCCGCCGCCTTGAGCGGCACCCGGCAGTGGACGGTCTCGTCGCCGTCTTCGACGTTCACATCCAGGCACTTCCCGATCTTCCTGATCACGATGTGCTGGTCGTCCTGCTGCACCTCGACCAGGGTGAAGTCGGGGGCCTTCCGAAGCTCCGCCATGACCTTTTCGGCGATGGGGGCATAGGGAGCGATGTCGGGGCACTCCACGTACTTCGCATCGTCCGGCGCGAAGCTCAAGGCCGCCTGGGCCAGGATGAGGGGCACCGGAATCACCAGGTGGGTGCCGCCGGGGCCGGCCTCCTGGACGTTCACCACCGCGACCCCGGTCGCTCCGAAGACCATGGCCACCAGCAGGAACGGCGCCGCGAGAAAGATACCTAGCTTCAACATGTCGGTCCCCCTTGAATCACGCTGCCTTGGGCCCCCGAGGGGTCAGGGGTTGCCGTCCATCCGTCTTCACGAGCCCGGGACCCGGCGGAGAGGAGCCGCCGTCCGGGCCGGTCAGTCGATCCAGATCCGGACGTGCTCGTCGCCGCCCTCGACCCGCACGATATCGCCCGTCCCCAGGTCCTTGAGCTGCGCGACCGCGGCCCGGAGATCGAGCCGGTCGTCCTCGCCGCCGAGGAGCGCGTCCACCACCGTCACCGGCATCTCGATCCGCACCGTCTGGTCCTCGGAGTGGTCGTCCACGTCCACGAAGACCCGATCCCCCTTGCGGTAGATCTTCACGTTCTCGTCTTTTCCTTCGACGGTGACGAATTCGGCGTCGCCGGCGCTCTTCAGCTCACGCCACATCCGCCGGAGATCGCTCACCGAGATGTCGCTGTCCTCGATCGAGATCTTCCCCCCCGACAGGCCGTGCTCCTCGATGGTGCTCTGGAGCGCCACGTCGGCCAGGGAAAGGGGCAGGTTCACGCTCACCTTGTCGCCGTCGTCCCCGTTCTCGTGGACCTCGATGTGGATCCAGGCGTCCTTGGACTTGTCGCGGTTCTTCGAGGCGAAACTCTGAGCCGGGACCAGGACCGCGAGAGCCAGCGCGGCGATGAGGACGAGTTGCTTCTTCATGGTCAGCCTCCCTGTGGGGTAGGACGCGCGAGGCGGGAAAAACGTTGCACTCCGGATCGACCGGCCGCCCTCGCCGTTGGTGTCCCCAGATACGCAGTCGACCGG
>CAYRIJ010000150.1:1811-9166 GCA_964424285.1 uncultured bacterium
ACATTCTCCCCGCCCTGATCCTCGGCGCGGGGGCCACGCTGGCCGTCGCCAACTCCGCCGGCCCCCAGCTGGGCCGGACCGGCGCCCCCAGGTTGGGGACGGCCTCCGCCGAGCGGACCTGCAGCGATGCCGGCTGCCACGCCGGACACGCGGTGAACGACGGGAACGGCATGGTGGAGCTCCTCGGGGTGCCGGACCGGTACACTCCGGGGGCGAGCTACCCCATCACCGTTCGACTCTCCTCGACCTCGACCCAGCTGAACGGCTTCCGCCGCTGGGGTTTCGAGCTGACCGCGGCCCGGTTGACCGACGGGGGCGGCGCGGGAACCTTCACCTCGTCCAGCCTGACCACGGTGATCGGGAACCAGTACTTCTACCATCTCCGGCCCTACGCCACCCAGAACTTCAACACCCTGAAACCAGGAGCGTCGAGCCCGGTGGAGTGGACGGTCACCTGGAGCGCGCCCGGCGCCGACCAGGGGGACGTCGGGTTCTACGTGGCGGGAAACGCCGCCAACGGCAACCAGTCGAATTCCGGGGACTTCATCTATACCGGGGGCGACACCGCGCGTTCGAATCAGACCCCGGTGGAGCCGGTGAGCTGGGGCGGGCTCAAGGCAAAATACTAGGAGGGTCTCTCCGGCGGCGCCCCGCGGCGGAAAGTCCGCGGGGCCGGACCGGGAAGCAGCTCAGGCCGAGCCCAGCCGCGCCCGCACGATCGCCTGGACCGCCTTTCCGTCCACCTGGGACCCGTGGGCGGCCATCACCACCTTCATGACCTTCCCCATGTCCTTGGGGGAGGTCGCTCCCGCCTCGACGATGGCCGCGGCCACGATCTCCTCCAGCTCCGCCCCGCCGATCATCCGGGGGAGGTAGACGTTCAGGACCTCCGCCTCCCGCGATTCGCTCTCGGCCAGCTCGGGCCGGCCGCCGCCCCGAAACGCTTCCGAGGCCTCCTCCCGTTTCTTGACCGCGCGCCGGATGACCTGGATCACATCCTCGTCGGTGAGATCGGCTCCCTTCTCGATGCGGGCGTTCTTGATCTCGGAGAGGGTCATCCGGAGGACGCCCA
This sequence comes from uncultured bacterium, assembly GCA_964424285.1. Lineage (GTDB taxonomy): Bacteria > Eisenbacteria > RBG-16-71-46 > JABDJR01 > JABDJR01 > CAVSKL01. Next base: position 2,884 of record CAYRIJ010000150.1, read on the forward strand.
GCCGAGCGGCGTCCCGGGCCTTCATGGCCGCTTTCATGTCCTCGGTCAACCTGTCGATGAGCATGGGGTCCCTCCTGGTGGCGGCGACTCCCCGACCGCACCGGTCGCCGGCTTCCGGCCGGGGGAGGGCCGGGGCTTCGCTTCCCCCGCCGCCAAACGCTAGCAAAGCCGAGGCTCCGGCGACAACGCGGTCCCGGGCCGCGCCCGGGGGAACCCTGTGGTACGGTCGGACCATGTCCGGGGAACGACGATTCGGGGACAAGGCGTTGCGCCTGGTTCAGGGGGACATCACCGAGGCCGCGGTGGACGCGGTGGTGAACGCCGCCAACGAGCAGTTGATCCTGGGCGGCGGGGTCGCCGGAGCCATCCGGAGCGCGGGGGGGCCCTCGATCCAGGAGGAGTGCCGGGCCAAGGCGCCCATCCGGACCGGGGAGGCGGCGGTGACCGGCGCGGGGCGGCTCCCCGCCCGCTACGTGATCCACGCCGCGGGCCCCCGGGGCGGCGACCCCGGCGCCGACCGGATCCTTCTGAGCGCGATCACCGCCTCCCTCCAGGCCGCCGAGGATCTGAATCTCCGCTCGATCGCTTTCCCCGCCATCTCCACCGGGATCTTCGGCTATCCCCTGGAGTCCTGCGCCCGCATCATGACCGGGGCCTGCGCGGCCTGGCTGGCCGACCCCGGCCACGGGCTGAACGAGGTGCGCATCGTGCTCTTCGACCGGCGTTCCTACCGCGCCTTCGAAGACGCGCTGGATGCGATCCCGGGGCCCCCGTAGCCGGGGCTCGCGCCGGCGGGCCATGCCCGGGAATCGGCGGAAGCACCGCAGCCCCCCCGAAGGGAAGCGGCGGGCCGGATCCGCCCCGCGACGCGCGCGGGGGATCGGTTCGACGCGTTCGGGCTATCCGGCGGGCGCCTCGCGCTTCAACACCACGTTGGTGTAGGGGAAGGGAATCTCGATCCCCTCCCGGTCGAAGCGCTTCTTCGCCGCCTCGTAGAGGTCGAACTCCACCCGCTTGGCGTCCATGGGGGATTCGCACCACGCGCGCAGGCTCAGGTTCACGCTGGAGTTCCCGAGATCGGTGACCGGGCAGTTCACCGCCTCGGTGATCAGGGGATGGTTCCGGGCGAGGTCGAGGAGGATCTCCCGCGCCTTGTCGATGTCCGAGGAATAGCTGATCCCGATCGGCACCATCACCATGATCCGGGTGTCCTGGGTGGTGTAGTTCACCGTGACCTGGGTGGCGATGGCGCTGTTGGGGACCACGACCCGCCGGTTGTCGTAGGTCTGGATCACGGTGTAGCCGAGGTTCAGCACCTCCACCGTTCCGATCTCCGGCCCCGAGGGGCCGTTCACCTGGAGCCGGTCGCCGACCTCGAACGGCCGGTAGAGGAGGAGCGAGATCCCCGCGATGAGGTTTCCCAGGGTGTTCTGGGCGGCGAGGCCGATGATCACCGACACCACGCTGACGCTGGCCAGGAGCGCGGTCCCGAAGGTCCGGAGCCTGGGAATCAGGTGGGCGTAGAGCATGAGCGCGATGATGAAGATGCCGATCTGGGAGAGCTGGATCACGAAGTTGGCCGAGGTGCGATCCACCAGGTGGCGGTGGTGCAGCTTCAGCGCGCGGCGGGCGGTGACGCGGAGAAGGTGGGAGACCACCACCGCCAGGGCCAGGAAGAGAAGCCCGTAGGCCAGCGCCCCGAGCGCGGTGGCGGGATTGAACACGTCGTGGGAGAGCAGGTGTTCGATCTGGTTCACGGCCGGCCCTCCTCCGGGGGGGGAAACTCCGGACCGGGCGCCCTCCGCCCCGGCCCGGAACCATGAGCATCCGCCGATTCGCGCCCCTTGTCCAGGGTGGAGGCGGGTCCGGGGTTCACGTTGACCGGGGTCGGGATTCGAGGCCTCGGGAGGCGGACACCGGAGCGGGTCAGGTCACCGAGTCGGCGGGGCGCGCCACCCCGGTCCCCGCCCCGCCGAAGGCCAGGGCGGCCAGGGCCCGGACCGTCCAGCGCGCGCCGCGCGTCCGGATCTCCTCCGCGGGACGGATGCCGGCGGCGGCGAGAAGGACGCGCGGGAGAAAGACCCCGCGGTCGTAGGCGACGTAGCGAGGCTCCCACTCGGGGCGGAACTTGGCCTTGAAGGCGAAGAGCCCGGCGAAGCTGAAGAGCCCGCCCCCGCGGCGGTACATCCAGCCCAGGGCCCGCTCGGTCACGGTGGCGTCGGCGTCCCGCCCCAACCCGGCCAGGGGGGCCAGGCCCAGATTGAACACGGACTTTCCTTCGTCCCGGTAGAGCGCGGCGATCCCCGCGAAGAGGGCGTCCATGGCGCCGGGGGGCGCGTCGGGGCGGCGACGCATGAGGTCCGCGCTCGCCTCGTCGTCGTCGTACCCTTCGAGCAGGTTGGCGAAGGCCTCGACGCGTCCGCTCCCTCCGCGGATCACCGCGACCCGCCCCGAGGCCAGGACCTCGGGGTCGAACCAGCCGGCGCCGAACCGCCGCTCGCCCAGGCGCCGGGTGAGGAGCCAGGCGTCGGAAACCCCGGCCAGGGCGGCCACCCGGGCGCGGGAGATCGGGGGATCCCAGATCTCGAACCGCGCGCCGGCCCGGCGGGAACGGTTGACGCTCTGGCGGAGGGAGCGTCTCCGGCCCCCCTCGAGCGAGAACCCCGACAGGTCGAGGAGCGCCTCGTGGCCGATCCGGAGCGTGGCCAGGCCGGCGGCGCGGCAGGCTTCGGCGCCCGCCGGGGGGAGGCCCACCACGACCGGACGCCGGCCCCGGGCCCGGGTGTGGGCGGCGAACTCCCCGATCGCCCCGGCGCGATCCGCGTCCGGTCCCGCCGGTTCCCCGAGGGCCATCCGGAGGGAGCCGGCGTCGGCGTAGGCCATCACACATCGGCCGCCGCCGGCGAAGAAGTAGCGGTAGGCCGGGAGGAGGGCGATCCGGGACAGCGGTCCGCGCCCGTGGCGGCAAAGGATCTCGCGGGCGGTCCCGGGGATCGCCTTCGCCGAACCGGGGGGCGTCCCCGCATCCTCGCGCTGGACCGCCTCCGTTCGCCCCGCCGGCCCGACGGTCACGCCCGGGCCAGCCAGCGGCGCGCCGCCTCGGCCATGACCTGGACCCCGATCTCCAGGACGTCCTCGTCCGGATTGAACCTGGGGTGGTGGTGCTCGAACACCTCGCCCTTCCGCGGGCCGGCTCCGATGAAGACGTAGCAGCCGGGGGCGATCTCCTGGTACGCGGCGTGGTCCTCGCCCCCCATGGAGGGTTCGGGCTGGACCAGGTGCTTCCGTCCCAGGGTATCTCCGACCACCTCGCGCATGAAGTCGGCCATGGCCGCGTCGTTCACCACCGGGTTGTGCTCGTGGACGTACTCCACGTCGGCGACCGCCCCGAAGGCCTTGGCCACTCCGGTGGCGATCTGCTTCAGCCGCCTGGGAACCGACCGTCCCGCCTCCTTGGAGAAGGTCCGGACCGTGCCCTCCATGGCGGCTTCGGGGGGGATGATGTTGAAGGCGCTCCCGGCGTGGATCCGGCCCACCGTGACCACCGCGGTGTCCACCGGGCTCACGTTCCGGGCCACGATGCTCTGGAGCGCGGTCACCACGTGGGACGCCACCAGGACCGGGTCCACCGCGCGATGGGGATAGGCGGCGTGGCCGCCGACGCCCCGGATGGTGATCTTGAACCGGCCCACCGCGGCCATGCACGGTCCGGTCAGAACACCGACCCGCCCGACCGGGATCCCCTGCCAGATGTGATAGCCCAGGACGGCGTCCACGTCCGGGCTCTTCATGATGCCGGCCTCGATCATCGCCCCCGCGCCGTTCAGGCCCTCCTCGGCGGGCTGGAAGTTGAGCTTCAGGCGGCCGCGGGCCGGCGGGTCCTGGGCCAGGGACTTGGCCACCCCGAGCAGGATCGAGGTGTGGAAATCGTGGCCGCAGGCGTGCATCACCCCCCGGTTGCCGCTCTGGAAGGGGTAGGCGGTCTCCTCCACGATGGGAAGCGCGTCCATGTCGCAGCGCATCATGAGGGTGCGGCCGGGCGCCTTGCCGTCGATGAGGGCGGTGACCCCGGTCCCGGCCAGGACCCGGGGCTTGAGGCCGAAGCTCTTCAGGTGGTCCTGAACCAGCTTCGAGGTCCGGGTCTCCCCGAACCCCAGCTCGGGGTTCCGGTGGATGTCGCGGCGGAGCGCCACCAGCTCGTCCCGGGTGACCGGACCGCCGGCCTTCATGTGGAGTTTCGTCCCCGGGGCCGTCGCCTTCCCGGCCGAGCGCTTCCCGTTCACCGTCGATTTCTGCATGACGTCGCCGTCCTCGCTTTCCTTGGATCGGGCCCTGTGGAGGAAGAACCGCCGCCCTTCGTCACCGGAACCCGAATAGAGTACCATTCACCGCGTGCGAATCCACCACGTGCAGCTCATGATCCCCGCCGGACGCGAGGACGAGGCCCGGGGGTTCTACGAAGGCCTCCTGGGGCTGGCTCCGATTCCCCGCCCGGCGATGGAGAACCCAGGGTTCTGGTACCGGTGCGGCGCCGAGGAGGTGCACCTGGGGATCGATGCGTCCGGGGCCGGGGCCTCCTCGCGGGCCCACGTGGCCTTCGCGGTGGAGAACCTGGACACCCTGCGGGCGCGGCTTTCGGGGGCCGATTTCGAGGTGCGCGACGGGCGCCCGCTGGCGGGGGCAAGACGGTTTCACACCCGGGACCCGTTCGGGAACCGGCTGGAGTTCATGGAGGCGGGCGGAACCGGCGGGGCCGGGACCGGCCTAGCGAAGGAGACGACTTGAGCGAGAGGGATGAATCGACGGTGGAGGCGGTCCAGCCGGTGGATGCGGGGGACGTGACGGAGACGGCTTCGGCGGAGGCGGGGGCGGAACCGGAGGCGGCTTCACCGGAGCCGGCGGACGGCGCGGCGAAGCAGAAGCGGAAGCGGAAGGGCAAGCGGGTGGGTGGAGCGGACGCGACGCGCGCGGAGGCCGCTCCGGGCGCCGCATCCGAGATCGAGATCGGCACGCCCCTGGCCGGAAAGCGGGCGGCGGTGCTGATCGCGGACAAGTTCCAGGACGAGGAAGGGGTCGCCCCGCCCGCCTATCTCCGGGAGTTCGGGATGGAGACGGTCTTCGTGGGGCTCGCGCCGGGGACGGTGACCGGAAAGCACGAGCGCGAGGAGGTCGTGGTGGATCTCGCGGCGGCCGACGCCGAGGCCTCGGAGTTCGATCTCCTGATCATTCCCGGAGGCGGCGCGCCCGAGGCGCTCCGCCTGAACCCGGCCGTCCTCGACTTCACCCGCCGCTTCCTCGACGAGGGAAAGCCGGTGGCCGCCATCTGCCACGGCCCCCAGGTCCTCATCTCCGCCGGGGTGCTCCCCGGACGGAGCGTCACCTGCTTCGAGGGGATCCGCGACGACGTCCGCCTGGCCGGCGCGCGCTATCGCGACAAGCCGGTGGTGGTGGACCGGAACCTGGTCACCAGTCGCGTGCCGGGCGATCTGCCCGCGTTCAACCAGGCGATCCTCGCCCTCCTGACCGCGTCCGCACCGCCCGCCGAGGCCCCGGAGGACGCGGAGCCCGGGGACTAGGCGCGCCCGGCGCCGGACACCCCCGGCGTGCGGGATACCGCCGGGCGTGCCCGGCCGGATCAGACCGGATTGTCGGTCAACCCCGCGTGCCAGAGCTCGGGGTACTGGTCCCGGGTGTCCTGCTTGCGCTCGTTCATCATCTTGAGCGCGGCGGTGCGGAAGAGCTTCTGTTGCGGGGTCTTGATCGGTCCCGCATCCCCCAGGAGGGTGACCGAACGAATGGGGCTCGTGGGCACGGCCGGTGTCCCGCTCCGCGGGGCCGCCTGGTTCAGGACCTCCGACACGCTGGTGATGCCCTTCTTCCGCCGCCGTTCCACGTTCGCGGAGTAACCCTTTCCGTTCTTGTCGTGCAGTTCGGCCAGGAACTGAAGGATGGAGGTGTGATCCATCTTCGCCTGGTGGACGGTACGCGACGCAACGAGGGGCGACACCACAAGAGCCGGAACCCGCACGCCCGTGGTCTTGAAGGGCTTGTACTTGGCTCCCCGGGGGGGGCTCTGCGGAACGGGGAGCGGGGGAACGTGGTCGAAGAAGCCGCCGTGCTCGTCGTAGTGGACGATCAGCACCGTTCTCGCCCAGCGATCCGGGTTTGCGGTGAGGGCCTGATAGATGACACGCAGGAAATGCTCACCCGGCGCCACGGGAAGGGGTGGGTGGTTGTCGTTGGGATGGTCGGTGCCCAGGTGCGGGGCATCGCCATAGGAGGG
>CAYRIJ010000151.1:0-9156 GCA_964424285.1 uncultured bacterium
AACGGAGCCGTGACCCGGATCGCGGTGACCCGCCCGGTCAGCCCGAGCCTCGCCCGCTGCGAGCTGACCCACCTCGCCCGGTCGCCGATCGACGTCGGGCGGGCCTCGGCCCAGCACCGGGCCTACGAGGGATTGCTGGAGGACCTGGGCTGCCGGGTGCTGCGCCTTTCCCCCGAGCCCGACCTCCCCGACGCGGTGTTCGTCGAGGACACCGCGGTCGTTCTGGACGACCTTGCGGTGATCACCCGTCCCGGCGCCCCCTCCCGGCGGGCGGAGACCGCGTCCACGGCCAGGGCTCTGGCCCCCTACCGAGAGGTGGCGGGCATGGAAGCGCCGGCCACCCTGGATGGGGGCGACGTGCTGGTGGTGGGACGGCGGGTGGTCGTGGGCCGCTCGACCCGCACGAGCCGCGAGGGATACGAGGCGCTCCGCCTGATCCTGGCTCCCCGCGGGTACACCGTGCTCGCGGTGGAAGTCGGCGGTTGCCTCCACCTGAAGTCGGCGGTCACCCGGGTGGGGGAGGACACCTTGCTCCTGAACCCCGAGTGGGTGGACCGGGGGGCCTTTCCCGGCGCCCGGTTCGTCGAGACCCATCCCGAGGAACCGGCGGCGGCCAACGCGCTCCTGGTCGGGGGGACGGTGGTCTTTCCCGAGGCCTTCCCCCGGACCCGGGAGCGCCTGGAGAAGGCGGGGATCGAAACCGCGCCGGTCGACGCCTCGGAACTCGCCAAGGCCGAGGGCGGCGTGACCTGTTGCAGCCTGGTGTTCACGGCATGAGCGACACGGTGCGTTCCCTCGTCGCCGGGTTGGACCTCGCCCCTCACCCCGAGGGAGGGTTCTTCCGGGAGTTCCATCGCTCGAAGCGGAACGTGCTGCTTCCCGCCGAGTCGGGGGGCGCCGGGGTGGAGCGGAGCGCGGGAACCGGCATCTACTACCTGCTGGGGGCGGGGGATTTCTCCGCCTTCCACCGGATCGGCGGTTCGGACGAGATCTGGCACTTCTACGCCGGGGATCCCCTCGAGCTTCACCTGCTCCGAACGGACGGCCGCCACGAGGTTCGGGTCCTTCACGGGAGCCTCCGCCTTGGAGAGCCGGCGGCGGTGGTGGAGGCGGGAACCTGGCAGGCCGCGCGTCCCCGAAAAGGCGGCCGGTACGCGCTGGTCGGCTGCACGGTGTCGCCGGGATTCGAGTACGCCGACCACGAGATGGCGGAGCGGGAGGACCTGGCCCGCCGGTTCCCGCGGCACGCCGCGCTCATCCGGGAATTCACCCGGCCTTGAGCGGGGGGCGGGCGCCGGTCCATACTTGGGCTTTCCGGGCGGGCCGCGCGCGGAGTCCGCGGGTTCGATTCGAGTCGACTCATCCCGAAGGAGGAAGTTCCGGTGCGATTGACGAAACGGATGGCGGTCGGGGCGGTCGGGTTGCTTCTTCTGGTTTCCGGCGGCTGCGCCTCGAAGACGCTGACCCCGGGCGAGGGCACCATCCCGGTCACCGGGGGCAAGGTCTGGTACCGGATCGTGGGGACCGGGAAAGGCACGCCGCTCCTCGTCCTGCACGGAGGCCCGGGAGTTCCCAGCTATTATCTCAACCCGCTGGCCGCCCTCGGTGACGACCGGCCGGTGGTCTTCTACGACCAGCTCGGGTGCGGCCGCTCGGACCAGCCCGCCGACACCAGCCTCTACACCGTCCAGGGCTACGTGGAACGGCTGGGGCAGGTGAGGAAGGCCCTGGGCCTGGACAAGGTGGACATCTACGGGCATTCGTGGGGATCGATGCTCGCGGTGGACTACATGCTGACCCAGCCCAAGGGGGTGGAGAAGCTCGTCCTGGCCGGCCCGGCCCTGAGCATACCCCGCTGGGTCCACGACGCGGACAGCCTCCTCACCACCCTTCCCGACTCGCTCCAGGAGGCGATCCACCGAAACGAGGCGGCGGGGACCTTCGACTCCCCCGAGTACCAGAACGCGGTCGGCGCGTACTACGCTCAGTACCTGTGCCGGGCGCAGCCCTGGCCCGCCGACGTCGACAGCTCCTTCGCGCGGATGGGCGAGCTGGTCTACACCTACATGGAGGGGCCGAGCGAGTTCACCGTCACCGGGACCCTCAAGCACTACGATCGCACCCAGGACCTGGGGAGGCTCCATCTCCCGACGCTGTTCATCGTGGGGCAGTACGACGAGGCCGTTCCCTCCACCGCGGAGTACTACCAGAGCCTGGTGCCGGGGTCGAAGCTGGTGGTGATCCCGGGGGCGGCGCACCTCGCCATGCAGGACCGTCCCGAGCCGTACGTGCAGGCGCTTCGGGACTTCCTGAACGGGTCCGGAGCGGGGAAGAGCTGAACCGCCCGGGCGGGGAGAGACGATGACGTCGGAGGAACTGGCGCGCCGGATGGAGGTGGGGGAGATCGTCCGGTTGGCCGTCGCGGAGGCGGTCCGCCGGGACGGCGTCGATCCGGCGCGTTTCCGCTAGGAGCCGCTCCATGGCCCGGATCGTTCTCATCCATTGGCGGCCCGAGGAAGGCGAGGCGCGGGCGACGCGGTTGCGGAAGGCCGGCCACCGCGTCGCCTGCCACTCCGAACCCTCCGGCCCGTCGCTCCGAGCCTATCGCGCGAACCCGCCCGATCTGTTCGTGATCGATCTCGGCCGGCTTCCCTCCCAGGGACGCGCGGTGGGGGTGGCGCTCCGGCAACAGAAGGACACCCGGCGCGTTCCCCTGGTGTTCATCGAGGGGGATCCGGAGAAGACGGAGCGGGTCCGCGGTCTCCTTCCCGACGCGACCTACACCGACTGGAGGCACGCGCGAGGCGCGGTCACCGCCGCCCTCCGGCATCCGCCACGGGATCCCTCGGTGCCCGGGACCATGGAGGACTATGCCGGCACCCCGCTTCCCAGGAAGCTCGGGATCCGGACCGACTCCACCGTCGCCCTGGCCGGGGCGCCCACCGGCTTCGAGAAGACCCTGGGGACCTTGCCCGGCTCGGCGCGCCTGAAGCGCGGGCTGCGGGGCGGCGCCGACGTGGTCCTCCTCTTCGCCCGCACCCGGGCCGAGCTTCGCCGCCGGTTCCCGGCCGCGGCCCGGGCCCTGAACGATCGCGGAAAGCTCTGGATCGTCTGGCCCAAGAAGAGCTCCCGTCCGGCCGGCGACCTGTCGCAAGCCGAGGTGCGGGGCCACGGCCTCACCCACGGGTTCGTGGACTTCAAGATCGCGTCGGTGGACGCGACGTGGTCCGGCCTCTGCTTCAGCCGGCGTTCCCCATGCTGAGCGCCCTCGCCCGGGCCCGCCGGATTCTGCGCTCGCCGCTTCCCGGGGATCTCAAGCGGTCGGTGCTGCGGACGCACTTTGCGCTGGCCCGGGCCTCGAGCGGGAGCGGGCCTTCGACCCGGAACATCGTGGGATACCGGGTGAGGTTCCGGGATCTCGCCACCCTGCGCTTTCTCTTCGACGAGACCTTCGTGGAGCTCCAGTACTACTTCCACGCCGCCACCGATGCTCCACGGGTGCTGGACTGCGGGAGCAACCTCGGCATGTCGGTCCTCTTCTTCAAGCGGCTCTATCCCCGGGCGCGGATCATCGCCTTCGAACCGGAACCCTCGGCCTTCCGGCTCCTGGAGGAGAACCTGGCCGTGAACCGCATCGAGGGCGTCGAGACCCATGCCCTGGCCCTGGGGGCCGGGGAAGGCGAGGTGGAGCTCTTTGTCGACCCGGATCGACCCGGCTCGCCCCTGGCCAGCACCCTCCGGAGCCGGATCTCCCGGGAATCGGTTCGGGTTCCCGTGGCGCGCCTCTCCAGCTTCATCACCGACGAGGTGGATCTGGTGAAGCTCGACGTGGAAGGGGCGGAATGGGGGGTGCTGGAGGATCTGGTGGGTTCGGGCGCGGCGGGTCGCGTGCGGCGGATGATCATCGAATACCACCACCACATCGAAAGGAGGGAGGACGCGCTGGGCGATTTCCTGAACCTCCTGGTCCGGGGCGGCTTCGGCTACCAGATCGGCGCCTACTACGACGCGCCGGCGAAGGAGCCCGCCGAGCCCGCGTATCAGGACGTCCAGATCCACGCCTACCGGCGCCCGGACGGACGCGGAAGCGGATCGTGATAGACTCGCGCCTCGGCCCCGGTCCGGCCCGGCGACGCGCCGCCGCCGGCGGAGGCCGGCTCCCCGAACCGCGAAGAAATCCATGCACCTGAACCTCTGGACCGTGGCGTTCCTGGTCTTTCTCGTGAACCTTCCCTTCGGCTACTGGCGGGCGGGGACGATGAAGTTCTCCCGTCCTTGGTTCCTGGCCGTGCACCTCCCGGTGCCGCTGGTGATCGCCCTCCGCCTGGTGTCCGGGCTCGGCTTCCAACTGGCCACTTTCCCGGTCATGGTGGGGGCCTTCTTCGCCGGGCAACTGGTGGGGGGGCGGCTCCGGGGGTGGCGGAGGGCGCGTGCGTAGGGGGGTGCGCGTGCTCCGAGGCCTCGGCGGGCGGACACCGGGACCCGGGCGGAGCGCCGCGTGAACCGGGTGTGCGTGTTCGCCGGGTCCGCCAAAGGCCGCCGCGCGTCCTACACCCGGGCCGCGGAGGCGCTGGGCGAGGCGCTCCTGGAGCGGGGGATCGGCCTGGTGTTCGGAGGCGGGCGGGTCGGCCTCATGGGGGTCCTGGCCGATCGGATGCTGGCCGGCGGGGGCGAGGTGATCGGGGTGATCCCCGACGCGCTCATGCAGCGCGAGGTCGGGCATCGCGGGGTGACCGAACTCCGGGTGGTCGACTCCATGCACGAGCGGAAGGCGGCCATGGCCGGGCTCTCCGACGGGTTCATCGCCCTCCCCGGTGGGAGCGGCACCCTGGAGGAGCTGTTCGAGGTCTTCACCTGGGCGGTGCTCGGCATTCACGGGAAGCCGTTCGGGCTTCTGAACGTCGACGGCTACTACGATCCCCTGGTGGCGTTCCTGGATCACGCGGTGGAGGAGGGGTTCCTCCAGGACCGCACCCGGGCCATGCTCTTCGAGGGGACCGCTCCGGACGACCTCCTGAACCGGTTCGAGACCTACCGCCCTCCGGAGACCGTGAAGTGGATCGAACGACCCGGGACGTGAGCCCCCGGCCGGAAGGCGGGGAAAACCCTCTGGACGCATGCTGACCCTCGCTCTCATCATCGCCATCGCCGTCTATCTCTGGTGGCGTTTCCACGGCGGGAACCGGGCCAGCCTGCGGTTCGTGGAGGGGAAGCTCGCCGCGGAGCGGGGAAAGATGGCCGACGGCGAGCGGCGGGCGCTTCTCGACGTGGCCGAGTTGTGGAAGGTCACCGGGCGGGTGACGATCCGCCACGGGGGCGGGCTGGCCTTCTCGCGCTCGGTGAAGGGCGCCGACCGCCAGCGCTTCCGGAACGCGTTCTTGACCACCCAGATGCAGTGAGCTTCCGGCGCGCCGGGCCGGGGGCGGAAGGAAGGACCACGATGAACGACGGATCCCCGGGCGGGTTCACCATCCGCCCCGCCGCCCCGGAGGACGTTCCGGACATCCTCGCCATGATCCACGGCCTGGCCGCGTACGAGAAGCTCGCCCACCAGGTCGAGGCGGACGAGGACGACCTCCGGCGCACCCTGTTCGGGGAACGCCCCGCCGCCGAGGCGCTCCTGGCCTTCGAGGACGGCGCCGCGGTGGGCCTGGCCGTCTACTTCCACAGCTATTCGACGTTCCTCGGGCGGCGCGGGCTCTATCTGGAGGATCTCTTCGTTCTCCCCGCGCATCGCGGCCGGGGGTATGGGAAGGCGCTCCTCGCGCGCCTGGCCGCCGTGGCCCGCGAGCGCGGCTGCACCCGGATGGAGTGGGCGGTCCTGGACTGGAACCGGCCGGCGATCGAGTTCTACGAGGCTCTCGGCGCGCGCCCCCTCGACCAGTGGACGACCTTCCGGATGACCGGAGACGCAATCGACGCGTTGGCGGGGCCCGCGCGGTGACCGGGGGGATCCCGGCGCCCGTCGCGACCGGGCCGGCGGACGCGCCCCAACCAGGGAGGATCGGATGACCGAATCGAACCAGCCGGACCACCGGACGGTGCGCGGGATCGGCGGGGTGTTTCTCTACTCCGAGGATCCCCAGGCCCTGGCGGCGTGGTACACCCGGCATCTGGGGATCGAGATGGAGTGGGGAGGACCGGAGAACTGCGGGGCCTCCTACTCCATCCGCGACGAGGACGCCCTCGACGTGAGGACCCAGTTCGTGTGGGCGATCCTCGCGGCCAAGAAACCGCTTCCCGCCGAGCGCACCCAGTGCGTGATCAACTACCGGGTCGCGGACCTGGACGGGCTGGTGGCCCGGCTGCGGTCCGCGGGGGTGGTGATCGAGCGCACCGAGGAGGGGGAGTACGGCCGCTTCGCCTGGATTTCCGATCCCGAGGCGAACCGGGTGGAACTCTGGGAGCCTCCCCGCGACCGGTGAACCGGCGCGGATCGGGGGCGCGGCGCCGTCGGGAGCGCGCGTTCCCGGATGGAAGCGGAAAGATCGGATCCCCCTTCCCCATGGTGAGCCCACCGCGTCCGGGGTTATGATCGAGCCCGTTTTGACGCTCATCAGGCGGCGCGGCGGGTGGCGGCTTCCGGTTCTCCGGCGGATCGACCGGGCCGGAACCGGCCCGGGGCCGGGCCGACGGAGGGGAAGGGTATGAAACCGATCGCGCTCATCACCGGAGCCACCGCGGGTTTCGGGGAAGCCTCCGCCCGCCGGTTCGCGGGCGCCGGATGGAAGCTGGTGCTCACCGGGCGGCGGGTGGCCCGGCTGAAGGCGCTCCAGGAGGAACTCGGGAAGACCACCGGCGTGCACGTGGAGGCGTTCGACGTGCGGGACCGCCGCGAGACGGAGTCCCGCCTCGCCACCCTTCCCGCCGAATTCCGGGACGTCGATCTCGTGGTCAACAACGCCGGGCTCGCCCTGGGCCTGGAGCCCGCCCACCGGGCCGATCTCGACGACTGGGAAACCATGGTGGACACCAACATCCGGGGGCTCATGGTGGTGACCCGGGCCCTCCTCCCGGGGATGGTGGAGCGGGGGCGCGGCCACGTGGTGAACCTCGGCTCCGCCGCCGCGAACTGGCCCTATCCGGGGGGGAACGTGTACGGGGCCACCAAGGCCTTCGTGGCCCAGTTCTCGAGGAACCTCCGGGCGGACCTCGTCGGGACGGGGGTGCGGGTGACCGACATCCAGCCCGGCCTGGCCGAGACCGAGTTCTCGGTGGTGCGGTTCAAGGGGGACGCGGGGAAGGCGGCGAAGGTGTATGAGGGGACGAATCCCCTGACCGCCGAGGACATCGCGGAGATCGTGTTCTGGGTGGCGACCCTCCCTCCCCACGTCAACGTCAACACGCTCGAGGTGATGCCCGTCCGGCAGGCCTGGGGCCCATTCGCCATTCATCGCGAACCCTGAGGGGAAGCTCTGGAGGAACCCATGGACTGCGTCCACGGAAACACGATCTACACCGGGACCTCGGTGGTGAAGAACGCCTACCTGCTCTTCGAGGGGCGGATGCTGGCCGGGGTGGCCAAGGCCAGGAAGGGGACCCTGCGCGGGGAGTTCGAGACCCTGACCCCGGCCTTCGTGGACCCCCACAGCCACATCGGCATGCACCGCGCGGGCGAGCCCGAATCCGAAGGGGAATCGAACGAGCACATGGAGGCTCTCCTCTCCCTGCCCGACGCCCTCGACTCGATCCAGATGGACGACGCGGCGTTCCAGGACGCGGTGGAGATGGGGGCGCTCTATTCCTGCGCGCTCCCGGGAAGCGGCAACATCATCGGCGGGTTGACCGCGGTGGTCCGGAACTACGCCAAGAACAGCACCGAGGCCCTGGTGGCCCGGGCCGGGGTGAAGGCGGCCTTCGGCTACAACCCGATGTCCACGGTGGAGTGGAAGGGGAAGCGCCCCAGCACCCGCATGGGGGCCCTGGCCCTTCTCCGCGGGAAGTTCACCGACGTCCAGAACAAGCTGGAGAAGCGGGCGCGGGCGCGCGCGGACAAGAAGCTGGAGCTGGCCCTGACCGCCGAGGAGGTGGTCCTGGTCGACCTGCTCTCGCGGAAGCAGGTCATGCGGACCCACGTCCACAAGATCGACGACATCGCGGCGCTGCTCCGGATCGTGGACGAGTTCAAGCTCCGGATCACCGTCGAGCACTCCATGGACGTGCATCAACCCGAGATCTACCGGGAACTGGCCCGGCGGAAGATCCCGGTCACCTACGGCCCCATCGACGCCTTCGCCTACAAGGTGGAGCTCAAGCACGAGAACTGGCGGAACGTGAAGCACCTGATGGACTCCGGGGCCGAGTTCGGTCTCATGACCGACCACCCGGTGACCCCGGCCCGCCAGCTCTTCCTCCAGACCCGCTGGTTTACCCGTCACGGCTACACCAAGCAGCAGGCGATGGAGCTGGTCACCCGGCGGAACGCGGAGCTGTTGGGCCTGGGGAAGATCCTCGGCACCCTGGACAAGGGCAAGTGGGCCTCGTTCGTGGGGTGGAACGGCGATCCCTTCGACCTCACCGCGTATCCCACCGCGGTGTACGGCGAGGGAACGCTCGTCTTCGCGGAGTAGCCGCCGGTGGGGTGAACCGGGGTGGGAGCGCGGAGGGGGCTCCTCCCGTGACCCCGCTTTCCCCCCGGCGCGTCCGCGCGATCTACGACCGCATCGGCTCCCGCCAGGACACCCAGGGCTTCTACGAGAACCCGGCGGTCCGGCTCCTTCTGCGGCACGGCGACTTCGAGCATGCCCGCCGGATCTTCGAGTTCGGCTGCGGCACCGGGCGGGTGGCGGCGGAGGCTCTCTCCCGGGCGCCCGGCGCGTCCTATCGAGGCCTCGATCTGAGCCCCCGCATGGTGGCGCTGGCCCGATCGCGGCTGGAGCGTTTCGGAGCGGCCGCCGAGGTGGACGTGAGCGAAGGCGGTCCGCCGGTGGGGGAGCCGGCGGCGTCGTGCGATCGTTTCCTCTCGACCTACGTGCTCGACCTCCTGTCCGAGGAGGAGATCGGCGCGACGATCGCTGCGGCCCACCGCATGCTCGAACCCGGCGGGCGGCTCTGCGTCTGTTCCCTGACCCATGGAATCACCCCCGCCTCCCGATGGGTCGTCGGCGTCTGGGAGCGGGTGTACGCGAGGCGTCCGGCCTGGGTGGGAGGCTGCCG
>CAYRIJ010000152.1:0-9092 GCA_964424285.1 uncultured bacterium
GGTCTCCAGCACCTTGACCCGGGCGAAGTGCTTGTCGTTCGCCTCGACCAGGGTCCAGGGGGCATAGGGCGTGCTGGTGTGGCGGATCATGTCGCTCACCGCCTCCAGGTAGCGCGGGAGCTTGGCCCGGTTCCGCCAGTCGTCGTCGGTGATCTTGTAGCGCTTCCGGGGCACCGCCTCGCGCGCCCGGAACCGGCGGAGCTGCTCGTCCGGGCTCACCTGGAGCCAGCACTTGACCAGGATGATCCCCGCCTCGGAGAGCGTGCGCTCGAACTCGTTGATCTCCTGGTAGGCCCGCCGCCACTCCGGCTCGGTCGCGAAGCCCTCCACCCGCTCCACCAGGACCCGGCCGTACCAGCTCCGGTCGAACACGGTCAGGTGGCCCGCCTTGGGGATCTCCCGCCAGAACCGCCACAGGTAGTGGTGCGCGGCGGCGGCGCCCTGGGGCGCGGCGATCGGAACCACCTCGTAGCCCCGGGGGTCGAGCTTCTCGGTCAGGCGCTTGATGGCGCCGCCCTTCCCGCCGGCGTCCGAGCCCTCGAAGACCACCACCGCGGCCCGGCGCTTGGCGTAGGCCGCGAACTCCAGCTCGCGCAGGCGATCCTGCGCCCGGTGGAGCGCCTCCGAATACGCCTCCGGCTCCAGCGTCTGCGAGAGGTCCAACCCGGCCAGGGGCGAGTCCCGGGGAATCGGCGGCGGACCGGTCAGCGGATCCGGATGCGGCTCGAACGCGGCCGCCGCTTCGCCGGGCGGATCCGGCGCGTCGTCTTCCGGGCCGGGGAGGGGCACCTCGCGCGCCCTGAGCGCCCGCCGCAACGCCTCCGAGGCCTCGGTCAGGATCTTCACCCGCCGGTGGCGATCGTCCTCCGCCTCCACCAGAACCCAGGGGGCGTCGGCGGCGTAGGTGAGGGCCAGGGTCTCCTCGGCCAGCTCCACCACCTGCTTGTAGCCATGGCGCGCGGTCACCGGCTCCCGCGCCCGCCACTCCTGGTAGGGGTCCTTCGACCACGCCTTCACCCGGCGCTTCTGTTCCTTCTTGCTGATGTGGAGCCAGAACTTGACCAGCACGGTGCCGTCGTCCACCAGCTGGCGCTCGAAGTCCTTCGCCGCCTCGACCGCGCGGTCCCATTCCGCCCGGTCCAGCTCGCCGGCCAGGCGCGCCTCGATGAGCACGCTGTACCACGACCGGTCCAGGATGGCGATCGCCCCCCGGGCGGGGAGCCGCCGCCAGAACCGCCAGAGAAGCGGCCGGAGCGCCTCGTCCTCGGTGGCGGCGCGGGTGGTGTGCACCTTGAACCCGCGGGGGTCCATGTGCTCGACCAGGCGGGCGATGGCGTCGCCCTTCCCGGCCCCGTCCAGCCCCTCGAACACGAAGAGCGCCCCCACGCCGTTCTCGTAGGCCGCCCGCTGGAGGACGGAAAGCTCGAGGCCGAGCCGGTCCATCGCGGCGTGGTACTCGTCCTTCCCGAGCTTGAGGTCGAGATCCAGGGTTTCGAGCATGGGGGGGATTATTCCACAAACCCGCGCCCCCGGACGGAAACCGGACCCGGCTCGTCATGTTCGACCGATCTCCGGCCGTCCGGGCGCTTTTGGTATAGTCCTATCGATGTCCCCGGATGACCCTCAGACGCGGCCGGACGGCGAGCCGGATCATCCCGCCGCCCGCGCCGGGGAGCGAGCCGACATGGAAGCCAACCTGACCCAGGACGAGGACCGCTACCTTCACGACCTCCTGATCTGGGACGCCCGCCGCCGCTCCGTCGAATCGGTGTTCCAGCACGCCGCGCTCGGGCTGGGGGGGCTCATCATCGTGGGGGCGATCGTGGTCGCGCTCCGGGGACTCACCGACCGGGTGATCTACGGGATGCTGGTGCCGAGCATTCTCTGCGGTCTCTTCTTCGTAGGGCTCTACGTCTTCGGCCGGGTCCGCGCCCACGAGCGGCATCGCCTGGCCGCCATCGCCCGGAAGCTGATCGAAGCCCGCTAGCCCCGCCGCGGTCCCCCCGCCGGGGCTCCGGGCCGTCCCCAGGCGCCGGCGGCGGCGCCTCGGGGCCCGATCACCGCGCCGGTGGTATCCTCTGTCCCTCATGTCCGGCGTGAACAATCACCCCCCCCAGATCCTGGACCGCCCGGAACCGGTGTGGCGCGAGCGCTTCGGGGAGCTTCCCGCCCTGGGGGAGATCCTGGCCCACCTCGACGCCGAGGCCGGCTCCGGCGGCGCCCCGCGCCCGCTCCACGTCCACAAGCTGGTGGGCTCGGCCAAGGCGCTCCTGGCGGCGGAGATCCGCCGCCGCACCCGCCGCCCGGTCCTGGTCCTCACCTCGGGGGAGGAGGGGGCCGAGGCCTTCCGCACCGACCTCGAGACGTTCCTCGCCGAGCCCGTCCTCTACCTGGCCGAGCACCAGGTCCGCCCCTACGAGGTCAAGGTCCCCCACACCGCGGTGGCGGCGGCCCGGCTCGAGGCCATGACCCGCCTGGCCGCCGACGAGGACGGCGTGGTGGTGGCCACCGCCCGGGCCCTGGCCGAGAAGGTCCCCTCCCCCCGCGTCCTCCGCGAGCACCTGGTCGCCTTCCAGGTCGGGGAGCCGGTGGACGTGGAAGAGGTGCTGACCCGGCTCACCTACCTGGGCTACGACCGGTCCCAGGCGGTGGAGGAGGTGGGGGACTTCGCGCTCCGGGGGGGGATCCTCGACGTCTACTCCCTGGGCGGGGAGCACCCCATCCGGATCGAGATCGAGTACGACGAGACCGCCTCGATCCGCGAGTTCGACGTCCACACCCAGCGCTCGGTCCGCTCGCTGGACCGGGCGGTGGTCATCCCCCGCTACGAGCTCCTCCTGGACGAGAAACGCATCCGGGAGGCGGCGGACGCGCTCGGCGCGGAGAGCCCGGAGGCCGGCCGCGAGCTGGAAAGCGCCTTCGAGGTGGAGATCCATCCCGCGGGGATCGAGCGGGTGGCCGCCCGGTTCGGCCAGGAGCTGGGCTCGTTCCTGGGCTACCTCCCGCCGGGGACCGTGGTCCTGGTGGAGGAGCCGGGGATGCTCCGGGCGCGGGTGGAGACCATCTGGGACGAGGTGCTCGCCGCCTACGACGCGGTCCACGCCGACTTCCCCCACGTGAGCCGCCCGGCCGATCTCTACCTCGAGCCCTCGGTCCTCTACGAGGAGCTCACCCTGTTCCCCGAGGTGCGCCTCTCCGACTTTTCCCAGGAGCCCGGCGGCGCGGTCCTGGTCAAGGCGCGCTCCTCCCCCCCGGAGTCCTTCGGCCGGAAGATCGATCTCTGGCGGGAGTATCTCCGCGGGCTCGCCCTCCGCGGGCTGGACGTGGTGGTGTTCTGCGACAACGAAGGCCAGCGCACCCGGCTCCACGAGCTCCTGGTGGAGGAGGAAATCGCGGTGCGGCTGGTCCTGGGGGTGATCTCCGCCGGGTTCCTGCTCGAGGAGGCGGGGCTGGCGGCGCTCACCGATCACGAGTTCTTCGGCCGCCCCCGCCGCCGCGCCCGCGCCCGCCGGTTCCGGTCCGGGTTCGGTCTGAAGGAGCTCCGCACCCTCAAGCCCGGGTCCTTCGTGGTCCACGTCGAGCACGGGATCGCGCGCTACCTGGGGCTCAGCCGCCTGGAGGTGAACGGCCACCTCACCGACGTGGCCCAGCTCGAATACCAGGGGAGCGACAAGCTCTACGTCCCGGTGGACCAGCTCGGCCTCATCCAGCGCTACTCCTCGGAGGAGGGGAAGACGCCGGCCCTGTCCCGGCTGGGCGGGACCGGTTGGGCCAAGACCAAGAGCAAGGCCAAGAAGGCCATCCAGGAGATCGCCGGGGAGCTGGTCCGGACCTACGCGCTTCGCAAGGCCCACCCCGGCCACGCCTTCGGTCCCGACACCCCCTGGCAGCGGGAGCTCGAGGGCTCGTTCCCCTTCGAGGAGACCCCCGACCAGCTGAAGGCGGTGGAGGCGACCAAGACCGACATGGAGACCCCCACCCCCATGGACCGGCTGATCTGCGGGGACGTGGGGTACGGCAAGACCGAGGTCGCGGTGCGGGCCGCGTTCAAGGCGGTGATGGACGGGAAGCAGGTGGCGATGCTCGTTCCCACCACCATTCTCGCCGAGCAGCACTTCAACACCTTCGCCGAGCGGTTCCGGGACTTCCCCTTGCGGGTGGACATGCTCTCCCGCTTCCGCACCCCCAAGGAGCGGGCGGCGATCCTGGAGAAGGCCGCCGCCGGCACCCTCGACATGGTGATCGGGACCCATGCCCTGCTGGGCAAGGGCACCCGGTTCAAGAACCTCGGCCTCATCGTGGTGGACGAGGAACAGCGCTTCGGGGTGGCCCACAAGGAGAAGCTGAAGCGGCTCCGGGCCAACGTGGACGTGCTCACCCTGACCGCCACCCCGATCCCCCGGACCTTGAACCTGTCGCTTCTGGGGGTGCGCGACATCACGGTGATCCAGACCCCGCCCGAGGGGCGGATGTCCGTCCAGACCGAGATCGCGGAGTTCGACCGGGAGCTCATCCAGGAGGCGCTGCTCCGCGAGGCGGACCGCGGGGGGCAGTCGTTCTTCGTCCACAACCGGGTCGAGTCGATCCACACCATGGCGGTCTTCATCCAGAAGCTCTGTCCCCAGCTCCGGGTGGCGGTGGCCCACGGCCAGATGGCCGAGCGCCAGCTCGAGAAGGTCATGCACGACTTCGTGGAGAAGCGGATCGACGTCCTGGTGGCCACCATGATCATCGAGAACGGCCTCGACATTCCCTCGGTCAACACCATGGTGGTGAACCGGGCCGACGCCTTCGGCCTCTCCCAGCTCTACCAGCTCCGCGGCCGGGTGGGCCGGAGCGTGCAGAAGGCGTTCTGCTACTTCCTGGTCCCCGCCAACACCGCCCTCACCGAGAACGCCATGAAACGGCTCCGGGCCATCGCCGAGTTCGACGAGCTGGGCAGCGGCTTCGCCCTGGCCATGCGCGACCTGGAGATCCGGGGGGCGGGCAACATCCTGGGGCGCGAGCAGTCGGGGCACATCGTCTCGGTCGGCTTCGAGATGTACGTCCGCCTGGTGGAGGAGGCGGTCCGGGAGCTCAAGGGGCTTCCGACCGAGGAGCGTCCCGAGCCGAGGCTCACCACCGACGTGGACGCCTACCTCCCCGACGACTACGTGGAGGACGCCGAGGAGAAGGTGGCGTTCTACAAGCGGCTGGCCGACGCCTCGGACCCGGACGAGATCCGGGCCCTGGAGGAGGAGCTTCGCGACCGGTTCGGCCGGCTGGCCCTCCCCGCCGAGGCCCTGTTCCAGCTCCGGCGGCTCAGGCTCCTGGGGGGGATGGCCGGGGTCTCCTCAATCTGGCTGCGAGGCAATAAGATCGACTTCGAACTGGCCGCCCCCCCCGCTCCGGGCACGATCAAGGAGTGGATGAAACAAATCACGGTTCCGGTAGAGTTTGCGACTTCCGGGCGCTTCGCGCTCAAGGCCGAAGGGGGCCTCCCCGAAGCGCTGGACCTTATTTCCCGGATGGCGGGTATTCCCCCCGGGAACGAAACCGGGACCGAGTCCTAGAACGCGCGGCGGCCGGCGGGATCCCGGCCGGACCGGTTGGCACTTCACCGAAAGCAGGATCATGAGACGCATTCTCGGCAGCTTGGCGGTCTTGATCGCCGCCTTCGCGCTCCTTACCGGGGCCGAGCAGGTCATCGACCGCATCGCCGCGGTGGTGAACGACGACATCATTCTCCGTTCCGAGGTGGACGAGAAGATGTTCATCCTCGATTCCCAGAACCAGCTGGCGGGGAAGGATTCCACCCAGATCGCCCAGATCCGCTCGGACGTCCTGAACCGGCTCATCGAGGAGCGGCTGGTGGTGCAGCGGGCCAAGAGCCAGGGGATCACCGTGGACGACAGCGAGGTCACCCAGCAGGTGGACCAGGCCATGGCCAAGGTGAAGGCGCAGTTCCCCTCGGACGCGGAGTACCAGGACGCCCTCGAGAAGGAAGGCATCACCCAGACCATGCTCCGGGAGCGCTACGAGAGCGACATCCGCCAGGAGCTCCTGGCCCAGAAGGTGGTGGGGCGGGAGATCCGGAGCAAGGTGGAGGTCTCCACCGACCAGGTCCAGAAGTACTACGGGGAGCACAAGGACGATCTCCCCCAGAAGCCCGACGAGGTCCACCTGGCCCACATCGTGATCTATCCGGTGGACCCGGCCAAGGAGCAGGCGGCCCTGACCCGGATCCAGGCCGCCCGGGCGCGGCTGGTGAACGGCGAGAGCTTCGAGACGGTGGCCAAGGAGGTGTCGGACGATCCCTCGGCCAACAACGGCGGGCTCCTCCCCGGCTGGTACCAGCCGGGAGACCTCGACCCGGACTTCGAGGCCGCCGCCGACAGCCTCCAGATCGGCGAGCTTTCCCAGCCCATCCGCACCCAGTACGGCTACCACCTGATCGAGGTGGTGGACCGGGACGGCGAGAAGTACCAGGTTCGCCACATCCTGGCCATGGTGAAGCCCTCGGCGGCCGACGTCCAGAACGCCGAGGCCACCGCGGAAAAGGCCCGGGAGCGGGTGATGGGGGGCGAGGACTTCGGCAAGGTGGCGGCGGAGATGAGCGACGACCCCCTCACCAAGGACAAGGACGGCGACCTGGGGTGGACCCCGATCCAGGCCCTGGTCCCGGCGGTGGCCCAGCTCGTGGACAGCGTGGGGGTGAACGGGATCAGCCCGGTGGTGCGCTCCAACCGGGGCTTCCACGTGTTCAAGATCCTGAATCGGAAGAGCGGCGGGGCCTATACCTACGACGAGGTGCAGGCGCAGCTCAAGAACTACCTGGAGCAGCAGGAGCTCGAGAAGGCCTACGACAAGTGGATGACCGCGGTGCGGGACTCCGCCTACGTGGAGATCAAGGCGGCATCCTGACCGGCGGCGTGGAGGACGGGACCCGATGCGGATCGACGTCTACCTGAGCGCGGTGAACATCCTGAAGAGCCGCACCCTGGCCAAGGAAGCGGCGGAGCGGGGGAAGGCGACCCTGAACGGGCAGCCGGTGAAGGGGGCCCACCCGGTGGCGGCCGGCGACCGGATCCGCCTCGACCTGGGAACCCGGGTCCTCACCATCGAGGTGGTGGACATTCCTCCCGGGCCGGTGGCGAAGAAGCTCTCCGCGGACTACTACGACGTGATCTCGGACGAGAAGATCACCTTGGACCTCTGAGCGCCCGCACTCCCCGCCGGATCGCGGCCCCGCTTCATCAAGCATTCAGCCCTCGGAAGGAGAACGTCATGGCCTCGGGTTACGATGCGATCATCATCGGGACCGGGCAGGCCGGTCCGGGTCTGGCCGGGCGCCTCACCGCCGCCGGCATGAAGGTGGCCGTGATCGAGCGGGAGCGCTTCGGCGGCACCTGCGTCAACACCGGCTGCACTCCCACCAAGGCCATGGTGGCCAGCGCCCGCGCCGCCCACGTGGCCCGGCGGGCCGCGGACTTCGGGGTGCGGCTCTCCGGCGAGGTGGCGGTGGACATGGCCGCGGTCAAGGCCCGCAAGGACCGGATCGTGGCCGCCTCGCGCGATCCGTTGCGGGAGTGGCTCGAGGGGATGGACGGCTGCACGGTCTATCGGGGGCACGCGCGGTTCGAGAACGCCCACGCGGTCCGGGTGGGGGACGACCGGCTCGAGAGCGAGCGGATCTTCATCAACGTCGGCGGGCGGGCGGTGGTGCCGGACGTGCCGGGGCTGGACGGGATCGAGGTCTGGACCAACTCGGACATGATGAACGTGGATTTCCTTCCCGAGCACCTGGTGGTGGTGGGGGGGAGCTACGTGGGACTCGAGTTCGGCCAGATGTTCCGGCGCTTCGGGAGCCGGGTCACCATCATCGAGAAGTCGCCGCGGCTGATCGGGCGGGAGGACGAGGACGTCTCCGAGGCGGTCGCCGGGATCATGGAGAGCGAAGGGATCGGGCTCCGGATGGGCGCCGAGTGCATCGGGTTCTCGAAGGACGGGGACGAGGTCGTCGCGCGGGTGGACTGCGCGACGGGCGATCGCGAGGTCCGGGGGACGCACGTGCTGATGGCGGTGGGGCGGCGCCCCAACACCGACGACCTGGGTCTGGACCGGGCCGGGATCGAGACCGACGCCCGCGGCGCCATCGTGACCGACGACCGGCTCCGGACCAGCGTGGACGGGGTGTGGGCCCTGGGGGACTGCAACGGGAAGGGCGCCTTCACCCACACCTCCTACAACGACTTCCAGGTGGTGGCGGCGAACCTGCTGGACGACGACCCCCGGCGGGTGAGCGACCGGATCACCGCCTACAACCTTTACATCGACCCGCCCCTCGGGCGGGTGGGGATGACCGAGGCCCAGGTGCGCGCGTCGGGGCGAAAGGCGCTCCGGGGGTTCCGGCCCATGGCCAAGGTGGGCCGGGCCTTCGAGAAGGGCGAGACCCAGGGATTCATGAAGGTGCTGGTGGACGCGGAGACGAAGCGGATCCTGGGGGCGGCGATCCTGGGGATCGAGGGCGACGAGGTCATCCACTCGATCCTCGACGTCATGTACGCCGACGCCCCCTACACCGTGATCGGCCGGGCCGTGCACATCCACCCCACGGTCTCGGAGCTGGTGCCGGCGATGATGCAGGAGCTGGAGCCGCTGGATTGAATCCGGAGGTGTGGATCGTTCGCGTTGTCGCCTGATCGATCGGGCCGACGTTCGTCTTGATCGTGGTTCGTTTGTTTTGTCGCTTGCCGGTAAGGAAACCATCATCACGGGAGGTGACCCATGCGACGGGTCCATTTGGTATTGGTGGCATCGGCGGTCGCGGCCCTGGCCGGCTGGACGCTCGGCGGGTGCTACGGCCAGAAGAAGCAATCGGAGCGCCTATCCGAAACTCCGGCCGACACCACGGGGCTCGCCGCCGCCTCGGACTCGGCGTTCGTTCCCTACTGGACGTCGCGCGGGATCGTCTACATCCAGGCGGTCTGCGACTCGACCGGCCGGGTGATCCAGGCCACGCCCTACGAGGGGGACCTGACCGGGCCGGCGGCCGACTCCCTGGTGGCCCTGGTTCGGGGATCGACCTATTCCCCGGAGGACCTGGAGCGGCG
>CAYRIJ010000153.1:0-9029 GCA_964424285.1 uncultured bacterium
CGCGACCCCCCGACCAACATTGAATAAAATCGCAATACATTCGTGTAAGAACCGGGAAGCTAAGGTATCATGCCCACCAACGACACCCCCCGGGGAATCCCTGGTCCGCCTCTCCGCGTCCGCGGGACGGACGACCCCCACGCGACACCACGATATCGAGGAGGTACCCGCATGCGTCCCTTGCGAAGGCATCCCAAGCTGCGTTTCCGTCCGCTGGCCCCGGCCCTCATGGGCCTCCTGGTCCTGGGCCTGGCCGCCGCCCCCGCGGCCCAGGCCGGGTCGATCTTCCTCACCGGTCACGATCCCGACTTCCACGCGTCCCTGGGCACGAACGCGGTCGGAGCCCGGACCATCAACAACGTGGCCATCAACTTCATCCGCGATCCCGGCTTCAACCCCTACTTCGCCACCGCCCCCAAGTTCCTGTACGTGGAGTCCAGCATTTCCCCGCCCCCCGGCCACACCGTGGGCAAGGCCGGCATCGTGGCCAGCGGCTACGTCGAAGGGGTCGACTTCGACCATCACGACGCCTCCACCCTCGCCGCCGCCCTCGGCCAGCTCGGCCAGCCCGGCGGCTACTGCGCCATCGTGGTCGGCTCCGATTTCGGGGGGATCCTCACCCAGGCCGAGCTCGACATCCTGAACGCGAACCAGGCCGCCATCGCCACCTTCGTGAACTCGGGCGGGGGGATCTACGCCATGTCCGAGGGGAACTCCGGCGCCGGTCTCACCCCCGGCGGCGGACACTATGCGTTCATTCCCACCGTGGTCTCGGCGGCCAGCGTGGACCAGGGCGAGACCGGGTTCACCGTGACCCCGTTCGGAATCGGGCTGGGGCTGGCCGACAGCGACGTCAACGGGAACGCGTCCCACGTGGTCTTCACCGCCACCGCGGGGTTGAGCGTGGTGGACACCGACGCCTCCGGCCGGATCCTCTCCATCGCGGGGCGGGAGCAGGTGATCCCGACCCGGCCCACGACCTGGAGCCGGATCAAGTCGCAGTACTGATCGTCCTCCCCGCGCGGCGGGGGTCGGTTCTTCTTCGGGCGGGGCGTGGTCGGAGCGACCGCGCCCCCGCCCGTTCTACGCCGGGGCCTCGGAGGCCGCGGACACCCACGCCGGGGGGAGCCCGGACGCCGCCGCGCGATCGAGGAGCCAGAGCGCCGGCCGCGACGCGCTCACCACCATGCGGGCCGGATGCCGCGGGGTGGCCTCCTCCGCGGTGAGGGTGCCGGCCACCGCCTCGGCCTTCTCCTCCCCCGAGACCAGGAACACCGTCCGCCGGCTGGAACGCAGGGCTTCCGGGGTGAGGGTGACCCGGTCCTGGCCGCTCGGGTGCCGGGTGGCGAAGGCCAGCCACGCTCCGAAGTCGGGCCACTCCTCGGCCGGAAAGAGCGAGGCGGTGTGGCCGTCCGGCCCCAGCCCCAGGAGCACCAGGTCGAAGATCGGCACCCGCTCCGCCCAGGCCAGGAGCATCTTGTGGGTCTTCCGCGCCGCCTTCTCCGGCGGATCCTCGCCGCGGATGCGGATCATCCGGTCGCCGCGGAGCCCCAGCGGTTCGAGGAAGGTCTCCCGGGCCATCCGGTAGTTGGAGTCCTTGTCGTCGGGCGGGACGCAGCGTTCGTCGGTGAAGGTGAATCGCACCCGCGCCCAACCCACCCGGTCCCGCAGGGTCGGCGCGGAGAGCCGCTCGTAGAGGGGGACGGGGGTGCTCCCCCCGGCCAGGGCCACTCGCGCCCCCGCCCGCGCCTCGCCCAGGGCGGCCACCACGATCTCCGCGGCGCCGTCCAGGAACGCGGTCTTGTCCTCGTAGATCCGGATCTGGTGTCCGTCGGGCAGGGAGTCGCTCACCTCAATCCTCCTTCAATCCCTCGAAGCCCAGGGCGACGCCCATGGCGTCGCGGGCCACGGGATCCAGGGCCGCCTCGTGAAGCTCGTGCACCACCGCCGAGGCCCGGCTGGTCTTGGACTGGTTGAGCCGGGCCACCCGGGATCCGCCCCGTTCCACCACGATCGCCCGCTCCTCGGAAAGCCGTCGCCAGGAGAGCGGCGGATCCCCGCCCCGGAACTCCATGACGACCCCGAGGGTGGCCGCGGGGTCGACCTGGGGATCTCCCCGGGTCACCACCGCCTCGATCCCCCCCGAAGGGCCTTCGAACCGCCCGCGGCTCCGCGTCCCGGCGTCCGCCGACCACCGCCAGCCGAGCCGGGCGCCCAGCCAGCCGAAGAGGAGCCAGGCCTTGAGCCGGGCCCCCGGACCTTCCCCCACCTCGACGGTCACCCGTTCCAGCCGCTCCAGGGCCCGCGCCTCGCCGGACCGGTCGAAGGGGAGGGCCAGGGCCCGCCGCCAGTCCACCAGGCGCGACCAGAGGACGTCGCGGTAGGAGGGCGGAACGTCCCCGCTCTCCCCGCACCGCTTCCAGAGGGCGATCCCCGAGGGCTCGTCCAGATGGGTGCCGTCCCCCAGGACCACGTCCACGTGGGGGCCGAGGACGCCGAGCCACCCCAGGGCCAGGGGCGACACCCGTTCCGCCACCACCTCCACCGGCACCCCCCCCACGCTCAGGGATCGCACCGAGCTCGCCACCAGCCGGTCGGTCCCGGGGCCCGCCTCGATGTTCACGGTCTCGCAACAGATGAGGGACCGTCCGCTCGAGCCGCGGCTGCAGGCCGCGCCGACCCAGGCCTCGGCTTCCCCCCGCCCGAGCGCGGGATCGTGGTGGACCACGATCACCCGCGACGGGTGGAGCCGGACAAGGTCATCGGTCAGCTCGTGGGCCTCGTCGTCCGGACGAAGCGGGAGCACCAGGGTGGCGTGGCAGACCCGGGTGACCGGGCCATCATCTTCCCGCGCCGCCCCCTCCTCCATCCAGAGCGCGGCCAGGTCGCGCTTCACCGCTTCGGCGTCGAGTCCGCGGGACGCCTTCTCTCCGAGGTGGATGATCTCGTCGTGGGTGGCGGCCATGGTCACACCCGGAGCCATTTCCGACCGTCGGCCTGGATCAGGCGATCCGCGGCCTCCGGCCCCCAGCTCCCCGCCTCGTAGGGCACCGGCGCGTCCCCGGGGTCGGCCTTCCAGGCGTCCACGATGCTGTCCACGATCCCCCAGGCCAGCTCCACCTCGTCCCGCCGGGCGAAGAGGGTCGAGTCGCCGACGATGGCGTCGAGGATCAGGCGCTCGTAGGCCTCGGGGGGTTCCTTGCCGAAGGACGTGGCGTAGAAGAAGTCCATCCGGACCTCCTCCACCCGCATGGCCTGGCCGGGGAACTTGGATTCGAAGGAGAGCGAGATCCCCTCGTCGGGCTGGATGCGGAGCCGGAGCACGTTGGGCCGGGGGCGCGACGGCTTCCCGCCGCCGAAGAGCTCGTAGGGGGGCTCGCGGAAGACGATGCCCACCTCGGTGGCCCGCTTGGGGAGCCGCTTCCCCGAGCGCACGTAGAACGGGGTTCCCGCCCACCGCCAGTTCTCCACCCCGAACCGGGCGGCGAGAAAGGTGTCGGTCCGCGAATCCGGGGACACCTTCTCCTCCTGGAGATACCCCGGCACCTCCTTGCCGCCCACCGCCCCCGCGGTGTACTGGCCGCGCACCACCCGGGTCCGGACCTCGTCCGGGGTGAAGGGACGGATGGCGGTCAGCACCTTGGCCTTCTCGTCGCGGACCGCGTTGGCCTCGAAGCGGACCGGCGGCTCCATGGCGGTGAGGGTCAGAAGCTGCATGATGTGGTTCTGCAGCATGTCCCGCACCACCCCCGCCTCCTCGTAGAACCCGGCCCGGCTTCCCACCCCGTCCGTCTCCGCCACCGTGATCTGGACGTGGTCCACGTGGCGCCGGTTCCATAGCGGTTCGAATATTCCGTTGTCCAACCTGAAGATCAATATGTTCTGGACCGTCTCCTTCCCCAGGTAGTGGTCGATGCGATAGATCTGGTCCTCGTGGAAGACCCGGCGCAGGTGCCGGTTCAGCTCCCGGGCGGTGGCCAGGTCCCGCCCGAACGGCTTCTCGACCACGATGCGGCTCCGTCCCTCGGCTTCCGGGTCGCGCACCAGCCCGGCCTTCCCCAGGTTCTCCACGATGGTCTGGTAGGCGCTGGGAGGGGCGGATAGATAGAAGAGGTGGCAGCCGGGATGGTTCCGGGCCCGGTCGATCTCGGCCAGCCGCTCCCCCAGGGCGCGGTAGGCCGCCTCGTCCTGGAACTCCCCGCGCACGTAGCTCATGTCGTCGCCGAGCTGGCTCCACACCGCCTCGTCCACCGGCTTCCGCCGGGAGTGGGCCTCCACCCCCTCCCGCATGACCCGGCGGAAGTGGTCGTCGCTCCAGTCGCGGCGGGCGAACCCGACCACGCTGGTGTCGGGATGGAGGAGCCCCTCCCAGGCCAGGTTGTAGATGGCGGGCATGAGCTTCCGGGAGGCGAGATCCCCGGTGGCCCCGAAGATCACCAGGGTGCAGGGGAGGGGTTCCCGGACCCGGGACATCCCCTCGCGAAGGGGGTTGGTTTCCGGCCCCTCCGCCGTTCCGGGCTCCCCGGCCGCGGGGGTTACCGATGCGCTCTTGGTCATGCGGACTCCTCGATACGGTTTGCTCTCCAACCAAACGCCGCCCCGCCCCGTTCGACACCGTGCCGTCCGGGGATCAGGCGGGGGCGGTCCCTCCGTCCCCCCACAGGCACGACCCGGGCGCCGCCGCCCGGGCCACCGAGACCACCTCGGCCGGTTCCCAGGCGACCCGCTCCGGCGGGAGGAGCTTCGCCTCCTCGAGCCGCTCCCGGGTGAACGGGGTGGCGACCCCCACCACCCGGATCCCCGCGGCGAGCCCCGCCCGAACCCCCGACGGCGAGTCCTCCAGGGCCAGGCACTCCTCGGGCCGGACTTCCAGCTCCCGGCAGAGCCGGTGATAGATCTCCGGATCGGGCTTGGTGCGCTCCACGTCCTCGAAGGTGAGGGTCCGGCGAAAGGCGTCGCGGAGTCCCAGAGCGTCCAGCACCCGCTCCGTCTGGTCGCGGTGGGAGGTGGTGGCCAGGGCGGTGATGCACCCCGCCCCCACCGCCAGGTGGAGGAGGTCGATCACCTCGGGACGGCCGTTCCTCCGCAGCACCTCGGGATCCCCGGTCAGCTCGTGGTAGCGCCGGAGCCGGACCGCCACGTAGGCCTCCCACGGCTCCGACGCCCCCAGCTCCCCCATCCGCGCCCGGGCCGGCTCCTCCAGGTCGAAGCGGTCGAGGAGCGCGGTGGCCACGTCCTTCCGCGACCGCCCCACCACGTCCTTGAACGCCTCCACCACCTCGGCCTCCTCCAGGCCGGGCCGGAGATCGACCGCGGCGCGGGCGTAGGAGACCGCCTTGAGCTTCTCGGTCCGGACCAGGGTGCCGTCGAGGTCGAAGAAGAACGCGCGGATCATGATCCCAGCTCCCGCCGCCTGGCCACGTACTCCCGCACCGCCGCCACCACGGTGGAGTGGCTCCAGGTGAGGGGGCTCACCGAGAGCGGCTCGCCGGTGAACGGGTGGACCTGCTCGGCCATGATCCCGCTCGGCAGGGTGTGCCCCGCCACCCACGCGAAGATCTCCAGCGCCCCCTTCAGGTCGCCGCGGTTCCGGGCGGCGGCGATCCGCCACTGGGCGAGCCAGAGGGTGCAGATGAACCAGGGGTTCCCGGGGACGTCGTTCGACACCCGGTGGTAGGCGTCGTCCTCGTAGCGGGCCACCCCGCCGACCTCGGTCTTCACCCAGAGCCGCTCCTTCACCGCGCGCATGGTGG
Organism: uncultured bacterium; assembly: GCA_964424285.1. Taxonomy (GTDB): domain Bacteria; phylum Eisenbacteria; class RBG-16-71-46; order JABDJR01; family JABDJR01; genus CAVSKL01. The sequence continues at coordinate 5,754 of CAYRIJ010000153.1, forward strand.
CGGCGATGCGCGGATCGTCGGCCGGGAACATCCCGAAGTACCAGAGCCCCATGAGCGAGGCGTCGACGGTGAGGTCGGGGGTGAGCGCTCCGTCCGCCCCGCGGGTGAGCATGCGCGCGAATCGCTGTTCCTTCTCGGACCAGAAATGCGCCGTGACCGCCTCGCGGATCTCTTCCGCCGAGCGCCGGCAGTCGGCGGCGATGGCGGTCTCCCCGAACGCCTCGGCGAACTCCGCCGCGGCGGCCAGCCCCCCCCACACCGCCCCCACCGTCCAGGCCATCACCCCCCGGCGCTCCTCCCAGAGGTCCCACGACGGAAGCGGCAGGTGATCGGCGGGATCCCGGTAGGCGGCGAGCCAGCCGGCGGCCCGGGTGATGAGGTCGCGGTACAGGGGCTTCACGAACTCGACGTCGCGGAAGCGCTGGAAATGGCGCCACAGGGCCCAGAGGACCAGGGCGGTCTCGTCCTCCTGCACCGGGAGCACCTTCTCCCCGTCCTGGACCCAGCCGTGCCACGAGGAGGCCAGGGACCCGTCCGGGTTGTACTTGTGCAGGAGGTAGCCCTCCCCGGTGATGGCCCGGAGGCAGAAGTCGAAGAAGCGGCGGGTGGTGAAGGCGTGCCCGGAGAGGATGAGCGACGCGCTCACCAGCGCCCCGTCCCGGGGCCACATGTAGGAATAGGTGTCGCGGGCGTAGCGGGCGATGTCGTAGTCGTTGGCCGCGATGATGGCGCCGCCGTTGTCGATCTGGGTGCGCAGCACGATCAGGCTCCGCCGGTAGAGACGGCACACCTCGGGGGGAAGGTCGGCGAGGTCCTCGGTCTCGTCCTTGGTCACCCAGAGCTTCCAGTAGTGGCCGGTCCGGTCCAGGAAGCCCTCGGGGCCGCGCTCCCGCACGACGCGGTTCACCCGGACCACGTGGGGGAAGCGGTCGGCCACCGCGATCCAGTACCAGGCCGTCGCGCTCCCGCCCGGTTCCACGCTCAGGTGCACCGCCCCCACCGAGTCCACGCTCCCCTGGGCCACCGGGTTTCCGGAGAGCGCCCCGTCCTCGGCGTCCCGCCAGGTCCCCTCGCGGCCGGGGGTCTCCTTCTGGCCCACCGCCCACTCGTGAAACCCCAGGTTCCAGGCCCCCGCGGCGCCGACCGCCGCGTTCATCATGAACCAGCGCTCGCCCTTGTAGTGGAAGAGCGCCTTCCGCTCGGGTTCGTAGTAGGCGGAATCGGCGACCTCGGTGCCGTAGATGTGGAAGTCGTGGTGGAAGAAGAGCCGCACTTCCCGGCGGCGGTCGCTCTCGTTGTGGACCTGGATCCGGCGGAGATAGAGGTTCTCGTGGAAGTCCACTCCGTCCCGGCACTCCAGGCGCACCCCCAGATCGGGATGGCGGAGCGCGACCCGGCTCAACAGGGTGGCGTCCTCGTAGTCGAGGCTCCGCGTCCAGCCCTCGTCGGTGATCCAGCGGAAGGCGCCGTCCACCCACACCCCGAACCGGAAGGGGTGGCCGGCGGTGTGGTTCTCCTGGCCGACGTGGGGCCAGTAGATATCCCGGAGCTGGTAGGTCCGGTCGAAGTTCACGAGCAGCGAGCCGTTTCCGAGCGGGATGTCGCGAGGCATGCGTCCTCCCGGTGAGCGATTGCTTGATGAGAAGCGCCGGTCCGGGCCCGGCGCCTGGTTCAAGTTTCCTCTCTACGGGCGGACCCGTCAAATGGCGGGAGGCTTGCCGGGGGCGCCCGGCCGGATCCTCCGGGCGGGCCGCCGGCTAGAGATCCCCCTCCGCGGGGCGAAGCACGACCTCCTCCGGCACCAGCGCCGGGTCGGTGGTGAGCGCCCAGATCGCCGCTTCGGCCACCGCGGCGACCGGCATCAGCCGCCCGTCCGGCGGCCGGTCGGGGCCGTCCCACATGGCGGTGTCGGTCCCCCCGGGGATGAGGGCGGTGACCCGGACGCCGGTCCCCCGGGTTTCGGCGCGCAACACCCGGGTGAACCCCAGGAGCCCGGCCTTGGACGCCCCGTAGGCCCCGCACCCCGCGAACGCGCGGATCGCGGCCACCGAGACGTTCATCATGATGTGTCCCTCGCCCGCGCCGAGCATCGCGGGGAGGAGCGCCCGGGTGAGGAGGAACGGGGCCCGGAGGTTCACCTCCATCGCCCGGTCCCACTGCTCCAGGGTGAGCTCGTGGGCCGGGGCGTACTCTGCTACCCCCGCGTTGTTCACCAGGACCGACACGAATCCCAGCTCGCGCATCGCGGCGGCGGCCACGCGGTCCGCTTCCCCGGGATCGCGGAGATCGGCGGGGAGCGCCATCAATCGCCCCTCCGAGGCCTCGGAGGCGGCGAGCGCGGCGGCCCGTTCCTCCAGGGCGCGCAGGGGCTCGACGCGGCGCCCCACCCCCGCCACCCGCATCCCCCGGCGGACCAGACCCAGGGCGATCTCGCGGCCGATGCCCGACCCCGCCCCGGTCACCAGCGCCGCCCGTCCGCTCAATGAATGGCTCATGAAGCCCCCCGAAACCGCCGCCGGTTTCCCGTCGCCGCCTAGAACTCCGTCCGGCGCTTCACCAGGTCCAGGAACTCGTTCCGGGTGGCGCGATCCTCGCGGAACACCCCGAGCATGGCGCTCGTGACCGCCACCGAGTTCTGCTTCTGCACCCCGCGCATGGTCATGCACATGTGCACGGCCTCGATCACCACCCCCACCCCCTGGGGCTCGAGGAGCTTCATGATGGTGCGGGCGATCTGGGTGGTGAGGCGCTCCTGGACCTGGAGGCGGCGGGCGTAGACGTCCACCAGCCGCGGGATCTTCGAGAACCCCACGATTCTCCCGTCGGGGATGTAGGCCACGTGGGCCTTCCCCACGAAGGGGAGGAGATGGTGCTCGCAGATCGAGTAGAGCTCGATGTCCTTGATGCAGATCATCTCGTCCGATTCCTCGGAGAAGAGCGCGTTGTTGAGGACCGCTTCGGGGTCCTGGCCGTAGCCCTGGAGGTTGAACCGCCAGGCCTGGGCCACCCGGTGGGGGGTCCGCAGGAGTCCCTCCCGCTCCGGATCCTCGCCCACCTCCACCAGCAGGTCCCGGACGATGGCTTCCATCCGCGCGTTTTCGGGGATGGAGGGCTCGCTGACCGGGAACTCCCCGGCGGTGAGCCCTCGCGCCGCCTTCCCCCGGGCCGGCGGGTGATGATTCTTTCGCGTGGTCATGCCCGATTCCTTTCCCGTTCGTCCGTGCCTCCGCCGCCGCCCGGATCGTCTCCGTCCTCCGGGCCGAAGTACTCCACCAC
>CAYRIJ010000154.1:0-6507 GCA_964424285.1 uncultured bacterium
CCGCGGTGTTCCTCCTCCCCGCCCTCGCCTACGCGCTCTGGCGGGGACCGAAGCCGGCGAAGGGCGCGAACCCGGCGGACGGCCGGGGCCAGCGGCTGCTCGGCCTGATCCCGCCGATCCTGGTGATCGGGGCGGGGGTGGTGGCCCTGGGGACCATCCCCGGCGCGCTCGACGAGGTCTTCGGCCGCTACTTCTCCGGCCTCCTCCCGCTTTCCGGGGAAGTGGCAGGCCACGTGCCCTACACGCTCCTGAGCCCCCGGCACTGGATCGACTGGTTCCAGGAGCAGATGCTCCTCGGTCCCTTCGGCGCCCTCTTCGTGATCCTGCTGCTTCTGTCCGGCGCCCGAGGCCGGCTGGGCCGCGAAGGGCGTTTCCTCCTCTGGGCCGGATTCCCCTGGTGGGTGTTCTCGTTCTTCCTGGGCCGGGAGATCGGGGCCGCCCGGAGCTGGGATCTGTTCGCGGTGGCCGCGGTCCCCTTCGTGATGGCGGCGGGGCTGATGGTGGCCCGGGTGGAGTGGGCCGCGGCGAGGCCTCGGCTGGCCGGCGCCATGGCCGGGCTTCTGCTCGGCGCGAGCTTCTTCCACACCTTTCCCTGGATCGCCGTCGACACCGCCCCGGACCGGGCCATGCTCCACTTCGCCTCCCTCTACGGTCCGGCCAGCCCGGCCACGCCCTTCGCCCGCTCCTACGCCTTCGAGCAGATCGCCATCTGGTTCACCGGGCGCGGAGATCGCGACAACGCGGTGACCGCCTATCACGTGGCGGTGGACGCCGATCCCGGCAACACGCGGGCGGCGGAGAGTCTCGCCGGCATCCTGGTGAACTCCGGCCACCCCGGCGACGCCGAGACGGTGCTGGCCGAAGCGGTGGCGCGAAACGCGGGCGACGAGGTGCTTCACCTCCGCCTGGCCAACGTCCGCCGGGCCCTCGGGAAGGCGGACTCGGCCGCGGTGGAGTACCGCCGGGCCATCGCGCTCAACCCCGGCTACCTCGAAGCGTATCTGACCCTGGCCTCGATGGAGCGCGACCGGGGGAACTTCGACGGCGCCGACTCCACCCTGGCCGTGGCCAAGCGGCTCTTCCCCCGGAACGCCGACGTCCGGGCCAACATCGGCCAGCTCCTGGTGGCGCGGAAGGAGTACCTACCGGCGGTGGACGCCTACCGGGAAGCGGTGGAGCTGAACCCCGACGACCTGAACTCCGCCTACAACCTGGGCGTCCTGCTCATGCAGCTCGACCGCCCGGAGGAGGCCCTGGGCTACCTGGACAAGGTGGTGAAGCAACGGCCCCGGGATGCCGAGGCCTGGATCAACCTGGGGACGACCCAGGACCAGCTGGGTAGCCATGCCGCGGCCGAGGCGGCTTTCCGGCAGGCCATCGAGGTGGCTCCCCGGCGCCCCGAGCCCTACTTCAACCTGGGGCGCATGTACCTGACCGCCGGGGACACCGCCAAGGCCCTGACCACCATCGGCCGCTACGCCGCGATAGACAGCACCTCGGAGATGGGGCGCCTCGCCCACCGGCTGATCGGAGCCATGAAGGCCCGCCCCGCCGCCGGCGGGAGTCGATGATCGTTCTCCGGGTCTTCCTGGTGGTTCTCCTCCACCTGGCGGTGGCGGGGGGGCTGGCCGCGGTGGTCCTCGGGCTCTCCGGGAACTTCATTCTCCTGGGGCTGGCGTTGATCGTGGCCTGGGTCGGCCACTTCCAGCACCTGGGGCTCGTCGCCTGGTTCATCCTGCTGGGACTGGCCGTCCTGGGCGAGGTGGTGGAGGCGGTGCTGGGGGTGTTCGTGGCCCGGGGTTTCGGAGCCACCCGATGGGGTATGATCGGGACCTTCGTGGGCGGGCTGGTGGGAGCGGCGGTGGGCACGGCCTGGGTTCCCATCCTGGGTTCGCTGGTGGGGGCCTTCGCCGGCGCGTTCGTGGGGGCTTTCGCGGGGGAGCTTCTGGGGGGGCGCAGGGCCCGGGAGAGCGCGCGGGCGGGGACGGGGGCGTTCCTGGGCCGGGCCGCCGCCACCGCGGTCAAGCTGGTCATCGGCTCGGTCATCGGGTTTCTCACGCTCAGGGCCGCCTATCCGCTGATTTGAAGCCGCCGTCCGGGGGCGCCCGGGCCGGGGTCGCGCCGGGCGGCGCCTCGAATCCGGCCCCGTCGACAGATTCAACTTCTCGCCGCGACTTGAAAGAAAGGACTCGGAATGGTTCTGTTCGAGGACGTCAAACGCAAGGTATTGGACAACGGTCTGGAGATCCTGGTGCGGGAGGACCACAGCGCCCCGGTGGTGGCCCTCAACTTCTTCGTGCGGGTGGGGTCGTTGAACGAGAACGAGGCCATCGCGGGGTGGTCCCACGGCATCGAGCACATGCTGTTCAAGGGGACGGAACGGCGGGGTCCCGGCGACATCGCTCGGGAGATCACCAACGCCGGCGGCGAGACCAACGCCGGGACCGGCTACGAGAGCACGAACTACTACATCACGCTCCCCGCCGAGAACTTCCCGGTGGCCCTCGACATCCATGCCGACGTGCTTCAGCAAAGCACCTTCGACGAGTTCGAGCTGGAGAAGGAGCGCCAGGTTCTCATCAAGGAGAACGAGATGTACCGGGACCGGCCCAACGGGTACGGGTTCACCTGGGAGCATCTCCTGGACGAGGCGTTCACCGCCCACCGGTACAAGCGCCCGATCGGCGGCCCCGACGAGAACCTCCTCCGGGTGGGCCGGGATCAGATCCTGGCCCACAAGGAGAAGTACTACGTTCCGAACAACATCACCTACGTGGTGGTGGGGGACGTGAAGGCGGACGAGGTCTTCGCCGCGGTGGAGGAGAAGCTGGGAGGGTGGCCGCGACGCGAGGTGGACTTCGATCTCTCCCCGCCCGAGCCGCCCCAGGGCTCCCTGCGGTATCGCGAGACCTCGGGGGACGTGGAGAAGTCCTACGTCAAGATCGGCTTCCACATCCCGCCCCAGCTCCACCCCGACACCGACTCCCTCATGGTGCTGGCCAACATCCTGGCCGCCGGGCGATCCAGCCGCCTCTACACGCGGGTGCGCGAGGAGCAGGACCTGATCCTGAACTCGCACCTCCTGGAAAGCTCGGGGCGGGAGCCGGGATACCTGGCGGTGGAGTTCACCGCCGAGCCGGAGAAGACCGACGCCGCCCTGGAGGCGGTGATGACCCAGATTCTCCGCTTCCAGGTGGAGACCGCCACCGCGGCGGAGCTGGAGCGCACGATGAGCGCGGTCCGAAGCGACACCCTCTATACCCTCGAGACCATGGAGGGGCAGGCGGCCATGCTCGGCCACTACGCCCTTCTCGGCGACTACCGCCTGGCCGGAACCTACCTGGATCGCATGGGCCGGGTGACCCCGGCGCGGGTCCAGGAGGCGGCCCGCCGCTACCTGAACCTGGAGCAGGCCACGATCTACGTCCACGCGCCGGCGGAGCGGCACCGGAATCCGCCGGCTCCCCGGGCGCTCTACGACCGGCTGCGGGAGGCGGTGGCCCCGTCGCTCCGGCTTCCCGCCCAGAAGGCGAACGGGGTGACCGCCGAGAGCAAGGTTCCCCAGGCGTCGGGAACGCCGCGGGAGACGGTGGAGGCGATCACCCTGGACACCGGCACCCGGGTGCTCCTTCAGAAGGACGGCCGGCTTCCCCTGACCGCCCTGGCCGCCTACCTCCCGGTGGGGAGCGGGGGAGAGAGTTCCCAGGAGGCGGGGATCACCCAGCTCACCCAGACCTGCATGTTGAAGGGCGCCGGGGGGCGGACGGCGGCGGAGATCTCCGAGGCGGTGGAGCGGATGGGGGTCAGGCTCCGTCCCTTCGCCAGCCGGGACGTGAGCGGGTTCAGCCTGAGCGCGGTCCGGGACGACATGCCCCAGGCCATGGATCTCTTTCGCACCGTGCTGGGCTCCCCGGACTTTCCGGAGGAGGCGATCGACCGGGAGCGCCACCGCACCCTGTCCCAGATCGCCTCGCTCCGTGACGACACCATGCAGTTCACCCTGGCCGAGTTCTTCCGGCTCATCTTCCCCGGCCACGCCTACGGGCGGCCGGTCATGGGCACCGAGGAGGCGGTGGGCCGGATGACCGCCGACGACCTCCGCCGCCGTCACCGGCGGATCTACGACCCCGCCCGGGCGGTGGTGAGCGTGGTGGGGGATTTCGAGCGGGACGCCATGCTCCGGATGCTGGAGCAGACGATGGCCGCCCTCCCCCGGAGCGAGGAGCCGCCGCTCCCCATCCTTCCGGTGACGCCGCCGGAGCGGAGCGTGCGGGCGGATCTCCACAAGGACGTGTCCCAGGCGGTGGTGGTCCTGGGCTACGCCGGGCCCTCGGTGGATTCCCCCGACCGCTACGCCCTGGACGTCTGGAACGGCGTGATGAGCGGGATGGGCAACCGGCTCTTCACCCGGCTCCGGGATGAGCGGCACCTGTGCTACTTCACCGGGGCCTTCGTGGCGCCGCTCTCGTGCGGCGGGACCATCGGGGCCTACGTGGGGACGGGACCGGAGCAGGTCGAGGAGGCGACCCAGGCGCTTCTGGAAGAGATCGACCGGGCGGTGAAGACCCTGCCCACCGACGAGGAACTCCGGCGGGCCAGGAACAACCTGGCCGGATCCTACCTCATCGACATGCAGTCCCGGATGTCCTGGGCGTCCACCTACGCCCGGGACGAGATCCTGGGATTGGGATACGAGGAGGCGCTCCGGTACGTGGACGCGGTGCGGCAGGTCACCGGGGAGATGGCCCGGGACGCCGCCGCGGCCTACGTGGACCCGGAGCGGATGGCCCTGGCGGTGCTCCGGCCCGCGGGCGATTCCCTCTCCGTCGAGGAAGAGGTGGGGGCCTGATCCCATGGGGCGGGCGTGACCGCGGGCACCGAGCCTCGGATCCGGGCGCTGTGGGGGAGGATGGTGCTGGTATTCGTCCTCTTCACCGGGCTCACCATGGTCTTCGCGGTGATCTACCTGGGGGCGACCGGCGCCCTGGACGCGGCGGCGAACGGGCGGGGCGCCCCCGACGCCGCGGCGTCGGAGATCAACCGCATCCTGGGCGAGCCGCGGGTGCGGGCCGGCTATCTGGCCGGGCAGGCGTTGATGACCCTTTTGACCGTGGCGGTGATGACGGTGGGAATCGACCGGCGTCCTCTCGGATCCCTGGGGATCGGCGGGCGGCCGGGTCGGCGCGCCGGCAGCGTGGGTTGGGGATTCATGCTGGGGGTGGTGCTGGCCGCGGTCACCGTGCTCTTCATCAGCGCGGCGGGGCGCCGGCACCTGAAGCCGGAGCTCTTCGGGGAGGCGGGTTGGACCTGGGCGGCGGTATCGGCGGCGGTGCTGGTGCTGGTGTCCTTCGCGGAAGAGTGGCTCTTCCGGGGATACCTGTGGGTGAACCTCCGGGAGGAGCTGACCGCGGGACGCGCCATCCTGCTCACCGCCCTGGTCTTCGCGTTCTTCCATTCCACGAATCCCGGGGCCGGTTTTCTCCCCTGGGTCAACCTGGTGCTGGTGGGGATCGTGATCGGCCAGCTCCGGGAAATCTCCGGGGGGCTCCAGGTCCCCTTCGGCCTGCACGCGGGGTGGAACCTCACGGTGGGGATGATCCTGGGCGCCCAGCTGAGCGGGTTTTCAATGCCGTCGCTGCTCAGGGTCTCTTTCGGGGATCTCTCGCCGGTCCTGGCCGGCGGACAGTTCGGGCCCGAGGCCTCGCTGGTGGTGACCGTGCTCTTCGGGGGGGTGGCGGTGCTCCTGGGGAGGCGATTGAGCCCCGGGACCCGGGAACCCGGGCTCCCGTAGCCCCGGCCGGCGCCACGGTGGGGAACGGACGCCCGGTGCCGATACCCGGGTCGCAGCGGCCAAACGATCGGACGGAAAAGGAGGGACACAGCATGAAGGGGTTATCCGCTGGACGCCGGCTCGCCGTTCCGATCGTTTTCGCGGTCTGGCTGGGGGTGCTCCTCGCGGGCTGCCACGGGGGCTCGGCCAAGACCGCTCAGAAGTACTTCGATCAGGGCGCGGAGCGATTCCAGGACAAGGACTACGACCAGGCCATCGCGGCCTACCTGAAGGGGATCCAGCTCGAGCCGGCCTCGGCGGTGGGCTACAACCTCCTGGGCATGGCCTACCGCTGGAAGTACAACGCGGTGGGGGCCTCGATGTGGAAGGAGAAGGAGATCGACGCCTTCCGGAAGGCGGTGGCCGCCGACTCCACCTTTTATCCCGCCTACATCAACCTCGGGGCGTCGCTGTACTACATGGGAAGCAAGGCCGAGGCCGCGCCCTATTTCGAGCGCGCCCTCGTGCTCTACCCCGAGAACCCCGAGCGCCCGGCGCTGGAGAAGATGATCCGGGAAGGAGGGGGGACGCCGCCCGGGGAGGAGAGCGCCGGCGAGTCGAAGTAGTCCCCCGGTCTGTGCCCGCGACCGGCGCCTACGCCGGGCTCCGCTCCCCGGCGCGTACCACGCCGCGCCCCCGGTATCCCCGTCGCTCAGTCCCCGGTAGTCGGGGAGGGG
>CAYRIJ010000154.1:6517-9021 GCA_964424285.1 uncultured bacterium
GAGCCCCGCCTCGGCGGGGCTCCCTGTTTCCGGTGGGAGGCCGCGGATCAGTCCTTGCCGGGTGCGGGCAGGCCGAGCCCCTCGGCCACCCCCTTTCCGTATTCCGGGTCGGCCTTCATGAAGTGGCCGATCTGGCGTTCCTGGATCTCCCGGGGAACCGGCTTCATGGCGGCGACCAGGTTCTGAATGAGACGCCCCCGTTCGGCCTGGTTCATGAGGCGGAACAGGTCGCCGGCCTGGGCGGTGTCGTCGTTTCCCTTCCGGTGGTCGTAGCGGTCGGCGGCGCCGTCAATCGCCAGCGGCGGCTCCTTGGCCTCGGGCGACTCGACCGGACCGCCCATCGAGTTCGGCTCGTAGTTCACGTCGCCGCCCCCGTTGCCGTCGAACCGCATGGATCCGTCCCGGTGGTAGGTGTGGACCGGGCAACGGGGCCGGTTCACCGGCAGGGATTCGTAGTTCACCCCCAGGCGGTAGCGGTGCGCGTCGGCGTAGGAGACGATGCGGAACTGGAGCATTTTGTCCGGACTGTGGGAGATCCCCGGCACCACGTTGGCGGGGGAGAAACTCGCCTGCTCCACCTCGGCGAAGTAGTTCTCCGGATTCCGGTTCAGCTCCAGGACCCCAACCTCGATCAGCGGGTACTCGCCATGGGGCCACACCTTGGTGAGGTCGAAGGGGTTGAACGGGGCGCTCTCCGCCTCCTCCTCGGTCATGACCTGGATGTACACCTTCCATTTGGGAAAATCGCCTCGCTCGATGGAGTCATAGAGATCCCGTTGGTGGCTTTCCCGGTCTCCGCCGACCAGGCCCGCCGCCGCCTGGTCGGTGAGGCACTCGATCCCCTGAACGGTCTTGAAGTGGAACTTGACCCAGACCCGCCGGTTCTCGGCGTTGATCAGGCTGTAGGTATGGGAGCCGTAGCCGTTCATGTGCCGGTAGCTCTTGGGGAGCCCGCGGTCTGAGAAGAGGATCGTGACCTGGTGGAGACTCTCCGGCGAGAGCGACCAGAAATCCCACATCGCGGTGGGATTCCGAAGGTTGGTCCGCGGATCGCGCTTCTGGGTGTGGATGAAGTCCGGGAACTTGTAGGGGTCGCGGACGAAGAAGACGGGCGTGTTGTTGCCGACCAGGTCCCAGTTCCCGTCCTCGGTGTAGAACTTGAGCGCGAAGCCCCGGACATCGCGCTCCGCGTCGGCGGCGCCGCGTTCCCCGGCCACGGTCGAGAAGCGGAGGAGGCACTCGGTCTGCTTCCCCACCTCCGAGAACACCTTCGCCTTGGTGTAGGGGGTGATGTTGTGGGTGACGGTCAGGGTGCCGAAGGCGGCCGAACCCTTGGCGTGAACCACGCGCTCGGGGATGCGCTCCCGGTTGAAGTGGGCGTGCTTCTCGAAGAGCTGCCAGTCCTGCACCAGGAGCGGGCCCCGCTCTCCGGCGGTGAGGCTGTTCTGATTGTCGGGCACCGGGCTGCCCCCGGAGGTGGTGAGCTTCTTCGGCTTCGCCATGATGTCATCCTTTCTGGACACTGTCCGCTGTTAGATGTTGTCTAAACCAAGGTCAAAAAAGGCGCGGCGGCCATCCCGTTCAGTCGCGGTTCCCTGTCCGGTCCCGCTTTCCCCGCATCACGACCTGGTACTCGCGAACCTCGAAACCGGGGAGCTGCCCCACGTCCGAGACCTTCACCGCGTCCCAGGGCACGTCGAAGATCTGCCCGGATTCCTCGTCGATGAAGTGATGGTGGTCCCCGACGTTGGGGTCAAAGACGATCCTCCCCTCGGTGAGGACGAATTGCCGGAGGAGCCCCTTCTCGACGAACAGGTTGAGGGTGTTGTAGACCGTGGCCCGCGAGATATGCGGGAAGCGGCTCCTCACCCGGGTCCAGACCTCGTCCGCCGAGGGATGATCCTGGGTGTGGAGCACGTAGTCCGCCACCGCCACCCGCTGGGCGGAGGGATTGATTCCATGATCCCGGAGGAGCTGGATCTTGTCGTGCTGTGTCGGCATCTCGACTTAGACTAAGTCTAATCATGGATGATGTCAAGACCGATTTTCGGCGTGGTGGCGTGACACGTCCTTCCCGGGCGGCGGCTCACAGGGACTTGAGGAAGACCACCAGGGCCTCCCGGTCCTCCGCCGACATGGCGCTCACCCGGTCGTGCGATGCTTGGGCCTCGCCTTCGTGCCAGAAAATCGCCTCCATGAAGGTCCGCGCCCGGCCGTCGTGCAGCAACTGCATAGGCCCGTTCACGGTTTCCAGGAGACCGATCCCCCACAAGGGCGCGGTGCGCCACTCCTGGGGACCGGCCTCGAAGTCCGGCCGGCCGTCGGCGAGCCCGGTTCCCATATCGTGGAGCAGAAGATCGGTGTAGGGGAAGATGGTCTGGTTGGAGATCTCCTGCAGAGCGGGCACGTTTCCGGTGTGGTAAATCGGGTTGTGGCAGGAAGCGCAGCCCGCGCTCGAGAAGAGTGCCTTTCCGCGACGCACCTCGGGATCGTTCACGTTCCGG
>CAYRIJ010000155.1:0-9001 GCA_964424285.1 uncultured bacterium
CCCCCCCCCCCCCCCCCCCCCCCCCCCCCCCCCCCCCCCCCCCCCCCCCCTCTCCGGGTTCCTGAAGTTCTCGCGGCACGTGGTTCTCTATTCCCGCCCCGAAACGTGGTCCGCGTTCGTGGCCGGGACCTACCGGACCCGGGGCATCGATCTGGAGACCACGGTAACCGGAGCGCGGTTCATGGAGAAACGGCTGGGAGGACGGCTCGACGTGGCCCGGCGGTTCGGAGAGACGCGGGTGGACTTCTTCGGCATCAAGACCCGGGACGATTCGGTGGTGGGGATGGAATTCGAGATCCCGCTCCCGGTCCGCCGGTGGTCCCGGCCCCGAACGGTGCGGCTCGCCACCGTGCCCGATTTCCCGCTCGTCTACCGGGAGTCCGTGCAGGACGTCGGACGCCAGGTTTCGATGTTCGACGACCTCGAGCGCCTGCGGATGGGGCTCTATCCCACCTTCATTCTCAACAACCTCGACGATCTGCGGTCCGGACTTCCGCGGGGGGAGGGCGGGCGATGAACCGGCTTCGGCTCCTCCTCGCGTCGATACTGGTCCTGGCCGCCGCACCGGCCGCCCGGGGCGCCGAACCCCCCGCCGGCCACGCTTCCCTGGGGGGAACCTCGGGCCTCATCAACACCCCCACCGCGGACGTCCTGCCCGACGCCACCTTCCGGTTCGGGTACTTCCGGATCGACAAGAAATGGGCCTACCAGCTCCGGGGGGTCTCCGACAACGACGTCTATTTCGTGTCCTTCGGCTTCCTGCCCCGGGTGGAACTCACCGTCCGGGCCACGGTGTTCAAGGACGTCACCCTCCTCCCGAACACGGATTTTCCGCAGGTGGACCGGATGGGGTCGGCGCGGATCCTCCTTCTGCCCGAAGGGCGGGCGCCGGCGGTGGCGGTGGGCCTGGACGACCCGCGCGGCACCCGGCGATTCCACAGTCTCTATGTGGTTGGTACCAGGACATTTCCAATCCGGTTGGGGCAAATCACCCTCCGGGCTTCGGGCGGATACGGGTTCTCCGCGTTTTCCGCGGCGCGGCGGGTCCTCGACGGAGGCTTCGGCGGGGTCGAGCTGGGAATCGCCGGCCGGGCGACGGGAATGCTTGAATACGACACCGAGAAATGGAATACTGGTGTAGGTCTGGTGTTCCTTGGACGCCTGAGCATCCACGCAGCCTTGCTTCATCTCGACACCCTGTCCGGGGGTGCGGCCTGGACCCAGTCGTTCTGACGGTTCTTCGGAACGTCGGGGCCGAGTCGACATCCAAGTTGCCCGCCCGTGGATCGAGGGTACTCCAAGCACACCGGGACGCTTCGGTTCGATCCATTTTCTCGCTAGCGAGTCACAGCCAAGGGGGATCAGGCTCATGCGCTCCAACCAGCCCTATCGCCGTATCTCTTTCTTCGCCATCGCCGGTCTGGCCTTCTTCGCTCTGGCCGCCTCGGAACCCCAGTGCGCGCGGGTGGGGGATCAGGTCGTGTCGCCGGACGGCGCGTCTCTCAACAGCAACAAGGGTGGGGTTTCGCAGTGCGTACACGCCTGCGTCGATGAGGCCCAGCAGCGCCGTGCCGACGAGAAGGACCTCCACAAGACCAACATCGAGAGCTGCGCGGGCGACTGGCAGTGTCTCCAGGAAGAGGAGGCCCGTCACGAATCGGTCATGGAGCAGATCGCCATGGACCAGCGTGACTGCAAGGCCCTTTGCCACAATCAGGGAGGCGGGCACGGCGGGCAGTAGCTCCGGTTCCGTTCCCCCTCTGCTGAAAGCATTTGTGACCGTGGCACGCGGGCCCTACGCCGTGTGCCACGGTTTTTCTATGCCCGCGCCCGGAGTGCGCGGCGCCCTGGCCGCTCTCGACGGCCGCCCGGTCCTCCGGGGTAGTCGCGCCCGCTCGTCTGTCCACCGCGCCGGCCGGCTCATGACGGCTCCGGGCCGAATTCCCCGCCCGCCAGTGGATTTGTGATAAAATCCATCCTCGTTCCGGTCGATCACCTCTTCATCAGGGCAACATGACGCGAACCATTCCAGACCACGCCACGGACACTCCGGCACCCGGGGCGTCCCGGGAACCCTTCCACGCCGCGGCGCCGGGAGCGGCTCCCAAGGGCCCGGGGCTCCGCCAGAACGCTCCCCCGGCCCCGGCTCCGGAGTCACCCTCCCTGTTCCGCCACGCCGCCGCCCACCGGCGCATCGTGCCCGAGGACCTGCTCCTGGTGCTCACCTACCGGTGCAATTCCCGATGCGTGATGTGCGGGATCTGGGAGGCGGACCAATCGGGCAAGGGGGAGCTCACCCCCGAGGAGTACGCCCGGGTCATTCCCGACACCCTCCTCAACGTGAATCTCACCGGAGGTGAGGTGTTCCTCCGGAACGACCTCCCCGCGGTGGTGGCGGCGGTGCGTTCCGCCGCTCCCCGGGCCAAGATCGTGATCTCCACCAACGGCCTTCAACCGCGCCGGACCCGAAAGATGCTCCCGGAGATTCTGCGGGCGGATCCCGGGATCGGTTTCGCGGTCTCGATCGACGGCGAGGAGGACGTCCACGACCGGGTGCGCGGCATCCGGGGGGGGTGGAAGAAAGCGTTCGAGACCGTGCAGACGCTCCAAGAGGAGGGGGTCACCAACCTTCGCATCGCCTTCACCGCCACCGTGAACCAGGTTGCCGACAACACCTCCCATCTGGGGAAGATCTACGACCTCGCCCGACGCACCGGGGTGGAGTTCACCTGCGCGGTGGCTCACAACTCCGATCACTACTTCAAGACCAGCTCCAACAAAGGGGTGAACGTCGACGAGCTGACCCGCCAGCTGGATTACGTGGCCCGGAACGAGCTTCGAAGCGGAAAGCTCAAGAGCTGGCTGCGCGCCTACTTCCACAAGGGCCTGGTGGAGCACGTCAAGGCCAACGTCCGGCCCACCCCGTGCGAAGCGGCTCACACGAGCCTCATGATCGATCCGGTGGGGGACGTGTATCCCTGCAACATCCTGAACCTGCCGGTGGGGAACGTCCGCGAGACCCCGTTCATGGAGATCTGGCGCTCCCGGAGGATGGAAGAGGTCCGGGACGTGGTTCGCGGGTGCAACCAGCCCTGCTGGATGGTCTGCACCGCCCGGGCGAGCATGCGCCGGGACAAGACCCAGGTGCTTTCCTGGGTGGCCGGAAACAAGGTCAAGGCTCATCTGGGACGTCCCATCATTCGCTGATCCCCCGCCTTCGCCGTTCCCCGGCCCCCCGGCCCGCCCCCACCCCCGTCACCCCTCTCCCCCCCCGGCATGTCCGCGGGCGGGCCCCGGACCGGTGCGAGGGGTCCGGGGCCCCCGAACTCTCTCCAAGTGCGCCAAATGGCGCAATCCGCCCCCACCGCGAGTCGGAGGTCAAGTCCGGACCGAATCCGGACGATATTGGAAACGACAGGGGATCGTGGCCCTGGGCCCCCGCCCACCTCCGACAACGGGATCTTGACTGGCGTGAAAATCGAAGCCCTCATCCTCGCCGAGACCGGCAGCCTGCGTCTCCGCCCACTGACGGAGCACCTTCCCACCTGTCTGGTGCCGGTGGGGGGAACCCCCATCCTCGATCACGAGATCCAGGCGCTCCACAGCGCGGGGTTCGACCACATCACGGTGATCGGGGGATACCGCTCGGCCCAGGTGGAGCAGGCGTGCCGGGCGTACGGCGACGTGCGATTCTGCATGAACTCCCGCTACTCCCGGGCGGAGCCCCGCCTGAGCGCGCTCCGGGCGGCGGGGGCCATGCCGGCGCGGCCTCTGCTCCTGGTGCGGGGCGAGCTGGTGTTCGATGGGGTCATGGTGGAGAAGCTCGTGAGGGGGGGCGAGGGAAACCGGGTGGTGGTGGACGCGGCGGGTGAGCCGGCCGGAATCTGGTGGCTCACCGCCCGCACCGCGGCGGCCCTGTTCGCCGCCGCCGGGGACGAGGGAGCCGAGCTGGACTCGGCGGAGGGACTCTACGCGGCCCTGCGCGACGTCCTGGAACGGCACGGCCATGAAGTCCTCGCGGTCAACGGGCACCCCTGGGCCCGGGTCGAGACCATGGAAGATCTGGCCCGGGCGCTGAAGGCGCACCGGCTGGTGGCCGAGGCGCGGGTGGCCCGCCACGAGGAGCGTCTCCGGGCCGACGCCCCGGTGACCTTCGCCGCCCGGCCCGTGCCTCCGCGGCTTCCCACTCCGCCGATCCCCCCGGCTCGTCCCAACCTCCCGCCCACGGTGATGAAGCCGATCCATCCGTGATCCCTCGGGATCTCCGGGCTTTCGAATCGCGTTACGGCTGTTGTTTGAGAAGGTTGCGGCGTGGTACGCTCCTCGTGGATTAGGCTTCTAAACCGGCGCAAAATGGGGGTTCAGAGGGGCCGTACACCCCGCTCTTCCGCCCAATCGGGAGACCCCTCCGAGGACGAAACCACAGACCATGACCGCCTGGATCCGAGACCTCTCCGCGCGACAGGTCGCCAGCACGGATTCGATCAACCCGTCATCCCTCCCGACCCCACCGGTGATGGATCCCCTTCCCCGTACCCGGATCATCGCCGCCCTGGCGCTGGTCGATTTTGTGACCATCATGGCCGCCTTCTGGGGGGCTCATTTCCTGCGCGATTCGGCGCAGGCCCTGGGCCACGCCGCGCGCGTCGCCACCGCCTCGATGGTTATCGCGGCGCTCGGATTGGCCGTGTACGGGATGAACGGGCTGTACGACCCGCGCAACGTCGCCCGCGGCGGCCGGCAAGCGGCGCCGCTCTTCGGATCCTGGATGATGCTCATGGGCCTGGCCATCCTCGGGATCTTCCTGGCCAAGGCCGATTCCCCCCTCCGTTCGCGCCTGGCTCTCTTCCTCTTCTTCCTGCTGGGAACCACCCTCACCGCGGCGGTCCGCGCGGGCGGTTGGCGGCCTTGGCTCACCGCCCGCTACGGACGGCGGCTCCGGGGGGCCCGGGTGATCGTGGGCACCGGCCGGCTGGCCCGGCGCGCCGCGTCCCTCGCCGCCGAGCAGGGGGAGACCGAACCGTTCCTGGTGGGCTTCGTGGACGATCTGACCGATCCCGGGACCGGGTTCCGCATTCCCGCGCCCCGGGGACTTTCCGAGCCCTTCCTGGGCGGTCTCGACGAAGTGCGGCGCCTGGCCCGGGAGCATCGCATCAACCAGGTGATGGTGGCCCGGGAGGATCTCTCGCGCGGCCGGCTGGTGGAGCTGGCCCACGACTGGCTCGACGAGGGCCTGCGGGTCATCCTGGTTTCCAGCGCGTTCGAGGTCATGGTGGCACGCGCCTCGGCGGGACTCCTGGGCGGCGTTCCCCTGGTGGAGCTCCGCCGGTCGTCGCAACGAGGCTGGAGTCTCACCGCCAAGCGCGTCCTCGACGTGTCCGCGGTGACCGCGGGGGGTATCCTGCTCCTCCCCCTCCTGGGCCTCATCGCCGCGGCCATCAAGCTCACCTCGCCCGGCCCGGTGCTCTACAAGCAGGAGCGGGTGGGGCGCCAGGGAAGAAGCTTTGTTCTGTACAAGTTCCGGAGCATGGTGGCGAACAGTGACGACGAGGCCCACCGGAACTACGTGAAGTCGCTCATGGGGGGACACGCGGCGGGGGTCGACGCCCGCGGGCGCAAGGTCTACAAGATGATGGACGATCCCCGGGTGACCCGGATCGGACGCTTCCTCAGGCGGGCCAGCCTGGATGAGCTTCCGCAGCTCTGGAACGTCTTCCGGGGGGACATGAGCCTGGTGGGGCCCCGGCCCTGCCTTCCCTACGAATGGGACCTGTACGAGGAATGGCAGCGCCATCGGCTCGACGTGGTTCCCGGCATCACCGGCCTCTGGCAGGTGACCGGCCGGAGCCAGGTCTCCTTCGAGGAGATGGTCCTTCTCGATCTGCACTACATCACGAATTGGTCCCTGGGCCTGGATCTGGCCCTGTTGACCCGCACCATACCCGTCGTGATCCACGGAAGCGGAGGGCATTGAGAGATGGTGGTGGGGGTGCCGCAACCAGGAGTGTGCGCATGTTGAAGGTCGGCGTCGTCGGATGCGGGTACTGGGGTCCGAACCTGATCCGGAATCTGGTGGAGAATCGCCGGTGCGACGGCGTGGTGGTCTGCGACCTGGAGGAGAGCCGGCTGGACTACGTGCGCCAGAGGTTTCCTGTGGCCGGCACGACCCTCGACTACCAGGAAGTCCTGGACGATCCCCAGATCGGCGCGGTGGTGATCGCCACCCCGCTCTCCACCCACTTCGATCTCGCCCGGCGCGCCCTCAGCGCCGGGAAGCACGTTTTCGTGGAGAAGCCCTTCGCCCACACCTCGGTCGAGGCCCGGACCCTGATCGACCTGGCCAAGACGTCGGGCAAAGTGATCATGGTCGGCCACACCTTCGAGTACTCGCCCGCGGTCCGGAAGATCGGCGCGGTGATTCGTTCCGGGGAACTCGGCGACGTGTACTACATCTCTTCCACGCGGGTGAATCTCGGCCTCCACCAGAAAGACGTCTCGGTGGTCTGGGACCTCGCCCCCCACGATCTGTCCATGATCTTCGCCTGGCTGGGGGAGCAGCCGGTCCAGGTGGTGGCGGTGGGTCGGGACTACGTCCAGCCCGGGCTTCCCGACGTGGCCTTCATCGACCTCACCTTCGGCTCGGGAGTCCTGGCCCACGTCCAGGTGTCGTGGCTGTCTCCCTCCAAGCTCCGGAACACCACCATCGTGGGATCCCGGAAGATGCTGGTCTACGACGACACCGAGCACCTGGAGAAGGTGAAGATCTTCGACAAGGGAGTGAACTACCGCGACCCCGAGACCTTCGGGGAGTACCAGCTTTCCTACCGGGCGGGGGACATCGTCTCCCCCAAGCTCGATTCCTACGAACCGCTCCAGGCCGAAGTGGACGACTTCCTCCGGGCCATCATGGAGAACGGGACTCCGGGGGTGGACGGATACTCCGGGCTTCGGGTGGTCAGGGTGCTGGAGGCGGCGGAACGCTCGCTCTTGAACGGCGGCCGACCCGAGAGCCTTTCCTGGGAAGCGGAGCCCGCTCCTCCCCGCGTCAAGGTCTGAAAGGGGAGCGCCGGTGGAATCCCGCATCTTCGAGAACGTGCGGCTGGGCGAGGGCGTGGTTCTTCACCCCCCGGTCATCCTGGGCTTCCCTCCCCGGGGGCGTGAGGCGGGGGAGCTTCCCCTGGTCATCGGCCCCGGCGCGGTGATCCGCCCCTTCACCACCATCTACGCCGGCAGCACCTTCGGGGCCCGGCTCAATACCGGCCAGGGCGCTTCCATCCGGGAGGAGAACGTCCTCGGCGACGACTGCTCGGTGGGGACCCACGCGGTGCTGGAATACGGCAACCGGGTGGGGAACGGAAGCCGCATCCACAGCGGGTGTTTCCTGGAGCAGGTGACCCTGGGCGACCACGTGTTCCTGGGTCCCAACGTGGTCTTCACCGACGATCCCCATCCCCCCTGCCCCCGCTACAAGGAGTGCAAGGGGGGGGCGGTGGTGGAGGACCTGGTGAAGATCGGGGCCAACGCCACCATTCTCCCCGGGGTGCGGATCGGACGGAACAGCCTGGTGGGCGCGGGTTCGGTGGTGACCGCCGACGTCCCGCCCGGAGTGGTGGTGGCCGGTTCCCCCGCCCGCATCGTGAAGCGCATCGACGAACTCACCTGCTACCCCGGCCTCTTCGAACATCCCTACGAGTGGGAACCCTACGGCTCCGGCGGCCGGCGCTGACGACCCGCTTCCCGGGGGCTGCTAAGATGAATCCCGGGTCCCGCGCCGGCGGTTCAGGACCGCCCCCCCGGCACCCGTAGGGAAAGGAGCCGCTTCCATGCAGTACACCCCGCGCTCCGAGCTCGAGGCCCGTCTGGTGAAGGTCCAGTCCAAGCTCCGCAACCGGGAGCTGGACGGCGCCCTGTTCCTCCAGAAGACGGATCTCTTCTATCTCACCGGAACCGTGCAGAGCGGCGCGCTGTTCGTTCCGAGCGACGGAGAACCGATCTTCGCGGTGCGGCGCTCGGTGCACCGCGCCCGCACCGAGAGCGCGTGGCGGGAGATCGTCCCTCTGCCCCGGATGACGGATCTTCCCGCGATCCTCTCCGGCCGGGGCTACGGGTCCTTTTCCCGGTTGGGCCTCGAGTTGGACGTGCTCCCCGCGGCGATCTATCTCCAGTTCACCCGCCTCTTCGAGGGGACGGAGTTCAGCGACGTGAGCCCGATCCTGCGCGAGGTGCGCATGGTGAAGAGCGCCTACGAGGTGGAGCGGATCGAGCGGGCGGCCGAACAGCTCCGCATCGTCTTCGCCGAGATCCCGGAGATGATGAAGGAGGGATGCGAGCGGGAGATCGACCTGGCCGCCCGGATCGAGGGCGCGCTCCGCCGCCGCCGGCACCAGGGGCTCATCCGGGTGCGCCGGTTCGGCATGGAGATGTACATGGGAGCGGTGAGCGCGGGGGCCAGCGCGTCCTATCCCACCGACTTCGAGGGGGCGGACGGGGTGGAGGGGCTCTATCCCGCGGTGCCCCAGAGCGGGGGAGAGCGCCTGCTCCGCCGGGGAGAGCCGATCATGGTCGATCTCTGCGGCGGGTACGACGGGTACATCGCGGACAAGACCCGCATCTTCGTTCCCGGCGGCCTCCGGGACGAGGAGATGCTCCGTGCCCACCACTTCTGCCTTCAGCTCCAGGCCGAGGTGAAAGCCCGCATGCGTCCCGGGGCCCACACCGGGAAGCTCTACCAGGCCATCGAGGAGATCGCCCGGGAGTCCCCCTTCGCGGCCAACTTCATGGGATACGGCGACAACCGCACCCGGTTCGTGGGGCATGGGGTGGGGCTGGAGCTCGACGAGCTCCCCGTTCTCACCGCCAAGAGCGACGTGGTGCTGAAGGAGGGGATGGTGGTGGCGGTGGAGCCCAAGGTCTTCTTCGGTGACCGTGGCGGGGTGGGCATCGAGAATACCTGGCTCGTCACCCAGGACGGGTGCCGGAACCTGACCGCCGATTCGGACGA
>CAYRIJ010000156.1:0-8995 GCA_964424285.1 uncultured bacterium
ACCGGGGGCGGAGCCCCTTGAGCGCCGTGGCCGAGGGCTCGTATGCGACCGCGGTCGTCTCGAAGAGGAATCGCGGCCCGCCCTCCTCGTTCGATTCGATGACCATCGCCTCGAAGGGAATCGACCAGAGAGCCCCGTCGGGAACGACGACGAGGAGGGAGGGAAGGCGCTCCGTGGTGTCCAGCGCGGGGGCGACCAGGCCCTCGAACAACTTGCGTCCCAGGGCGTTACAGGCCGCTTCATCGAACGCCGGGGGCGACCGTCCCGCCTCCAGCTGCGCCCGGAACCGCTCGACGTCCCCCGGGGACACCCCGGGCAGGGCGAACCCGCGCACCCGCCCGTCGGGAGTCACGCGGAAGGCATGGTAGCCGTTGTCGGTCTCGACATACTCCAACAGGAGGCTCCCTTCAGGAAGGGCTTTCCCCAGCTCGACCGGGGGCACCGCCCGAAACCCCCGCAGGCCGGCGAATGTCGCCCGGGAAGCGCCGATGCGCCCCTCGATCCTCGCGTACTCGTCGTCCAGCTCGTCGAGTTCGGCGGTGAGCCGATCGGCCGCGCTCTGGTCGCCGCGCTTCATCGCGTCGATGAGACGACGGTGCACGAAATCGCGGCGGCCGAGGTTCTCGTTGCGTTCCTCCCTCAGGTCCGCGGGCACGCGTTGATCCGGGTCCACCCTGGCATCGCGCAGCCGGTCCAGAAACGTGCGGGCCCGGCCCGCTTCGGCCAGGGCCAGTCCCTCCGCCGCCGCCGTTTCGTCTTCCGGACCGCCGGCAACGGCGGGCCCAGAAACGGCCCCGTGTTCCTCCACGGTCCCCGGAGCGCCGCCGCCGTCCGCCGCGGTCTCCGCGAGAAGAGCCGCCGCCTCGCTGTAGGCGGCGGCGTAGGATCCAAACACGCTCCATCGCTCCGCTTCCGCACCCACGCCGGTGCGCAGGCGCTCGATCCCGACCACGGCGCGCCGGTACTCCTGGAGGCTCCGCGCCCGCGCCGTGGCCGCGTCCCCGGTGGACCCGGTCCCGAGCCCCGCCCTCAGGCTCCGAGCCAGCCCGATGTGGGCGGTGATCTCCTGGGCGAGATTCGCCGCCGACCGGCTCGCTTCCAGCGCGTCCCCGTACCAGCGAACGGCCTCCTCGTCGTTTCCCTCCCTGCGGGCGATGTCTCCCAGGCGATTGGCGCACTGCGCGGTCACATCGCGCACCTCCGAGGAGCGGGCGGTGGCCATCCCTTGCTCCGCCCAGTCTCGCGCCGCTGCCGTCCGTCCCTGAGCCAGCTCCAGCCCGGTGAGCGCAACCAGGGCCCGCAGGGTCTCCTCGGTGGACCCCGCCGGGCCGGCCACGCGCAGGGCTGATTCCAGCTCGGCCCGCGCGCGGTTGAACTCACCGCGGCGCTGGTACACTCCCGCCAGCGCGATCCGGCAACCCGCCAGGCGGCTTCGGATCCCGCGGGCGTCGAGGAGTCTGATCGACTCCTCCAGCAGCCGCTGGGCCGCCCCGTCGTGGCCGAGATTCTCCAGCAGGAGAGCGCGATCGAGGAGGCTGTGCGAGTAGTTCACATAGTCGCCGGCGCCGGCGAACGCGGCGCTCGCCTCGGTGAGCATCTCGATCGCCTCCTGGTACCGCCCGAGGCGCTCGTAGCAGGAGGCGATGTTGGCGCTATAGATGGCGACGCGGGCGGGGTCGGCCCGTCCGTGGCCGATCTTCCGGGCCCGCAGGTAGCGTCGGAGCGCGCCGTCCACGTCGCCGAGGGCGAGAGCCACGTTGCCCTGGTTGTTGAGGTTCGCGGCGAGGTCCAGGGGGCGGTCCGGGGCGACAAGACTCTGGGCGGTCTCAAAGGCTTTCCTGGCTTCCCGCAACCTCCCCAGATCGAACAGAGCATTGCCGCGGACCCCATGGGCGCGGAAGACATCATGCCCCTCGACGCCGGCGCTCCCGGCCAGGGCGAGCAGGGTGTCGCAGAGGGCGACGGACCCTGAGGGATCCCCGTGGCGCCGAAGGGCCACGGCCATGGGGACGAGAACGGAGATCTCGACCGCGGCCGATCCCAGCTCCTTCGCGTGCTCCCGGGAGGCCCGGTAGAGGGCCATCGCACCCTCGAAGTCCCCCAGGCGTTCAGCCATCTCCGCCGCTCCCGCGGATCTCCGGATGGAAACGAGGGTATCGCCGTCGGCCAGGGCCATCCCGGCGGCGTCCCGATAGCGGTCGCGCGCGGCCGCGAAATCTCCGATCCGGCTCTTGGTGTAGGCCAGGTTGTTGAGCGCCCGGCCGAGCAGGGGGTCTTCGGTCTTCGAAGCCAGCGCCACGAGCTCCGTGGCCGTCGAGTCCGCCCGCTCGACCCTTCCCAACCTCACGAGCACCCGGGTCAGTACGTCCCCGGCTTCGATGCGGTAATGCACCCGGCCCAGCTCCGGAGCGGCGGCCCAGGCCGCCTCCAGCGGGGCCCGCGCCTCCCCGTAGCGGCGGACCTGGCTCAAGGCGGCTCCGAGACGGACCTGCGCCACCTGGAGGTCCCTCGGCCGGCCCTGGGCGGCGAACCCCCGCACCGCGGCGCGGAGCGGTTCGAGGGCCCCATCGGGATCCCGGGCGTAGTACGCGAGCGAGCCCCGGAGGAGCGCCGAGCAGCCCGTATCCCCGGCGGCCTCGATCTCCTTCGCGAGCGCGAGTGCCTCGTCGCCGCGGGCCAGCCCGGCCGCCAGCGCTCCCGCCATGTCCGCCAGGGCCGCGTCGCCGGGATGAGCAGCGAGGCGGGAGAGGGCCAGGTCGAGAGCCCCGTCCCTGTCCTTGGACCGCACCCGGTCCAGGACGGCTTGAAAGTCGTCGACCGGCGCCGTCCGGGAGTCCGGCGTCTCCGCGTGGGCGCCCGACCGCAGGGACGGAACGAGGAGGACCAGGCCGAGGAGAAGCAGGCCGAGACGCGTCATTCGCCTTCCCGGATGATGGGCTGGAACAGAGGCTCGTCCACGGCGAGGGCCGCGGTTCGGGATGTGTGGCTGATTTTACACCCCCAGGCGCGGATATGTCCCGCGGGCCCCGGAACCGCGGGAGACGCCGGAGCCCGGAGGCGGAGGCCGCCGGCGCGGGGAGAGCGCCGGATTCCATACCCATCGATCCCGGGGACCGGCCGGAGGGAACAAATTCCCGCCTCGTGCGACCACCCTCATGACCGCGGCGCCGAGGAGCCCGGTCTTGAACGGGAGGAACCCACGATGAGTCCACGACTTCGCAAGACCTGGCCCGCGCTCGTCCTGGGCGGGCTGACCGCTCTCTCCCTGGCCGCCGCGGCCAGGAGCGCCGGCAGCGGACCCAAGGCCGCACCGACGCAGCTGAACCACGAGCCGGCCCCGACGCCGCCCCTGACCGCGAACGAGCGTGCGCTCGCCGCGATCAGGGCCGAGGGGCGCGTGCGCGTCCGCAATCTGGCCGGACAGATCGCCGAGACCGCCGATCCGCAGGCGCGACGCGACCTCGAGCGCCGGGTCGTCGCGCTCAAGCAGGAATACCGCGTGCGCTTCCTGGAAGCGCTGGCGGCACAGGCCGGCGCCCGAGGCGACTTCGACGTGCGTGACGAGGCCCGGCACCAGATCGATCTCATCCACAACCCGCCGGTGCCCAAGCACGGTCCGCCGTCCCCCGAGGAGCTGCGCAAGATGAAGATCGTCCGGGAGGGACGGCCATGAGGCGCGCGCTCCTCACCGTCGCCATGGTCGTCGTCCTGTTCACCGGGGCCGGCACCGCGTCGGCCCTGATGCGCGTGGTCCCCTTCGACGATCTCGCGGCCGACGCCGCCGACGTGGTGGAGGGAACCGTCCTCTCGACGACCGGTGTGTGGGCCGCGGATCACTCGACCATCTATACCGACGTGGTCGTCCGCGTGGACGACCCCATCGCCGGTGCACTGAAGCGCAACCAGGAGATCCGGATCCGGGTGGAGGGCGGCGTCGTGGGCGACACCCGGATCTGGGTCGAGCACCAGCCCGTCTTTCGTCCCGCGGAGCATGCGGTTCTGTTCCTGAGGGCGGCAGCGGGGAGCGCGCCCCGCTCGGTGCTTCATCTGGAGCAGGGCAAGTTCACGATTCAACGAGGTCGGATCGTGAATTTCCGGGGAGAGGGTCAGGCGCAGGCGGCCTTCCGGAGCCGCGTCCTCGCCCTCCATCCCGCTCCGCCGAAGTGACCCATCGAGGAATCCAGCCATGAAACCCACCGTCATCCTGCTCGCGGCCGCCGCCGGACTCCTGACCGCGTCCGCAGCTCGGGCCCAGGCCCCCGTCATCACCTCGATCTCCCCGCAGCCGGTGCCCTCCAACCTCAGCGCAACGATCACGATCTCCGGAACCGGTTTCGGGGCCGCCACCGACAGCGTCTACTTTCCCGGTCAGGACTGGGGTTTCGCACCGGATTCCTGGGGCTCGGGCTGGTGCGTCGTCACCGTCCCCTACACCTGGAGCGGGAAGATCCACTTGCGGAGTGGCGCCACCGGTCTCCTCAGCAATGACTTTCTCTTCGACATGACCTACGCCTGGAGTGGGAGGGCCTGGCCGGCGAGCGGATCATCGTTCACCTGGTACCTGAACCAGAGCGGAGCACCCGGCTGCGTGCTCAGCGACGTGGTCACGGCGACGGTCGAGGGTTTCCAGGCCTGGGAATGCGCCTCGGGCTTCTCCTTCGGCTACGGCGGTACCACGTCGCTGACCGGCTACAGTCACACCGACGGCTACAACGTACAGTACTGGAGCACCACGCCTTGGGCCGACCCCAACCTCATCGCGGTGACCACCACCCGCTGGAACGGCTCCAACGAGCTGGTGGAGACGGACATCCACTACAACGGCGCCGACTGGACCTGGGCCACCGACGGCAACGTCGCCGACCTCGATGTCCAGAACGTGGCCACCCACGAAGAGGGCCACAGCGTCGGGTTCCTCGACCTCTACGGCGGAACCGACGGGAACAAGACCATGTACGGGATAACCGGCCCGGGCGAACTGCACGCCCGGACGCTCGATGTCCGGGACGTGGAAGGCGCGGAATACGTGTACCCGCACTCGGGGCGGCCGAACATGGCGCCTACGACCCCTCCCGGCTGGTGGGGGCCGGTGGTTGCCCACGCCGCTCCGGTCACGGATACCAACGCGCCCCTTCCGGCGACCCTCCCCGGCAACACTCCCCAGTACGTGAGCGTGAACGAGGCCAACCTGGGCTCGGACTGCGCGTCCCCCCAGGGCACCCTGTACGGGTACCTGGACAAGGGATCCGCGTGGAACCAGCTCTTCAACTGGACCGGAGGGCCGTTCTTCCCGGGGGGCATCAGAAGGTGGATCAACCAGCCGGTGACGGTTCGGGGCGGGCGCCATACCTACACCATGTACCACGATTTCCGCTACGAAATCGTGGAGTCCAACGAGTCGGACAACATCTACCGGGTCCAGTTCGCGTGGAGCCCCCTGCTCCTGAGCGACCAGTCGAGTGAGATCCGTACGGCCCCTCCAGATCCCGGCTTCCTGGCCGTGCCCAACTGCGACGGGTTCCAGTTCACCGGAAACTGGTGGAGCGGCGTGGCCATCGTGCCCCAGGATGCCACCGACGACTATGATCTCGACCTCTTCAACGACTACTCGGGGAGCACGCAGGGGTACCAGACCGCGCTGGCCACGTCCGCTCTTACCGCGGGCTATACCGACTTCGTCCTCGTCAACGGCAACGTCGAGGGCTTCGGAGCCACCCGGTGGGCCGGAGCCCGGTACTATAGCTCCGGCGTGCCGGACGACATGGTGGTCTACCAGAGCAACCAGGTGGGGCCGACTTTGTTTGCGCCGACGACGTACGGCGACGTGGCCGCCTCGGACACCACCATCATCGGTTCGAACCAGCTGCTCAAGATCCACGAGATCTACCTGCCGGATCCCGACCTGGTCTACACCGTCACCTTGCACAACCTCTCCGGGTCGGCGGATCTCCAGCTGGAGTTCTTCGACTTTGCCGCGAGCTACGGAAACCGTGGATCCGGCCTCGCCGCCTCCGAGACCGGCGGACCCGGCGGCGACGAGTCCATCACCTACCAGCCGAGCAGCAACGGCTACTTCGGCGTGGCCGTGTACAAGAACGGCTCTGCGGACGCCTCGTTGAGCAACACCTACGAGGTCCTCGTGGGACCCGCGCTATCCAACCTGAACGCGGGGGTGACCCCGCCGAACTGGTCCTCGCCCATCGTCCCCCGGAACGCGGGAGACGCCGATCCCATGACCTCCGTCACCCTGCCGTCGCAGTTCAACCCGCCCGGCAGCACCGTCTACCTGAACTGGTCCGTGGAGCAGGAGGGGCCCAACTGCAGCCCGCCCATGCAAACCCAGGTGTGGCGCGACGAGGACCAGTTCGTCGTCACGCAGATATGGCCGCAGGTCACCGAGCACTGTCCGGGTCCCTGGTGGGGAGTCAACAACCCCGCATACACCTCGGACGGCGGACGGCATTCGGTGCGGGTGCTGGCCGATGCCGCCGACGCCGTGGCCGAAACCAGCGAGGTCGACAACCTGTGGGTAGGCCAATGGGTCTGGCCGCCCCGGGTCACCACCAAGGCCGTTCCCTTGCCCCGCCCGGAACCTCCGAGGCTGACGTTACTCCCGGTCCCGAACTGCGACGGTTTCTCGTTCACGCACACACCCGGTACCGCGTGGGTGGTGGGGATAATGCCGGAGAGCGACCTGGACGACTACGATCTCTACGTCTACGACGATTACTCAGATAGCCAGAACGGCTTCTCGAACCTCATCGGCAGATCGGCGCTGCCGTTCGGGTCGATCGACTTCGTGGTGGGCCACTACGACAACGCACCGACCACGGTGTACCCCGGCGTCCTCCGCTACACGGCGACCGACGGCGAGGGCTACACCATCGACCAGAACGACGCCGGCGGGCGCAACGGCTCCGGGACGGCCACCTTCTCCAACCAGGTCATGGACGCGGGCCGCGTGGTGGATGTCTACGAGGCGTACCTTTCGGCTGGCACGACCTACGGGTTCACGTTGGACATCCAGGCTGGTCCCGCGGCGGAGCTGAGCATGTTCCCGAGCGACTCGGGCGGCGTCTACGACCGCGGTCATGAGACCGCCCTGGCCTGGCCGGTCGGATCGCAGCAGCGCTACTTGCTCTATGAGGCGACCCAGACGGGGTACTATCCGATCGTCGTCTGGCGATTGGAAGCCGCGCATACGGGCACCATCGACTACAGCTTGAGCTGGGGACCCCTCGACCCTACCGGGGTTCCCGGCGAACCGAGCCCCCCCTCCAAGCTGGCGCTCCGGGCTCCCTCGCCCAACCCCTTCGCCTCGGCGACGACGCTGGCCTTCGACCTCCCGACCGCCTCGGATGTCCGCATCGAGATCTACGACATCCGCGGCCAACGGATCGCGGTGCTGGCGGACAAGTCCTACCCTCCTGGCCGCCACCAGGTAGCCTGGACCGGGCGGGACGACCGGGGGGCCCGGGTCGCCAGCGGCCTGTACTACGCGAGGCTGGCGGCGGGAGGACGCTCGTTCGTGCAGCGCATGACCGTGCTCTTCTAGACGCTTCCGCCGCGGAGCGACCTGTGGCAGTCGGGGCCCGCCTTCAGCTCGATGAGTTCGAACCAGCAGGGGACGCATCCGCGGGCGCGACCGATCCGCCGTCCGCCTTTTTCGACGTCCGTAGGCCCCCCGGATGCCACCGGGATCCTATCGGCCCATTCCGGTCACCCGGTCGCGCCTAAGTCCCCCGCTAGGCTCCCAGGGCACCGGAAATGAATTCCCGGGTCTCATCGTCCTCCACCCACAGGTAGACACCGTGGATGGCCCGGGTCAGGAGGATGCGGTACGCCTGGCCGAGCTTCTGAAGCAGGGCCCGGTGATGTTCGCCGTTCGGATTCTCCTCCGCGGAGGCCCGCCGGAGGTAGGGCTTCAATCCCGTCTCGTGGACGTGCTCCAGCTGGACGACCCATTCCCCTGAACGGTACACGAGGTCGGAAAGCCAGAGGACCCCCACGTAGTCGAAGTCGAAACCTCGAACGGCGTACGGGCATCCCACCTCGCAGAGCGGGTCCTCGGCCATGGGGAACCCCGGACTCCCCTGGATGAAGGCGGTGTAGTCCTGGCCCTGGGGCACGAAGTTCCAGGGTTTCGACCAGTAGCGGGTACGGCCGTCCACGGAGTACGGAATGTGGAAATCCATTTCTGCCGGCCGGGCCTTGTGGGGAGACGCCACGTTCCGGGTCTTCCACTTGCGGGCGTAGCTGGCCAGGAGGCGCACCGTGGAGCGGTCGGTTGCGTGGTTCCAGAGCCGACTCTCCAAGTCCGCGGGGGTCTCGACCAGATCGAAGACCAATCCACGAGGCGCGCCCTTCCGGGGCCGCTTCCCTCGGGCCGGAGACGGGCCGGGCGCATCCCGTGAACCGGCCGCGTCATCGGCCGGCAGCCGCCACCGCGGTGCCAGCGTGCGCAGACCACCCGGATCGTCACCTCGGATGAGGCCCTCCACCCAGTCCGTGTACTCGGCCATCCCTCCGCAACGGAACTGGTTTCCCTCCAAGCTGACCTCGGTCACCGGTTCGGCGCCCAGCTCCTCGGCCCACCGCTTGATGTCCTCGATCGAGGTCGTCTCCCGTTCCCGGAAGCTCTGCTCCGGGTCCATGAGGAAGATGCTGACCACCGAACTGCGGATGATGTGGTAGCCGAGGGGGCCGCCCGCCACCGCGAATCCGAACTGGCCTCGGGCATCCGCGTGCTCCGGATTGATCAGCGCATGGGCTTCGTCCACGATGGAGATCAGGATCTCGTTGTCCTGCAGCCGGTCCTCTCCGTAGCCCTTTTCCCGCACTACGGACAGGTTCTCCCGCCAACGAGCGGGGTCCTCCAGAGTGATGTCCGGGTACTTGCGGCGTATCTCACCCACGTCGTGGGTGGTGATGGGAACGTACTCCGTCGCCTTCTTGATCACCCCCTTTGCCCGCGGGGACTTCGCGACCTGCGCGA
>CAYRIJ010000157.1:0-8890 GCA_964424285.1 uncultured bacterium
CCCGCCCGGCACCTCGCTCACCGAGACCGACCGCATGCTCCGCGAAGCGGAAAAGGTCATCCAGGAGGTCCCCGACGTCCAGAGCTACTCGCGCCGGACCGGGACCCAGCTCGGCTTCTTCATCACCGAGCCCAACTCGGGCGACTACGTGATCAACCTGAAGCCGCGGGGAACCCGCCGCCCGGTGGACGAGGTGATCGACGATCTCCGGACCCGGATCGCCGCGGTGGAACCGGCCATCAGCACCGACTTCGGACAGCTCCTGGAGGACAACATCGGGGACCTCACCGGGGGCACCCCCCAGCCGATCGACGTGAAGATCTTCGGAAGCGATCTCCAGGTGCTCGAGGACAAGGCCCGCCGCGCCGCGGAGATCATCTCCGGGGTGCCGGGGGTCGAGGACGTCTTCGACGGCATCACCATCGCCGGTCCCGCCCGGAACATCCGGGTCGACACCCGGGCCGCGGCGCGCTACGGGCTCACCACCCAGGACGTCTTCCGGGCCCTGGAGCCGGCGGTCAACGGAACGGTGGTGGACCGGGTCCGGGTGGGCGACCGGGTCTACGATCTACGCGTCCTGGCCCGGGGGGACCATCCCCTCCCCGATCTCCGCGTCCGGGCCAACGACCCGCCGTCGACCCTGGTGCCCCTCTCCGAGCTGGCCACGATCACCACCGGAGCGCCCGAGGCCGAGATCGACCGGGAGAACCTCCGCACCTACCTCGGCGTGACCGCCCGCCTCTCCGGCCGGAGCCTCGGGGCGGGGATCGCGGACATCCGGCGCGAGCTGGCCCGAAAGCTCCAGCTCCCCCCCGGCATGTCCATCCAGTTCGGCGGTCTCTACCAGCAGCAACAGGAGTCGTTCCGCCTCCTCCTCTACGTGCTCCTGGCCGGGCTGGCCCTGGTGGCGGTGGTGCTGCTCTTCGAGTTCGGGGACTGGAGGGCGCCGCTGGTGACCGCGTTCTGCGCGGCGGCGGTCCTGGCCGGGGTGCTGGTGGCGCTCCTGGTGACCGGCACCACCCTGAACATCTCGAGCTACGTGGGGGCGATCATGATGGTGGGGATCGTGGGCGAGAACGCGATCTTCGTGATCCACGAGGCGCGGTTGCAGCTGGAATCGGGCCGGACGGTCCGCGAGGCCTGGCTCAACGCGTCCCATCGCCGGCTCCGCCCGGTGGCCATGACGGTGCTGGCCACCTCGCTGGCCCTGGCGCCGCTGGCGGTGGCCCTCGGCCAGGGCTCCCAGCTGATGCAGCCCCTGGCCATCGCGGTGATCGGCGGGTTCGTGCTCTCGGGGCCGATCGTGCTGCTCCTCCTCCCCGCGCTCTACCGCTGGCTGGACCCCACCGGGAAGCTCGGGTCGTCCTAGACGCCGGGCCGTGGGGCCAAGGGGCGAAGGGACGACGGAGGGCGGGGTTCGCGGAGGCGGCGGCCTCAGCCGAGCCCCAACCCGCAGTCGGGGCACTCCCGGGGGCCGGTGGCGAAGGTGGTCCCGCAGGCCGGGCAGGTGATCTCCGGGGCGTCGAGATCGATCACGCACTCCGCCGCCGTCCGCTCGTCCTCGCCGGCGTTCCGGTACCAGTCCGCGCGCAGGGCGGTCAGGGCGTTCTCCGCGTCATGGCTTGCGACCGCAAGCTGCACCTTGGGGCTTCAGGTGTTCCGCATCACCGCCGGGCGGATGATGTGGGCCTCGATCCCCGCCTCGGTCAGGACGCTCCGGTATTCCCTGATCTGGCGGATGCTCGCCTCGGCCAGGATGCTCAGTCCAGGCGATTCGCTCACGTCGTCCTCCCTCTCCCCCGGCGTCCGGCGTGTCGCCCGCGGGGCTCTATAGGTTGAGTCTAGCAGAGGCCTCGGGGGGAAGACGCAGAAGCGCGGCGGGAGGTCACGGTCCGGGGGAAATCGCCGGCCGCGGCCCCGCCGGCGCCCCGGGTGGGGTATGCTGGAGGCCCCCATGGCGTGTTGGTCCTCCGAGCCCCCGGTCCCGGAATCGGAGCGGGTCGCTCGGCGGACCGCCGGTCGAGCGAGGCGGCGGACCATGCCCACCAACGTACCTCCCCAGTACCGCGAAGCCGAGGCCCGCTACCGCGCGGCCCGCACCCCCGAGGACAAGCTGGCCGCCCTGGAGGAGATGCTTCGCATCATGCCCAAGCACAAGGGCACGGACAAGCTCCAGGCCGACGTCAAGGCGCGGATCGCCAAGCTCCACCAGCAGCAGGAGGGCTCGAAGCGGGGGGGCGGCGGCCGAAGCCACGTGATCGCCCGGGAGGGGGCGGGCCAGGTGGCCCTGGCGGGCCCCCCCAACGGCGGGAAGTCGTCGTTGGTGGCGGCGCTCACCGGGGCCGAGCCCAAGGTGGCCGACTACCCCTACACCACCCTCGAGCCGGTGCCGGGGATGATGCCCCACGAGGACGTGTTCGTGCAGCTCATCGACCTCCCGGCCGTCTCCACCGAACACGTCGAGCCCTGGGTCTACGACCTGGTCCGCCACGCGGACCTGCTCTGGATCGTGGTGGAGAGCGGCGGAGCGCTGGACGGGTTGGAGGCGACCCGCGCGCTCCTCGCGGCCAAGCACATCGAGGCGTACCCGCTGGGGACGCCGCCGGCCGGGGACGGGGATCCCACCTGGGTCCGCAAGCCGGGCATGTTGGTGGTGACCGGCATGGACAAGCCCGGCTCCGCCGACAACCTGGAGATCCTTCGCGCGCTCATCGAGGCCCCCTGGCCGATCCTCGCGGTGTCCCCGGTGGACGGGCAGGGGCTGGAGGGTCTCGCCCGGCGCACCTTCGAGGCTCTCGACGTGATCCGGATCTACACCAAGGAACCGGGGAAGCCTCCGGACCGGGTCCGCCCCTTCACCCTTCCCCGCGGCGCCACCGTGGCCGATCTGGCCGAGACGATTCATCGCGAGCTGGCCCAGGGGCTCAAGTTCGCCCGGCTCTGGGGGGAGGGGGTGTTCGACGGGCAGCAGGTCCAGCGGGACCACGTCCTCCAGGAGGGGAACGTGGTGGAGCTTCACCTGATGTAGGGCACCGCCTTCGCGCCGGGGACCGCGAGGTAGAAGCGCCTCGTCTTCCGGTCGAGGAGCGCGGACCGATCCCCCCCCACCATCACCCCCCAGATCTCCCCGGCGCGGATCTTGTGGAAGGCGCGGCCGGTCTCGGCCACCTCGTAGCCGGCGAGCGGCAGGCTGTCCCGGGCTGCCTGGCCGAGCAGGAGCACCGGCCGCCCCCGGGTCGGCTCGGCATCCCCGTCTCGGTTAACCGGCCAGACCCGGCCCCCGGTGAGGACCCGGATCTGGCTCAGGACCTGGTCGTTGAGCCCCACCGACGCCACGTCCTCGCCCGGGGGAACCGAACGCAGCCCGAGGGCCAGGGCGGGCGCGGGGGAAACCGCGAACACCGGCCGGATGAGGACGTCGTACCCCCCGTAGAGCACGAGCATATAGAGACCGACCGCCCCCAGGCGGACGGGGTCCGAACGCTTCGAGGCCAGGGCGTAAAGCACCAGGGCGGCGGCGATCCACACCAGGCCCGCGACGAGGATCCGGGGGTCGAGAAAGGCCCCGATCATCGCGGCCAACGCCCCCGCCGCCACGCCGGCGGCGGGAAACCACGCCTTGAGCCGTCCCAGAAAGCGCCGGACCGGGGTCTCGGCCAGCGCCTCGACCAGGAACGCCCCCAGGACCGCGGCCACCAGCGGATAGGCGGGGAGGAAATAGCGCGGCCGGAAGAGGTTGGCCGACGCGAAGATCACGAAGAGCACCAGGTACCAGGCGAAGGTGAACACGATCGGGCCGCGATGGGCGGTCCAGAACCGTCCGAGGGTCCGCCGGGAAACCAGGAGCACCGGAAGGACGAGGAGCGACCAGGGAAGGAAGTCCTTCACCAGAACCACCACGTACATCCAGGCGTTCACCAGGATCCGCGCCGCCGAGGCGCCGAGCCGCACCCCCACCTGATCACCCAGGAACACCCTGAGCGCCTCGGAGCCGTGAAGCCCGACCATGGCCGCGAACCACGAACCGCCGAGGATCGCCCCCGCCAGGAGGCTCTTCGCGTCGAGGAGCCGCCGCAGATCGCCGGCCCGGCGACGGCGGAGGTAGGCGAAGGCCCACACGAAGAGCACGAACACCACCGGCAGGAGTCCCTTGGTGGCCACCGCCAGCCCGGCCCCGACGTAGGCCATCCACGGGTCGCGGGCCCGGCGCCTCCCCCCGAAGAGAAGGTGCGCGAAGCCCAGGGCGCTCACCGCCAGGAAGAGGGCGAGGAGGACGTCGGGGTTGGCCCGGAGCGCGGCTCCGTAGAGCTCGTTGTTGGAGAAGGCCACCACCGCCGCGGCGAAGGCCGCGGCCTCGGAGCGGAAGAGCGCGCGCGCGATCAGCCAGGTGAGCCAGATGACCCCGCCGCCGGCCAGGAGGAAGAGGATTCGCGAGGCGAAGAAGCTCACCCCGAAGAGCTTGAACCCGGCCAGGACCGTCCAGTGGGTGAGGGCGGGCTTCTCGTAGAACGGGGTTCCGTCCGGGTAGGTCGGGGTGAGGAGGTCTCCCGAGCGCATCATGTGGAGGGCGGCGTCGGTGTAGTACTGCTCGTCCGCGTGATAGCGGCTGGTCATGGGGAGAACCGGGAGGTGGAGGCCCACGAAGACGAGGATGAGGAGCAGCAGGGCGGCCCCCGGGCGGCGCGGCCCGGACGCGGGCCGCGCCGCCTCACGACGGGCCGGGTTCAAACCGATGTCCAACTCGTTCCTCCGTGGGGTTCGCCGTTCCGGCGCGCCGGGCGTCCGGCCGCTCGGGGGTCGTCCGCTCCGGCCGCAAATCGTACCGAATCGATCGGATTGTGTCCGCAGTTTCGACGGCCGGCGAGGGAGATCTTGTTGATCCGCCCCCCCGGGCTGCCTATTCTCTGCCGAATGCCTTGCCAATGGTAGAGCGGGGTGCGGGAAGGAGCGAGGGAGATGATGACGCGGACGCGGCGGGGGACCGGGTGGATGGTCGGGATCGCCTTGTTGACTCTGGTGGGCGCGGGTTGTGTGGCGAGCGACAACGGCGCCGTCGACAACCCCGTCACCCCGGTCACCGGCGACTTCGTGGTGGTGGCCTGGAACGACCTCGGCATGCACTGCCTGAACCCCACCTACGACCAGGCGGTGATCCTTCCCCCCTACAACACGGTCTGGGCCCAGGTGATCCGGCGCGGAAGTCCGCCCCGGGTCACGGTCGAGGGGCTGACCGTCGAGTACCGGATCCTCGACAACACCACCTCGTCGGGGAAGACCGACGCCTACGGGGGCGCGTTCGCGCAGTTCTGGGCCAACGCCAAGAAGCTCTTCGGGGTGGATCTCCCGGTGAACAAGGGGCTGAACCTCGAGACCCCGAGCCTTCACAACGGCCTTTCCGGGACCATGGTGGCCGCCTCGGATCATTTCGTGGTCAACGGCATCCCCCTCACCCCGGTGAACGACGCCGGGGTCTGGAATCCCTACCAGGTGGCCGAGATCACGGTGAAGAACTCGACCGGGGACGTGCTGGCCCAGACCCGGACCACCGTCCCCACCTCGGACGAGATCAACTGCGCCAAGTGCCACGCCCAGGGGGGAACCGGAACGGTTTCGATCGGGGGCGGGACCGCCGACCCGTTCAAGAACATCCTGGCCTCCCATGACGCCCTCCACGGAACCGCGCTCGCCGCCTCGGCGCCGGTGCTGTGCGCGAGCTGCCACGCCAGCCCCGTCCTGGGCACGCCGCCCCCGGCCACGACCTCCATGTACCTGTCCGCCGCGGTGCACGGCGCCCACGTCGGCCGGAACGCCGCCTGCTACGACTGCCATCCCGGCGGGGCGACCCAGTGCAACCGGAGCGTCGCCCACACCGCCACCGACGGGAACTGCACCACCTGCCACGGCGACCTGGCCCAGGTGTCCCAGTCGATCCGCACCGGCGGGCGGGTGCCCTGGAACTCGGAGCCCAAGTGCGCGACCTGCCACACCACCACCACCGGCGTGGACACCGGGACCGACCTCTACCGGAACGCCCGGGGCCACGGCGGGGTCTACTGCGCCGGGTGCCACGGGAGCCCCCACGCCATGGTGCCGAGCAACCAGGACTCGGACAACTACCAGGCGAACCAGTACCAGGGGCGGGCGGTCACCCTGGGGAGCTGCGCCGCCTGCCACCGGAACTCCCACGGGGGCGGGGCGGGCGAGTTCGCCGAGGAGCACGGGCCGGGCCGCCGGGCTTCCGCCTGCAACATCTGCCATACCGGGGTGTCCGGAAGCACCTCGAACTGGCCCCACGCCTTCACCTGGAAGAACCGCTGAGCCGGGGAGGGACATGACCGACACCGCTCCGAATGCCGGGATCGCCGGGCACCCGCTCCACAGGCGGCTCGGGCTGGTCGGGGGGGCGATCCTCTTCGGGCTGTTGCTCTTCCTGCCGCCTCCCGGCGGGCTTTCGATTCCCGGATGGCGAACCGCGGCCACGGCGCTTCTCATGGCGGTGTGGTGGATGACCGAGGCCATCCCGATCCCGGCCACCGCGCTCCTTCCCCTGGTTCTCTTCCCGGCGCTGGGCATCCTGAAGATGCCCGACGCGGCGTCACCCTACGCCAACCACCTGATCTTCCTGTTCATGGGCGGCTTCTTCATCGCCATGGCCATGCAGCGGTGGAACCTCCACCGGCGGATCGCCCTCAACATCATCGCCCGGGTGGGAACCGGCCCCCGCCGGCTCGTCCTGGGGTTCATGCTGGCCACCGCGTTCCTCTCCATGTGGATCTCCAACACCGCCACCGCGGCCATGATGCTTCCGATCGCCCTGGCGGTGGGCGAGATGTTCCGACCTCCGGGGGCCGGATCCGGGCGCTATCACTTCGGGATCGCCCTGATGCTGGGCATCGCCTACGCGTCCTCGATCGGCGGGGTGGCCACCCTGATCGGCACCCCCCCCAACGCGGTCTTCGCCGCCGCGGCCGGAGAACTCCTGGGCCGGCCGGTGGGCTTCCTGGAGTGGATGGCGGTGGGACTCCCGGTGGCCGCGGTCTTCCTCCCGGCGGCCTGGCTCCTGCTGGTCGGGGTGCTACACCGGCCGGGGAAACTGTCCGGCGACGCGGGCGAGGTCATCGCCGGGGAGCGCGCCCGCCTGGGCCCCATGGGCCGGGGCGAGCGCGGGGTGGCCACGGTGTTCATCGTGACCGCGGCGGCCTGGATCCTCCGCGAGCCGAAGACCTTCGGCGGGATCACCCTCCCCGGCATCCAGTCCCTGGCCCCCGGCGTCGAGGACTCGACCATCGCCATCGCCGCCTCGATCGCGCTCTTCCTCCTTCCGGTCGACTGGCGGCGCGGGGTGTTCGTCCTGGACTGGCCCACCGCCCGGAAGATCCCCTGGGGGGTGCTGGTGCTCTTCGGGGGCGGCCTCTCCCTGGCCCGGGCCATGGACAAGAGCGGGCTGGCGGCGTGGATCGGGAGCCGGGTGGCGGGGATGAGCGGCCTCCCGGTGGTGCTGATCGTGGCCGCGGTGGCCGTGCTGTTCGTCTTCCTGACCGAGATCACCTCCAACACCGCCACCGCCACCATGGCCATGCCGGTCATGGCGGGGGCCGCGGCGGGCCTCGGGCTGGCCCCCATCACCCTCATGGCCACCGCCGCCCTGGCCTCCTCCATGGCGTTCATGCTCCCGGTGGCCACCCCCCCCAACGCCATCGTGTTCGCCTCCGAGTACCTGACCATCCCCGAGATGTCCCGGGCCGGTTTCTGGATGAACATGGTGGCCGTGGCGCTCACCGCCCTGGCGGGGGCGTTCCTCGTCCCCTACTTCCTGGTCCGCTGATCCGAGGCCCCGGAGGGGAGCGCACCGGGCCGGGGGGCCGCCGGGAGGGCGGTCGGCCCCGCCGAAGCCGGTGACTCGCGCCAAGGTCGATCCCGCCGGGGCCGGTCTCGAAACACGATTTCTCTTATTGTTTTTCTCGTGGTCCCCACCCGGGACGGTTCATCTATAGTCGTCGGCGGTTGAGCGCAACCAACCAATGACCTTCACCGGCACGGAGAATTCCCATGAACACCAAGCACGCACGGATCCTGGTTACCGCGGCCGCGCTCCTCGCGGCGGTGGGATGTCAGAACACAGCATCCCAGAAAGCCAACGGGGAGATGAACGCCTCCGCGGATTCCTCGGAAACCCAGGGGGCCATGAACTCGGCCAAGGCCGGCAAGGTCCTGGAGACCATGAGCACCGCGGGTTACACCTACGTGCAGGTGGACACGGGCCGCGAGACCTTCTGGGCCGCCGCCCCCGAGTTCGACGTCGAAGTCGGCGACAAGGTGTCGGTTCCGTCGGGCATGCCGATGGAGAACTACCACAGCCAGACCCTGAACCGGGATTTCAACGTGGTCTACTTCGTTCCGGGGATCACGGTGGCCGGGAAGGAGGGGGCGGCCCAAGCGCTACCCGAGGGACACCCCTCCATGGGAGCCGACGCCCAGCCCGCGAACCTGGACCTCTCCGGAATCGGGAAGGCCAGGGGCGGAGATACCGTGGGCGGCTGGTTCGGCAAGAAAGCCGGGCTGGCCGGGAAGGAAGTCCGGGTGCAGGGGAAGGTGGTGAAGGTCAACAACGGCATCATGGGCCGCAACTGGATTCACGTCCAGGACGGGACCGGCGAGGCCGGGTCCAACGATCTCACCGTGACCACCGACGCGGTGGTGAAGGTGGGAGACGTCGTGCTGGTCAAGGGCACGGCGGCGACCGACAAGGACTTCGGAGCCGGGTACAAGTACGACCTCATCGTGGAGAACGCCGAGGTCACCGTCCAGTAGCTCTGCTTCTGCCATCCCACGCCCGGGGGACCGTCCGGGCCACGAAGTCGCCCTCCGGCCGCGAGGCCGGGGGGCGTAC
>CAYRIJ010000158.1:0-7242 GCA_964424285.1 uncultured bacterium
GGAAACCGCCGCCCCGCCAAGCGCTTGTTGTTCCATCGATTATGACGGCAGCGAAACGGCGCGGGCGCCGGTTGCGCCTTCGAGCGCAATCGTGATGGAAGGGCGGCGATACCCCTCAAGTTCGGCGGGGGGAAACCGATACCCACAGTGCGGCCGGGAAGGTCGCCGGTGGCAATGCGGCGTCCCGCGAGGCGCCGCGGCCGCCCAGTTCCTTGAGTTGGTTTTCAGGGTGTCGTAGCGGTACCTACCCCCCCAGGTAACGCTACTTCGAGGCCCCCGGACGATTGTCCGGGGGCTTCATTTATGCTGCTACACTCGGTCGGTCATGAACCGCTGCGTGATCCTCCGTCATGTCCCGTTCGAGGGGCCGGGGTCCCTGGCCGCGCCCCTCCGCGACCGCGGGTGGTCGGCGGCGGTGCACGACGTGACCCGGCCCGAGGACCTGCCCGCCGGGGCCTCGGAGGCGGGGTTGGTGCTCTACCTGGGCGGTCCCGATTCGGTCTACGATCACCCCGCCTACCTGGAGGCGGAGATCGCCCTGGCCCGGCGACGGGTTGCGGCCGGCCGGGCCAACCTGGGGATCTGCCTGGGAGCCCAGGTGCTGGCCGCCGCCCTCGGCGCCGGGGTCCGGAAGGCGCCGGCGAAGGAGATCGGGTGGTACCCGATCGAGCTGGAGCGCGACTCCGGGGCGGAGCCGGTGGCCGCCCACCTGGCCGAGCGGACCTCCCACGCCTTCCACTGGCACGGCGACACCTTCGATCTCCCCCCGGACGTGGTGGCGCTGGCCCGCTCCCGACTCACCGAGAACCAGGGCTTCCGGTACGGGACCCTCACCTACGGATTGCAGTTTCATCCCGAGATCACCGCCGCCGATCTGGTCCATTGGATCGAGGGGTATCGCGCGGAGCTGGACCGCACCCCCGAAGCCCAGTCCGCCGGGGACATGATGCGGACCGCGGAGGCCTTCGACCCGATCGTGCGCCGGCAGGCCGAGGGGTTCATGAACGCCTACCTCGCGGCGGTGGAAGCCGCGCTGGACGAGCGGTGAGCCCTCCCCGCGCTCCGCGCCCCACCCGCGCGCCGGACGCCGGGACCGGGCGGGCGCCGCGAACCGGGAACGTGTCCCGCCGGCCCCGCTACCCCAGGCTGCGCTACGAGCTGGAGCCCGCGGCGCGGGGCGACCGGGAGCTTCGCGCCGCGCTTCGCCGGCTTCCCTGGAAGCGGCCGCTGGCCGAGTGGCGGGATCTCGGGGTCCGCCACCTTCGGGTCCGCCACGGGGTGGGGCGGCATCCGGTGGCGTTCATCCAGGTCAACGGGGCCAAGCTGGTGGTGAAGGAGCTGGGGGGCGGGGGGGCGCGCCGGGAGGTCGCGGTGTACCGCGAGCTGCGCCGGCGCGGGATCGAGGCGCTGGAGCCGGTGGGCGCGGTGATCCGCGAGGATGCGCCGGTCCTGGTTCCGACCGCGGCGGGGGAGCAGGTGAGCGCCACGGTGACCGGTCACACCGTGACCCGCCTGGCCGAGCGGGTGGTGCCCGATTCGCTGCTGGTGCCCCTGGGGTTCGCCCGCGAGAACCGCCGCCGGATCTGGGACGCCCTCCTCGACCTCTTCACCGATCTCCACGCCGGGGGGGTGTACTGGGGAGACGCCTCGCCGGCCAACGCCCTCATCCGGTTCACCAAGGAACTGGTTCCGCTGGTCGGGCCGACCACCCGCCTCCGCGCGGTCCTGGCCGACGCGGAGACGGTGGAGATCCGCGACCGGCTCTCCGACGCGCTCCGCCGGGCCGACCTCGACGGGTTCCTGGAGGGGCTGGTGTGGCTGAGCGAGGATCTCCGCCTGGCCGGTCTGGTTCCCGAGCCCCGGGTCACCGGGGACGATCTGGAGTACCTGCGGGGGGAGTACGACCGGCGGTACCGGATCGCGGTCGAGGAGCGCGCCTTCGGCGAGCGAACCGGTCTCGACGTGCGCGCGCTCCTGGGCCGGGTGCGGGACGCGACCTACCTCGAGACCCTCGAACGCCACATCGACGAGCACAAGTGGTACCTGAGCGAGCAGGCGGGGCGCGAGCTGCCCTCGATCGAGGCCGCCGCCGACTGGTACGAACGGGTCTTCGTCCCGGTGTGCGCTCTCTTCCGGAGCGAGGACGTCCTGGATCTCTTTCCGGGAAAGACCGCTTCGGAACTGTACGTGGAGGTCATGACCCACAAGTATTTCCTGAGCCGGACCGAGGGACGGGACGTGGGCATGGGGCGGGCGCTCCGCGACTACGCGGAGCGCTTCGGGCGGAAGCCGCTCCTGGCCTCGTTCTGGAACCGGATGGGCCGGAAGCTGGTGCAGATCCTGGGCATGAAGGAGCAGACGCTCCTGGGAGGAGACCCGTGACCGCGAAGCGAAAGATCCCGGCGGCGGTGGTGTCCCACGGAGGGGCGGGGGGTCCTCGCGAGCACGGCGATGCCTGTCTTGCCGCGTGCGACGCGGGGCTCGCCGCCTTGCGGGCGGGGGAAAGCGCCCTCGAGGCCTCGGTGCGGGCCACCGTGGTGCTGGAGGACGATCCGCGGTTGAACGCGGGCATCGGGTCGAATTTCCGCCTGGACGGAAAGACCATCGAGATGGACGCCGCGGTCATGGACGACGCGCTCCGGTTCGGGGCGGTGGCGGCGATCCAGAGGGTGCGGAACCCGGTCCGGGTGGCCCGGATGGTGATGGACTCGCCGCATCTCCTGTTTGCCGGGGAGGGCGCGACCGCGTTCGCCCGGGCGCGTGGGGTGCCGGAGTTCTACCCGGTCTCCGATCGCGCGCGGGAGCGGATCGCGCGGGTCCGGGAGTTCTTCGCCGGGCGGGAGCGGTCGGATGCGTACGTGTCCTGGCAAGGGCGGGACCCGCGGGACTACTGGAACTTCCCCTCGGCCGTCCGGGACTCGTTGAAGGAGATCGCGGGACCCTCGGACACGGTGGGAGCGGTGGCCCGGGACGCCGGGGGCCGGTTCGGGGCCGCGTTGAGCACCGGCGGAACCTCGATCATGCTCCTGGGGCGGGTGGGGGACACCCCGGTGATCGGGGCCGGTCTCTACGCGGGGCCCCGCGGGGCGGTGGCCGCCACCGGCGACGGGGAGGAGATCATGCGGCGGGTCCTGGCCAAGCGGGTCTACGACTGGCTGGAGGCGGGCGCCGGGGCGTCGGAGGCGGTCGAGCGCGGGGTGGCGCTCATCCCCGCCGAGTTCACGGTGGGGATCATCGCGGTGTCCGCGTTCGACGAGGCGGCGTCGGACAACCGGACCATGCCCTGGGCGGTGAAGCGGACGGAGTAGGAGGAAAGTCCGGCACCGTCCCCATCGCCGCCCACGGCATGTATCGGGTGGCGCGACGGCTAGTGCGAAGGGCGGTAGGCCGGCGCGTTTTCGGCGAAGCTCCAGATGAACGGGGGAGCGACGCCGCTCACCCGGGCGAAGGCAAAGAGCTGGCCGCGGTGGTGAAGAAACTCGTCGTGGAGCATGAGGAACCCGATCCAACCCGGAAAGGTCATGTTCCAGGGGGTCGAGACCGTCCCGCTCAGTTGATCGTCGCCGATCGTGCCCACCGCCGCATTGCCGAGCTCCCAGCACTCCTCCGCATACTTGATCAGCGCCGCCTTGCTCCCCAGCTTCACCGCCACCTCGGACTCCGAGGACTCATCGGCGGTGATCTCACCCTTGGCCACCCCCTGGGGGATGTCCCGGATGATCGTCCCCGACATGTGCGCCGACAGTTCGGCGGGCGTGCGCATGTCCGGGACGGGGTGGCTGAAGAAACGGTCCTCGGGAAACGCTTCCAGAAGACGGAGGTAGATCCCGAATACCTGCCGGGTGTGGTCCCACGAGCGGTCGAGCATTTCCTTGTTCATCAGAGGCTCCGTTGTTGATGGGGGTGGGGCGGGACCGGGGGATTCGAGATCCCCAAGGTCATGGAGCGCCGGCGGATCCGCGGATGATGCGGAGTAAAGATCGGATGCCGGACAGGCCGGAAACGCTAGCACGCCGTGGAACCGGTGCACAACCGGCGATGCCGCTACGAGCGGCCGGGCCGGTCCTCGCTCCTGCCCGGGCGACCGGAGCTTCGGGAGAGGCGGGACCGCGGAACGGAAATCAGTAGAGGTAGGGGATCAGTCGTGCCGTCCGGGCCGCGTAGGCCCGGTACTCCTCGCCGTAGCGCTCGGCCAGGTAGCGATCCTGGGCGGGGATGTTGGCGAACACGAAGCCGGCGACCATGACCGCGGGGATGGCCAGGAGGGCGGGGCGGCCCGTCACCAACCCCCATCCCGTGAACAACACCAGGTCGCCGAAGTAGTTGACGTGGCGGGACAGGCGGAAGAATCCCCCGGTGAGGAGATGGCCCCGGTTCCCGGGCTTCCGCTTCCAGCGGAGGCGCTGCCACTCCGAGCCGGTGTTGAGCAGGGATCCGACGATCACCAGCCCGGCTCCGAGCGCCTCCGCCCATCCGAAGGGACGCGGGTTCCGGCCCCCGAACCAGGCGAAAAGGAAATCGAAGAAGGCGATCCAGACCGCGATCGTCGCCGCTTCGGACCAGGGCATCCTGCGTTTCATGAACACGAAGAGCGTGGCCAGGGTGCGGAAGAAGTAGAGGAGGGCGGCCGCGGCCAGGACGACGCGGCGGAGGGTCGAGGCGGTCTGGGGCGAGGAACCGGAGCCGCCCGCGCCGCCCCCGAAGAGGAGCCACAGGACCGCGAGCGCGATGCCGAAGTGTACGGCGGCCAGGGTGATCTTGGTCCCCGGGGACGCCGACTTGTCGCGGTAGACCGCGCTCAGGTCCGCCATCGGGTCCCCCGGGGCCC
Organism: uncultured bacterium; assembly: GCA_964424285.1. Taxonomy (GTDB): domain Bacteria; phylum Eisenbacteria; class RBG-16-71-46; order JABDJR01; family JABDJR01; genus CAVSKL01. Next base: position 4,829 of record CAYRIJ010000158.1, read on the forward strand.
GGCGGCGGCGAGCCGGAGGGCCTTGCCCGGAAGGCCGCCGTCGAAGCGGTTGCGGGAGGGGAGCCGATCGGGCCGGGGTGGCCGGGGGCTCACCGGACCTCGGGCTCCGCCAGGGTGTCCCGGAGAAGCGCGGCCAGCTTTCCGTACGCGCGCTCGGCCTGGGCCGGATCGTGGGCCGCGCTGTCCGGAACCGTCCAGCCGTGGTGGGCGCCGGGGTAGATCTCGCTCTCGTAGCGCCCCCCCCAGGCCGCCAGGGCCTCCTCCAACTTTCCGATGGCCTCCTCGGGCATGCTCCGGTCCCCGTCGGCGTGTCCGAAGTAGAGACGCGCCCGGACCCGGGGAAGGACCAGATGAGGGCTCGCGGGGTCGTCCCTGAAGAGCCCTCCCCCGTGAAACGAGGCCGCGGCGGCGACCCGGTCCGGACGGACCGCGGCGGCCCGGAGCGCCATGGCCCCGGTGAAGCAGTACCCCACCGCGCCGACCGGACCGTCCGCGACCGAGGCGTGTGCGGCGAGGGTGTCCACGTAGGCGGCCAGGTCGCGCTCCATCGCCTCCGGAGTGAGGGGCGTCACCAGCGACTCGAACTCCTTCCGGGTCTCCGGATCGGTGAAGGGCTTCCCCGATTGCAGGAACGGAGGTTCGCCGGTCCGGTAGAAGACGTTCGGCACGAGGACCGTGTATCCCGCCCCGGCGAGCCGCCGGGCCATGTCCAGGGGGGCCGGCCGGACGCCGCGGATGTCGGTGAAGTGAAGGACGCCGGGGTGGGGCCGTCCGTCGTCGCTCCGGATGAAGACGCCCTTCGATGTTCCGTCGGCGGTCCGGATGGCGACCGGTTCCTCGATCATGCTTTGCTCCCGAATGAAGGCGACGGCCGGGGCGGCTTGTACTCCGTGATGCGGCCGAAGGCCCGGAATCCCGCCCGCTCGTAGATTCCCGCCCCCTCGGCGGTGGCCTGGAGGACGGCGGTGCGGTGCCCCGCCGCCCGGGCGTCGATGAGCGGCCGCAGGGTGAGGGCGGTGCCGAAGCCGCGCCCGCGATGGGCCGGGCTGGTGAAGACATTGTAGAGCCCCACCACGCCTCCTCCCACCGTCAACTGTCCCGCCGCCACCGCGTCGTCGCCCAGAAGGCCGAGATAGAGCCACTGGGGCGGGTGCGCTCCGAGGAGCGGCGCCGTGGCCAGCTCGTAGAAGCGGAGCACCTCGTCGTCCGGCGGGTCCACCGCGCCGGCCAGCAGGCGGGCGAAGGCGCGGAGTTCGGCCTCGGTGCGTACCCGGCGGATCCGGAGCGCCCCAGGCGGGCCATCTCCCGTTCGGAGGCCGGCAAGGTCGGCGGCCATCGCCAGCTCGGTCTCGGTGCGCGCCAGCCCGAGGTCGAGCAGCCGGTCGCCGAGTTCCGCCGGGCGATCCGCGGGACCGACCCACCACGAGAACGGTCGCCCGACCGTCGTGAAATGCTCGATCGCGGCTCGGGCGCGGCCCGGCGCGTCTTCGGGGCGGAGCCGGGCCCGGCAGACGACGTTGAAGGTGTCGCAGGGCACCCCGGAGTCGATCAGGGTCAGGCCGGGGTCCTCGACGACCCGCATGGTGGGAAGCCGCCGGTGGACCCACCCCGCGTGCTCCACCAGGTTCGCGTCCGCCGCCTCGGCCAGTTCGGACCGGGACATGTCCCGGAGGGCGAGGGCCTCCACCTTCAACCCTCGGGCGCGCCGGGGCGGCCGGCCGGAGACCCCCGGCGACCCGGATGGGCGTCGCCCGGGCGGCGCGCGATCATCGCGTCTCCGGGAGCCCGTCGAAGAAGTCCACCGCCCCGGTCTCCAGATCGTACTCCGCGCCCACCACGAGGAGCCCGTCCCCGCGGATCAGCTCCTCCAGGATCTCCGACCCGTGACGCAGGTGGTCGGCGGAGGCGCGGACGTTGGCGCGCACCGCCTGCCGGTAGAGGGCGTCCCGGTCGTTCCGGAGCTCGGTGGCCAGGAGCGCCTCGACCGGGGGGCGGATGCGGTCGACGATGGAGCTCAGGTTCCGCGAATGGGCGCCGGTCGGCCGGAGCAGCTCGTCCAGGGTCGCCTGGACCGCGCCGCAATGGGTATGGCCCAGGACCACCACCAGGCGGGTGCCGAACTTCTCGGCGGCGAACTCGACGCTCCCGACCAGGGACGGCGCGACGATGTTCCCGGCGACGCGGATCACGAAGAGGTCTCCCAGGCCCTGGTCGAAGACGATCTCGACCGGCACCCGGGAATCCGAGCATCCGAGGATCACCGCCACCGGCTCCTGGCCGTCCAGGAACTCGTGCCGGCGGGTCTGGCCGCCGAGCGTGTCGAGGCTCCGGACATCCGACACGAAGCGCCGGTTTCCGTCCCGTAGGCGCGCGAGCGCCTCCGCGGCTGAAGTCATCGTTTTCGTCCTCCGCCG
>CAYRIJ010000158.1:7342-8829 GCA_964424285.1 uncultured bacterium
CCCGTAGGCGCGCGAGCGCCTCCGCGGCTGAAGTCATCGTTTTCGTCCTCCGCCGTTTCCGGAGCCCAGGCGGGCGCTTTCGGCGCCCCGGCTGTCGAACGCGGAAATCGGGGCCATGGGGGGCGGGCTCATCACCTGCATGGTTCGGGTCCTCGGATACTCGGTGAGCGGCTCGGGTGGAAGCTTACCCGGAGGCGGGAGACGTGCCTAGGACCGCGGCCGCCCGCGGGATCCCCTCCGGTCGCGATCACTCCGGGCGGGCCCGGTCGCGGCCGATCGTGACCGCCGCCACCCCGGCGCTCAGCACCGCCAGACCGGCGGCGGCGAGCATGATGATGCCGAAGGAGTCCAGGAAGGCGCTCCGGATCGCGGCGGCAAGTTCGAGGCGGGCCGGGCCGGTTACGAAGGCGGGGATCGGAGTGGCGGTCAGGGATTTGCCGATCTCCGCCGCGGCCCGGGAGACGTCCGAGGAAGCCTCGAACCCGGCCCGTAGAAGCCGGCCGGAGAGTTGCTGCTGAAAGAGGACCACCGCAAGGGTGCCGAAGACCGCGATGGCGAGAAGGCCGGCCAGACGCGAGACGGAGTTGTTGACGCCCGAGGCGACGCCGGTCTGGGCCTCCGAGACCGCGTTCATGACCGTCGCGGTCAGCGGGGTGATGGTGATCGCCATTCCCAATCCGATCGTGGTCATGGGGGGGAAGAGACCGGTCCAAAACGAGTCCCCGGCGCCGGGGCGGGCGAGGAGGACGAAGCCGGCGGCCGCCACCAGCGGGCCGACGATGAGGAGCCAGCGCGCTCCGATCCGATCCCCGAGGTTTCCGAAGAAGCGCGAGAGACAGGCGATGGTCAGGATGAAGGGGAGGAAGACGCCTCCGGTGGCGGTGGCGGCCATGCCCTGGACCTGGATGAGATTGAACGGCAGGAGGAAGAACATGGAGGACAGCGCCGCGTACAGGAAGAGGGTCAGGAGGTTCGCGCCGCTGAAGTCGCGCGAGCGGAAGAGGGCGAGGGGGACCATGGGGTGGGCCCGCCGGCCTTCCGCCCACAGGAAGCCGGCGAGCAGGACGACCGAGCCGGCGAGGGCGACGGTGACCGCCGGATGGGACCAACCCAGGTTGCCGACCTCGGTCAGCCCCAGGGAAAGCGCGCCGAAGGCCGCCGCCGCCAGGGCGGCTCCCCGCCAGTCCATCGCGCCGTCGGCGTCCGGGTTCCGGGTCTCCGGCATGTGTCGCCAGGTGATGAGGAGGGTGACGAGGGCGATCGGCACGTTCAGGAAGAAGATGGCGTGCCAGGACAGGGTGTCGACCAGGAAGCCCCCGAGCACCGGCCCGAGCGCGCTGGTGACCGACGCGAACGCCGCCCAGGTGCCGATGGCCCTTCCGCGCTCCGACTCGTCGAATACGGCCCCGATGATGGCGAGATTGGAGGGGACCAGGAGCGCGCCGCCCACTCCCTGCAGGGCGCGGGCGGCGATCAAGGTGGGGGCC
>CAYRIJ010000159.1:0-8752 GCA_964424285.1 uncultured bacterium
TGACATCATGGAGACCCAGTCGTTTCATCCGTCCCGCCGCATTCTCATGGGCGCGGGCCCGTCCGACGTCCCGGCGCGTGTCCGGCAGGCCATGGCCCACCCCACCCTCGGTCACCTCGATCCCGAGTTCGGGGAGTTCATGGACGGCGTGAAGGAGCTTCTGCGCTACGCCTTCCGGACCCGGAACGAGCTCACGTTCCCCTTCTCCGGTCCCGGCTCGGCGGGAATGGAAGCCTGCATCGTGAACCTGGTGGAGCCCGGCGACGAGGTCGTGGTGTGCCGGAACGGGTACTTCTCCAACCGCATGCACCTCATGGTCGAGCGCGCCGGGGCCGTCCCGGTGGTGGTGGAATCCCCGTGGGGCAAGGCGATCGACCCGGCCCAGGTGGAGGCGGCCCTGGCCGCCCACCCCAAGGCCAAGGTGGTGACCTTCGTCCATGCCGAGACCTCGACCGGGGTGCTCTCCGATGCGGCCAAGCTGGCCGAAGTCGTCCGCCGCCACGACGGCTACACCATCGTTGACGCGGTGACTTCCCTGGTCGGGACCCCGGTCCTGACCGATGAGTGGGGGCTGGATGCGGTGTTCGCGGCGGGCCAGAAGTGTCTTTCCGCCCCTCCCGGCCTCTCCCCGATCACCATGAGCCCGCGGGCGGTGGAGCGGATCAAGAACCGCCGGGTCCCCGTGCATAGCTGGTTCATGGACATGGGACTCCTCACCTCCTACTGGAGCGGGGCCGGACGGCGGGCCTACCATCACACCGCACCCAGCAACGCCCTCTACGGACTCCACGAGGCCCTGGTCATGCTGACCGAGGAGGGCCTGGAGGCGAGCTGGACCCGTCATCGGCTCCACCACGAGGCCATGAAGGCCGGTTTGACCGCGATGGGGCTGGAGCTTCTGGTCGACGAACCGATCCGGACCCCCCAGCTGAACCCGGTCAAGGTGCCGGCGGGGGTGGACGAAGCCGAGGTGCGGACCCGGCTCCGGGTGGAGCACGGGCTCGAGATCGGCGCCGGTCTGGGAGACTTCGCCGGGAAGGTCTGGCGGATCGGGCTCATGGGCGCGGCGGCCAGCCGGGTCAACGTGCTCACCTGCCTGAGCGCCCTGGACACCGTCCTGGGAGGGGTCGGGGCCCCGGTTCATCGCGGGGTCGGCGCCGCCGCGGCCCGGGAAGTCTATGCCGCCTCGTCCTAGGCGACCGGCGCGGCCCCGGGCGACCCGGCTCCGTTCCGTCAGATGATCGGAGTTCCCGCCGGCGAGGATCCCGCCGAGGCGTCACGGCTCCGGAGCGATCTCCGCCTGATCTTCCAGGAGGGCGTGGCCTGGAGCGCCATGGTGGGCCTCGGCGAGACCTACTTCGCCGCGTTCGTGCTCGCCCTGGGCATGGGCGCGGTGCCGGCCGGGCTCATCTCCACCGTGCCCCTCCTGGTGGGAGGGGTGCTCCAGCTCGTCACCCCCTGGGGGGTCTCCCGGCTCCGCTCCCGCCGCAGGTGGGTGGCGGCCTGCGCCTTCGTCCAGGCCGCGGCGTTCCTCCCCTTCATCGGAGCGTCGGCGGTGGGACGGATCTCCGGGATCGCCCTGTTCGCCGCCGCGTCGCTCTACTGGGGAGCGGGGTTGGCCGCCGGCCCGGCCTGGAACGTCTGGGTGGGCCAGCTCGTGCCGAGGAGGGTGCGGGCCCGGTACTGGGCGCGGCGGACCTGGGCCATCCAGCTCGGGAGCCTTCTGGCGCTGTTGACCGGGGGAGCCGTCCTCGAGCTGGCCTTGAAGCTCGGGGTCCCGCTCCTGGGCTTCGCGGTGATCTTCCTCCTGGCCGGCGGCGCGCGATACCTCTCCTTTCGCCGCATCAACCGGCAGAGCGAGCTCCGGCCGCCCCTGACCGGGGAGAGGTTGGTGGTGGGCCGCGACCTCCTGGGGCGGTTCCGGCACGCCGCGGGGGGGAAGCTCCTCGGCTACATGATCGTTCTCACCGCCTCGGTGGCCATCGCCAGCCCCTATTTCACTCCCTACATGCTGAAGGAGATCGGGTTCTCCTACACCGCCTACATGCTCCTGATCGGGGCGTCCTTTGCGGCCAAGATCGCGGTCCTGACCGGGCTCGGGAGCCTGGCCCGGCGGGTGGGGGCGATGGCCCTGCTCCGGGTCGGGGGCCTGGGCATCATGGCCATCCCCCTGTTCTGGTTGGTGTCCCGGTCCTTCACCTATCTCCTCGCCCTCCAGGTGGCCTCCGGCGTCCTCTGGGCCTGTTACGAGTTCGCCTCGTTCCTGCTCCTCTTCGACACCATCCGGGAGGAGGAGCGGACGAGCCTCCTGACCACCTACAACCTGGTGAACTCCCTGGCCACGGTGGGCGGGTCGCTCCTGGGAGCCGCCCTCTTCGGGGCCCTGGGCCACGGGCTCCTCGGGTATCGGGCCCTGTTCGCGGTGTCGTGGCTGGCGCGGTTGGGGGCGGTGGTGCTCCTGGTCCGGGTGGCGGGGCTCCAGTTCCCGGTCATGCGCCTCCTCTTCCGCACCCTGGCCCTTCGCCCCTCCGCGGGCTCGATCGATTGGCCTCTCCTGGCCGCGGTGCGCGGAAGGAGGCGGCGCTGAGCGCGGGCTTCGGCCCGGCGGTTGAGCGCCGGGCCCCGGTTCTCCATAATCGGGCCGACCGGAGCCGGCGGCCCCGGTCCCTCACCCCCGAACCCTGCGAGGACGCATGCCTCAACCCGACGTGACCATCGTCGTCGTTCCCCGGGAACGGTTCAGCTACGCCCGCGAGTCGTTGGAAAGCGTCTACGCCCACACCGCGATGCCGTTCCGGTTGGTCTATGTGGATGGGGGCTCCCCGCGGCCGGTGCGCGCCTGGCTCGAGGCCTCGGCGCGGGAACGCGGTTTCGAGATCATCCGGACGGACCGCTACCTCACCCCCAACCGCGCCCGGAACCTGGGCCTTGATCGGGCCGGGACCTACACGGTGTTCATCGACAACGACGTCCAGGTCACCCCGGGATGGCTCACCACCATGGTGTCGGCCGCGGAGGCCAGCGGGGCGGACGTGGTGACCCCCCTCATCTGCCAGGGCCTTCCGGTGGGGCGGACCGTTCACGCGGCGGGGGGACGAACGGGGATTCGCGAGGAGGAACGGGGCGGCAAGGTGGAGCGGCACGTCTTCGAGCGGATGGATTTCCACGCCATGCCGGTGGCCGAGGTCCGGGACCGGTTTCGGGCCGGCCCCACCGAGTTCGCCGAGTTCCACTGCATGCTGGTCCGGACCGAGCTGTTCGAGACCGTGGGTCCCCTGGACGAGGGGTTCCTCGCCACCCGGGAGCACGTGGATTTCTGCCTGACCGTCCTCGCCGCCGGGGGAACCATCCGGTTCGAACCCGCCTCGGTGGTGACCTACGTACCCGGTCCTCCGCTGAAGCCGTACGATCTGCACTACTTCATGCTGCGCTGGAGCGATGTCTGGGAAGCCGCCAGCCTGGACCACTTCCGAAGGAAATGGGGCCTTTCCAACGACGGCTACTTCCGCCTGCGCTACCGCAACGTGGGGCTTCGTCGCCGGATGACCCTGGTGAAGCCCCTGGTTCGCCGGATCGCTTTCGGCCGGGACGTGCGGGTGCTGGAGGAGGTGCTCTGGAGGTTGGAACGGGTCCTGAACCGGGGGATCGCCGCCCTCCACGGTCCGCCCAACCGGGGGGCGCCGGAGCGGGAGGGGTGGACGCCGCGGCCCGCCGGAACCCGGCCCGCCGCCCTTCCCGCCGAGGCGGGGGAGGCGCTCTCCCGAGGAGGAGATGGCGGTCATCGCGATTCGGTATGACCGGCCGCTCCGGCCGGGTGATATATTCTCCGGACTATTGTGCGGATCCCGGCTCCGTCCGGGTGTAGATGAAGGAGGCCCCCGGTGCGTCGACCCCGTCCGTTTTTCGCCGCCGTCCTTGCCGTCCTGATCCTCTTCCCCGGGGCCGCCCTGGGGTGGGGGGGGGACGTCCACCGGCTGATCAACCAGGGCGCGGTCCAGGATCTTCCCCTCGCGTTCCAGGGGTTCGCCCAGTGGTCGACGGATCTGGTGGATCTCTCCACCGCCGCCGACGCGCGGAAGAGCAGCACGCCCGGCGAGTCGATCCGGCACTATATCGACATCGACAGCTACCCCACCTTCTTCACCGGAACCTTTCCCCACGATTACAGCGCCGCGACGGCCCTCTACGGGAAGTACACCGTGGACAACAACGGGATCCTTCCCTGGGCGATCGAAGACACCTACGTGAGCCTCGTGAACGCCTTCTCCGCCCACGACTGGACCACCGCGGTGGCCAAGGCCGCGGATATCGGGCACTACGTGGGGGATCTCCACAACCCGCTCCACGACACCGAGAACTATGACGGGCAGCTCACCAACCAGGACGGCATCCACTCCCGGTACGAGAGCAACATGACCGGCCGCCATCTGGCCGAGCTCGCCCCCGCCCCGGGGCCCGCGAGCTACGTCGCCGATCCCCTGGAGAGCGCCTTCGATTGGATCGACGGCCAGTACCCGGGGGTGTCCGAGATTCTCGCCGCGGATCTGGTCGCCAAGCAGGCCTCCGGGGGGAGCACCCGAAGCACCGCCTACTACGACGCCCTGTGGCAGGAAATGAGCGACCAGACCCGCACCTGGCTCTGGAAGGCCTCCTCCCGGGTGGCCGGTCTCTGGTACTCGGCCTGGGTGGACGCGGGCTCCCCGGTCCTTCCGGGGACGGTGGCGGTGGATCCCCCGGCGCCGGTCGCGTCCTTCGCGCTCGCTCCGGCGAGCCCCAATCCCTTCCGGGGCTCCACCGCCCTCGCTTTCGATGTGCCGGCCGGGGCGGCGGCCCGGATGGCGGTCTACTCCGCCGACGGCCGGCTGATCCGTACCCTCGTGGACGGCGTCGTGGCCTCGGGCAGCCGGACGGCGACCTGGAACGGAACCGATGACTTCGGGGTCCCCGCGGCCGCCGGCCTCTATTACATCCGCCTGGAAGCCGCCGGCCGGACCGCGTTCGGAAAGGCCCTGCTCCTCCGCTAATCCCCCCCCCCGCCCCGCGGGGTGGCCGTCGGGTTCGAATCCCGCGCGAGACATTTCAATGTAATAAAACAATTTTAGTATCGATCGGACTAAATGATCCAATTCCATTTTTCGTGACGCCGAATCCGCGGCCCTCCGCCCGCGGGTGCGATATCCTCCTCCACCGGTGATCGCCTCCATGGGGAGTGGGGTGCGGTTAGGTAGGATGAGGAGGCGCGAACGTGAAATTGTCCGATGGCCTGCGCGGCGCTCTGCCGCTCCTGGTTCTGTTGCTCCTGGGATGCTCCGAGGGTCCTGCCGCGGTCCCCTCCGACCCGGGAGGCGGCGGAGACACCCCGCCTCCGGGTCCTCCGGTTCTCTCCGGCGACCTTCACTCCAACTGCTACCGGTGGCCGGTGGGGCGGTTCACCCCGCGGAACGAGGCCGCCCTCTCGGTGGGGCTCGCCGCCGGGGATACCGCGGTGGACTTCACGTTGCGGGATCTGGAGGACCGGCCGGTCACCCTCTCGTCGCTCCTGACGGAGGAGCCGGTCCTGCTCATCCTGGGGTCCCATACCTGACCGCTCTATCGGGGCAGCGTGCCTGCCCTGGACTCCCTGGCCGCCGAACCCCTGGGCGACGGCACCACCCTGGCCGACCACGTGCGGTTCGTGCACGTCTACATCATCGAGGCGCACCCGCTCGCCCCCGAGCCGAGCCCCTACACCGGGAAGGTATGGGAGCTGGAGTATTCCGACGTGCCCCAGGCCAAGACCTACGAGGATCGGGTGACCAACGCCCGGCTCACCCGGCCCCTGGTGACCGGGAACCAGCTCTACCTGGTCGACGATCTCAACCGGGACGGGTCGGTGAACCCGGTGTGGTGCACCTACGGGACCGCTCCCAACCCGACCTACGTGATCGGCCGGGACGGGACGGTGGTCCTGGCCCAGTACAAGACCGAGGTGGACGAGCTCCGGCCGGTCCTTTACGCCCTGCTCGACGCGGAGCGATAGCGCGGCGGAGTCCCCGGACCGACCCCCCCGGGGCCGCCGGGAACCGCGGACATCACCGGCCCTCCCGCCAGGCCTCGAGCTGGTCGGCGGCCGATCCGTCGTAGGCGAAGGCCGGGACGCCGTCCCCCTTGCCGTCGGAGGCGACCTCGAAGTGCGCCGGGTTCCCGGTATTGTCCGGGGTGAACAGGTCGTAGCCCGTGTCCTTCCCCCCGCCGTACACGAAGTAGAAGTACCCATCCACCCAGCCGTCGTCGTTCCGGAGGGGAATGTAGGAGTAGCCCCCCTCCACGTAGCGGCCCGGCGGGGTGGGAATGAGATCGGGGAGGGCGGTCAGGTAGCCTTCCTCGACGAGTTGCTCCAGTCTCTCGGGGTAGAGGCCGCCGTGCTGGGCTCCGTAGGCCGTCATGGCCTGGTCGATGGTGGACACCGCTCGGCGGAGCCGGTCGAGCTTCATCCCGGCCTTCCGCGCTTCCAGGGCGCTACGCATCGCGGCCTCGAGGAAACCGTACTCCGCGCTCAGGAGGGATCCGGGGCCGTGGAAGTTCATCTCGAACCGGTCGGACCCGGCGGTGCCGGTCGCCTCGAAGACCCCGAGACGCCCCCCGGACGAGGCCCGGAGGACGGCGAGGACGCTGTCCATGCCGGCCTCGGCCGGCCCGGCGGCGTTCCCCGCCGCGGCGAGAAGCGGGAAGGCGAGGTCCGCATCCACGCGGACGTAGGTGCGGCCGGTCACCTCGGGGAGCCCGTCCTCCCCCGGAGCTTTCCGCCCGACCGTCTCGGCCAGCCGGGCGGAGTCGCCGGCCACCACGAAGAAGCCGGGACCCATGGCGTAGAAGAAGTCGTGCATCAGGGGGTAGATCGTGAACTCTCCCGCCTTCGCTCCGGGCAGCGCCCGCATCCGGGCGACGGTGTCGGGGCCCAGCATGGACCCGAGGGCCTCGAGGAGCTTGTCGCGGAACGCGGTGGCGTCCTCGACGCCCAGGGCGGCGATCACCGTGGGGTCGCGGTCCTCGGCGTCCGGGCGGGGGGCGAGGACGGCCACGTCCAGTTCGCCGCTCAGGAGGGGCAAAAGCTCGGATTCGATCTGTGAGTGCCAGACGGTGAGGAAGGTGAGCTCCGACACCGGGCCCTTGGAGAGGAGATCCTGAACCTCGGGGCGGTTCATGAACGCGCTCAGGGTTCTGAGGTCCCCGGCGGCGTTGGGCCGGGAAAAGACCGCGGCAACCTCGCCGTCCCGGAGGTAGGAGCCGAACCGGAACCGGCCGGGGGGGACGTCGGCCAGGGCTCCCAGGAGCCCGGCGGCCCGGGACCGGTCCAGGGTCACCGCGACGCGCGCCTCCAGATCCTGGAGCGAGGTCCGCGTGTCGTAGGTCAGCCGGTCGAGGGAGGGGACGCCTAGGAGATCCAGGAGCGCCGCGGCCGCCGCCGCGGTGCTGTCGCCGGTGTCCGGCGGGAGGAGCAGCGGGGTGAGATCCTCCATCACCCGGTGGAGATCGACCTCGATGTTGCTGGAGCTGTCGAAACGCAGGATGGGGGAGTCGGCGGCCCCGGCGGGGGCGGGCCCCGCCAGGATCACCGCGAGCACCGCACCCACCACGCATCCCGCAAGGGACGGCGACTTCCACCTCATGACCGACTCCTTTTCTTGGGGCGGCTGCCCGTCGCCCGACTCCAATGTCTCTCCGAAGCGGCCGGCCGTCGGCCGGCCCGTGCTCCCGGTCACCCTACCCAGTTGAGGGCACCGGTGTCCATGGTTCGCGAGAGGCCGGCGCGTGTGGTGCGCCCGACACACCTGAGGTGAGGGGGCGACATCCGGGACCGGGGTTCGGGGGGGCGGGCCCGGCGAAGTGCGTACGGCGCCAATCCGTTGCCGGAGGACGGGGTTCCCTTGGCCTTGGCATCGGTCTTGCCTTGGAGGCGGGGCAGACCGGTTCGGCGGGATCCCCCGGAGGCGGGATGACGCTGGAACCGAACCGAGGAGGTGTCGATGCGAGTCCGAAGATGGATCCCGGAGATCAACGCTAGGCCGATCAAGACCCGGGAGGCGGTGGTCCTGACCGCGCTGGCCGCCGTGCTCCTGGCCGGATGCGCGAGCAGTCGCCGGGGGGGATCGCTCCTGAGCGACGCCTCACGCGAGGCGGCTCGCTCCGCCGGCCACAAGGACGACGACCGGCGAAGTGACGATGACCGGCGCGAGAAGCCGAAACGGAAGGTACTCCACGCGGGGCGGGAACCCCGGCGGCACCGCGACCCCGACCCCGTGGTCATCCTGGTGGATGCCGGAGAGGACCCCGCCCCCCGATACCGCACCCGGAACCCCGGGGAATCGACCCCGACCACCTTCTATGCCCGGTTGAGCGGAGGGGGCGGAGGAAGCGATCGTCCCGAACTCGACGGGTGGTCCTCCATTGCCATCGAGGCCGGCGCGGTGGAGCAGGGAACGGGCAGGAGGCTCCAGGGCGGCCTGGAACTCGGCGCCGCCTCCGTCCGACAGACCGGCTACGGAACCGACGGCCTCACCGACGTGCTGGAACTCACCGCCGGCGGAAACCTTCGCTTCTACATGACCCCGCTCCGGGCCGGTCCCAGCCCCTACGTGCTGGCCGGATTTCGGGCCGGGCTCCTTCGCTGGGACTACGCCGCCGGACTCCCCGTCGAAGACGAGTGGGGCGACGTGTCCTGGGTGCAGAGCGACTTCGTGAACTCCTGGACGCCCTACGTCGGGGCCGGGGT
>CAYRIJ010000160.1:0-8740 GCA_964424285.1 uncultured bacterium
CGGTCCCCCCTCGAAGCGAACGTCCCCCCGCCGCGGGCCCGCGCCGGCCGCGGTGTCCCGACGGGCGGGTCCGGCCGGGGGCCGCTCCGTCGCGTGCCCGGGGGGGGCGTCGGGCCCCGCCGGGGACGCCGGCGCCGGATAGCCCAGGGTCTGGCGGGTATAGGTGAACGCCTCGCCGTGCATGTCCTCGTGGTAGGTCGCCAGCCGGCAGAAGTAGGCGAGGTCCTCGGGCACCGGCCCGTCCCCCAGAACCCCGAGCACCCGGTCCAGGACCGCGTCCATGTAGGCCAGGGTCTCGCGGCGGGACGGAAGGGGAAGGTCCCAGCGGACGTCGTGGGGCACTTTCATGGAGTCGTAGAGCCGGTCCGCGTCCTCGCGGATGGGATCCTCGCCCCGCAGGTGGCGGAGGATCCAGCGTTCGGCGAACCAGGCCACGTGCCCGATCTCCCAGCGCATCGGGTTCACGATGGAGAGCCGGGGGCCCATGAGCCGGTCGTCGCTCAGGTCGGCGACCAGGGCCAGGGTGCGGGCCCTCGCGTCGAGGAGATCCCGGCGGAACCCGGAGGCGGCGAGGCTCTGGTCCCGGGGCATGGCGTCCTCCCATCCTGGTCTACGCGGGAACGGCCCGACTCCAGTATTCTATGCGGTCATGACCCGGATCGTCATGGTCTGCCCCGAATCGCGGAACGAGAGCGCCGGCAACGCGGTGACCGCGAAGCGTTGGACCCGGCTGCTGCGGAGCCTCGGATACCGGGTGTCGGTGACCGAGGAGTATGCCGGAGAGCCCTGCCGCCTGCTGCTCGCCCTCCACGCGGGGAAGAGCGCGGGCTCGATCCGCCGCTTCCACCGGCTGCATCCCGAACTCCCGATCGTGGTGGCGCTGACCGGCACCGACGTCTACCGCGACATCCGGCGCGGCGGGGCGCCGCGGCGGTCCCTGGAGCTGGCCGACCGCCTGGTGCTCCTCCAGCCCCTGGCCCTGGAGGAGCTCCCCGGGGCGATGTGGTCCAAGGCGGCGGTCATCCGCCAGTCGGTGCGGATGCCCTGGGTGGGACGGGCCGAGCATCCCCGGACCTTCGACGTCGCGGTGCTGGCCCACCTCCGGGGAGTGAAGGATCCGCTCCGGGCGGCGGCGGCGGCCCGGTTCCTGCCGCCGGAATCCCGGATCCGGATCGTCCACGCGGGGATGGCCCTGGATCCGGCCTGGTCGAAACGGGCCCGGAATGAAACCCGGAGGAACCCCCGCTACGTATGGAAGGGAGAGCTTCCCCGCTGGCGGGCCAAGCGGTTGTTGGCGGGAAGCCGGCTCATGGTCCTGAGCTCGCGGCTGGAGGGCGGCGCCAACGTGATCTCCGAGGCCTCGGTGGCCGGGGTGCCGATCCTGGCCACGCGCATCCCGGGGACGGTGGGGCTTCTGGGGGCCGGGTACCCGGGCTATTTCGAGGTGGGGGACACGCGGGGGCTCGCCCGGCTCCTCACCCGCGCCGAGACCGACGAGGGGTTCCGGGAGGGTCTGGAGGCCGAGATCCGGGCCCTGGCCCATCACTTTCTCCCCTCGCACGAACGCGGAGGCTGGAAGCGGCTGCTCGAGGATCTTCTCGAGACGCCGCCCCGACCGGAACCGGAGGAGACCGGCTCGTGAAACTCGGAAGACGGCTCTGTTTCCCGGCGGCGATCGCCGCCGGGCTGTGGGGGCTCACCGGATCGGGTCCGGCGGTGGCCGCGCCGGGCGCGGTTTCGATCGAGGCGGCGGACAGCCTCTTCACCGCCCGGGACTGGAAGGGGGCGGCCGAAGCCTACGGCGCCGTTCTGGCCGATGAGCCCGGTCTGGGCATGGCCTGGTTCCGTCTGGCCGGGGCCCGCTATCAGCTCGGCGAGTACGCGGACGCGGCGGCGGCTTACGCGCGCGCGGACAGCCTGGGGATCTTTCCCGCGGTCACCCGGTACAACCTGGCCTGCAGCCTCGCCCTGGCCGGCGAGGTGGAGCCGGCGTTCGAGGCCCTGGGCCGGGCGGTGGATCTGGGGTTCACGACCCCCGAGGCGATGGGAGCGGACACCGACCTGGCCGCCCTCCAAGACGACCCGCGCTGGACGGAGATGCTCGACCGCGCCGACCGGGCGGCCCGCCCCTGCGAGCACGACCCGCGCTACCGGAGGTTCGATTTCTGGATCGGGGAGTGGGACGTGTTCGTCCAGGGCCGGCCCGCGGGGACGAGCCGGATCGACCCGCTCCTCGACGGGTGCGCCCTGCTGGAGAACTGGACCGGCCGCCAGGGGCTGAACGGGAAGAGTCTGAACTACCTCGATCCCGTCACGGGAAAGTGGAAGCAGACCTGGGTGAACGACAACGGGGGAATCCTGGAGTACGAGGAAACCGCCGACGCGCCCACGGACGCCTCGATCCGGTTCCTGGCCCACGTGCCCAAGCCGGACGGAAGCGAAACGCTCCGGCGGATGACCTTCACCGCCGTCGCCCCCGACTCGGTGCGCCAGTTCATGGAGCAATCCGAGGACGGCGGCGCCACCTGGACGCCGTCCTTCGACGGGATGTACGTGAGGAGGAAGTAGGGTGATCCGTTCCGTCGTGATCTGCGGATGCCTCTGGCTCCTGGCCGGACCGGGTCCGCCCGCCGCCCCCGTCGCGGGGGCCCCGCCGGACACCACCCGGACCTCGAGCCCCCTGTGGATCCCGGCCCGGCCGCTTCCCGCGGATTCCGCGGCCGCCGACACCGGGGCCGCCCCCTACGTGGTGCCGCGCTTCCAGGTCACCCGCCCCACCCACTCCGAGGCCGACCTGATGACCCTCCGGGAGATCATCGACCGGTGCGTGGAGGGGGAGAAGACCAAGCTCGCCGGTCACCACGACATGACCGCCACCGCCACCGTCCGCACCCTGGCCCTCTGGAAGAAGAAGAAGCTGGTGGCCGACGCCGCCTACCTCATGTACGAGGACGACGAGGGCTTGCGGAAATCGGTGCGCCTGGGGGACGCCCGCCGGAAGTACAAGCTCGAGGACGGCGCCTGGGTCCCCGACAAGGACGAGAAGGAGGACGACTCCCCGGTGGAGGTGGAGTTCTCGGACGAGGGGAAGGGGCTCTCCGAGGTGCCGTTCTTTCTCGAGGACCAGGCCGACTACAGGTTCACCCTGCTGGAGCGGAACCTGGAGGGGGACCACGTCATCTTCAAGATCGCCTTCGAGCCGCGCTCGCCGTTCAAGCCGCTCCCCTCGGGAACGGTCTACGTGGACACCGACGCCTTCCGGATCATCCACGAGGAGTTCACCTTCGACAAACAGAACCCCATGCCGCTCCTCATCAAGGGGATCCGGCGGGTCTCACGGGAATGGCGGCGGCTCCCCACCGGGGAGTGGGTGGTGTCCCGGGTGATGGCCGAGGTGGATTTCCACGGCTCCTGGACCAGGCTCATCCCCGAGCGGGTGACCATCGCCCTCGTCCTCGACGACTACCGGTTCGACCGGGGCTACGATCCGGCCCGTTTCGGGAGCCGCTGAGATGGTCCGCGCCTTCGCCGTCCTCCTCGCGGCCTGGGTTCTGGCCGGCGCCGGGGCCCCGGCGGAGGGCGCCGCGCCCCCGGACACCCTCGGCCGGGGGAGTCTCCTGGAAGAGCTCCAGCGGGCGGACCGGGACTTCTATCCCGAGGAGTCCCTGGACTTCGACCGCTCCCTCGCCGACTCCGGCCGGGCGGCCCTCGATTCGCTGGGGTTCAAGGCGTTCGTGCGGGAGTCGGCCCGTCGCCGCCGCGCGTTCGCCCTGGAACTGGGGCCGGGCCGTGAACTCGCCGGCTACAACCGGGTCGAGGGAGCGGTGGCCGCCCTGGGCGCCTCGATCCGCACCCCGCTCGGGTTCGGGACGTCTCTCGACCTGGAGGCGGGCTATGCCGCCGCCTCCGAGCGCTTTCGCCACCGGGAGGCGCTTCGCGTTCCGGTGACCCCGGCCCGGGGCGGGCCGGAGATCGTCCTGGGCTTCGCGGACCGGGTCGTTCCCTACGGCTCCAACCGCCCCACCGCCAACGGGCTTCGGGCCCTGGTGGGTTCGGCCGACGCCCAGGATTACCTGGAGCGGCGCGGCGGATGGGGGGGGCTGGCCTGGGAGGGATCCCCGGCGGGCGCGGCGCGCGTCCGCTACGAGGCCTCGAAGGAGATCCCGGTCGCCGCGCACACCGACTTCGCCGTGTTCGGGAACCCCCGGCTCATGGGCCCGAACGCCCCCGTGGACGCGGGGATCGACCGGGCGGTGGCGGCGCGGACCGAACGCGGCTCCCTGATGGGCGGGCGGAGCCGGATCGCCCTCGACGGGCGGGTGGCCGGGGGCGGGCTGGGGGGCGACTTCACCTACACCCGCTTCGACGCCGAGGCGGGGATCCGCCGCTATCTCCTGTTCGACCAGGAGATGATCCTCGAAGCGGGATACGTCCGGACCGGGGGGACGCCGCCGGTCCAGCGCCTGGCCGACGTGGGGGGACTCAGCACGGTGCGGGGGTTCGATCGCCGGACCGGGGTGGGGCGCGAGTCGGTTCACGCGCGGGCCGAGCTTCTGCTTCCCTACGACGTCTTCGGGGCCACCGGGATCCCGGGAATCCGCGACGCCCGGATCCAGCTCGTCCCCTGGGCCGACGCGGGCCGGGTCTGGGGCGGGAACCGGGACCGCTGGCTCACCGCGGCCGGGCTCGGGCTGCAACACTACCTCGGTCCCTTCGGCGAGGGTTCCTACCTGAGGCTCGACGCCGCGGTCCCCCTGGGGCCCGAGCGCCCCGAGGACCTGCGCTTCTACCTGCGGTTCGCCCGGGGGCTCTTCTGAACCACCGCGGGAACGGGTGAGCCGGTTCCGGTGCTCGAGTCAAAGAGTGGGGGGCGGACGCTCGCGGCGCCCGCCCCCCACGCATCGACTCGCTTGGTTCGACGCCGCGCCCCGTTTCACCGGGGCGCGGGTCGGCCGGCGCCTACCGCACCAGCATGATCTTCTGCACGATCTGCTTCTCCGCGGCCCGGATCCGGTAGAAGTACATGCCGTTGGGGAGGGTGCGGCCGTTCTGGTCCCGGCCGTCCCACCCGATCGAGCCGCCGCCGTCGATCACCGGGTCGTTGAGGGTCCGCACCCGCCGCCCCAGCACGGTGTAGATCTCCACCGTCACCGGCGCCCCGGCGGCCAGCCCCAGCACCCCGCTCTCGGCGGTCCCCGGTACGACCTCCTGGCCCCCCGGCTGACCCGTCTCGTTGGAGGGATCCTGGTCCGGGTTCGACCCGTCGACGATGTTCTCCCTCCCGTCGCCTCCCGCCCCGCCGTCGGAGATCACCAGCGGCATCCCCATCCCCAGGATGTCCGACACCAGATAGTCCGTGCCGTCCGTCCCGGTGTAGTGGACCCCGATCTTGTTCTTGCCGGTCGAGGTCTTCCGGAGCGTCCTCACCGCCGCCGCCTCATAGGTCACCTCGATGTCCAGGAACCCGTTCCGGTCCCCGTCCACCACCCGGGTCGAGGTCGGCCGGAGCGCCGCCACCTGGTTCCCCAGGTAGATCTGCCGCTCCGGGAGCCCCGTCGCGTCGAAGCCCGCGGTGGACGGCACCAGCACCGTCACCCACGTGGCCGAGGGATCGAACCCCCCGCCGTCCGCGGTGAACCCGGCGCAGGGGAGCGCCCCGCCCGACTGGTCGTGGGGCACCCGCACGCACACCGTCGTCGTCGAGTCGTTCCCCGACATGTCCATCGCGGTGTAGGTGATCGTGTACTTGCGGCCGTTCCCGCCCCCCTGCCGCTCCGAGCGGAGGGAGAACGTGGTGTCCGGCGTCCCGAAGTCCGCGTCCTGGATGTCGTTGGGGAAGTTCCCGTCCCCGATGTCGTTGTCCGGCTCGTTGCTCACGATGGACACCAGCACGAAGGTCGGGTTCGGGTCGCAGACGTCGGTCACCGTGACCGAGGACTGGATGGCCGACATCTTGTGGTTCGGCGGCCACAGGACGTCCCGGTCCAGGCTCACCGTGAGATCCGGCGGCGTGGTGTCCTCCACCGTTACCGTGGCCGTGCAGCTGTCCACGTTCCCGTCGTCGTCGGTGCCGTAGAAGGTCACCGGGGTGGCCCCCAGCTCGAAGTAGTCCGGAGCGTTGTCGGTGATCACCGGGTTGGGGTCGCACTTGTCCAGCGCCGAGACCCCGGCGAAGAACGCGGTGAGCTGGGGATCGGTCCTGGGGGTCCCCAGGTGCGAGGTGCACTCCACGGTGGTGTCGTTGGGGCAGGTCACCACCGGCGGGGTGGTGTCCACCACCGTGATGTCCACGGTGTCGGTGTCCTCCTCCAGGCCGTCGGAGACGGTCAGGGTCACCGTGGTGGTCCCCATGGGGAACTGGCCGGTCGGGGTCGCCGAGTGGTTGTTGTCGAAGGTGATCCCGGTCGCGCTCCAGGTGTAGGTGAGCGCGTCGCCGTCGGCGTCCGAGGATCCCGTTCCGTCCAGCGCCACCGGGGTGGTGGTGTAGGACGCGCACTCCACCGCGGGCTGGTCGGGACCGGCGTCGGCCACCGGCGGGGTGTTCACGGTCACCGCGAAGTTCTCACCCAGGTAGGGCCCGGTGGCCGGGCTCTGGGTGTTGCTCCCCTCCACCGCCCAGAGCATCTGGTGCCCGGAGGCGATCAGGGTCTGGAGCTGCCCGACGGTCAGCGAGGCCGAGGCCGTCACCGTCGGCACGGTCAGCACCTTGGCGAAGGTGTTCGCGTTGTAGAACACCAGGTTGTAGGCGTTCCCGGTGTAGGACGACGGGCACCCCACCCGGCCGGTCCAGCTGAAGTTCGCGTTCGACGCGGAGATGATCGAGTTCGGGGCCGGGCTGTTCAGGGTGGGACCCACCTGGTGGTCCGAGGCGATCCCGCCGTAGGCCAGGTCCTGCTGGTTGGTGAGCCCCGCGCGGAGGAGGCCCCATCCGCCGGAGAGGGTGGTGACGTTGGTGTTCTTCAGGATGTCGAAGATCGTTTGATCGGAGATCGACACGTTGTCCCGACCGTCGGAGATGGTGTCCTCCAGGTCCCAGAGCATCCTCTGGACCGCCAGCTCGTTGTCCTCGCCGCGGCCGTTGTTGTCCTGGGTATCGAGGCCGTAGGAGAAATTGCTCTCCCCGGTGTCGGCGTAGATGGCGTCTCCGACCCGGGGGACGTTGAGGGCGGAGAGGTTCTGCAGCACCTGGGCCGAGGTGCCGAAGAAGGTGGGCCATCCCTCGCCCCAGGCCAGCCGGACGCCCTCGCTCTTGCTGCTGTGGACGTTGGCGATGCAATCCCCGATGTTGTGGGGTCCGCCGGGGTTGTTCTCGAAGTTGAAGGTGTCCTGGACGTAGTGGCTGTACTCGTGGAACATGACGTCCCAGTCCCACCGGTCGCCCGGGCGGAGGTTGATGCGGCTTCCGTTGTAGTTGGCGGAGCCGGTGTCCCCCGGCCATTCCAGCCGGATGTGGCCCAGGAACGAGTTGCCATTCTTGAGGGCGGCGTAGTTGGCCATCCAGGTGGCGCCGGTGAGGAGCCCCGCCGCGGGTCCGGTGCCGGTGTTGGCGGCGGTGAAATTCTCGATGATCACCGCGTTGTCGGCCACGTCGTCGTGGATCGGCGAATCGGCCTCGTAGGCGTCGTGGAGGATGCCCTGGGTCTCGATCGACACCGCGCCGTTCTCGGTCCGGAACCGGACGAAGATGTCCCGACCGCCCTGGCCGATCCCGTCGTCGTTGTTCACCATGAAGAAGTAGCTCCCGTCGGGTCCGGTAATCAAGTCCGCCACCAGGTCGGAGCCGATCAGCTCATCGTCCCGGACCTCGACGTGCATCCCGTAGCAGGGATGGCTCAGGCCGTTCTCGTCCAGCCAGCTCACGGTGCCCTGCACGGTGACGATCCCGGTCGGGGAGACCGGCTCGGCCTGAAACGGCTGCTCGTCGCCGGTGTAGCCGGGCGGCGGGGTCGAGCTCATCGCGTTCGGAACCGGGTTCACCGACGAGCGCAGTCCCGGGTCGCTGTCGAACTGCGCGGGAATTTCGGTGACCTGCTTGAGCTGGGACTTGGCCTCCTCCACGGTCAACGCCCCGGACTGATAGCCGTCCTGGACGTCCTGGATCTCCAGGTTCAGGAAGCTCCCCATCCCGGCCAGGGTGCGGTCGGGGCGGAGGATGGCGTAGAAGCCCTCGGTCCGCTCGCCGTTCACCCCCGCCGAGGCCTCGTCGGCGATCGCCCGCACCAGCACCTCGGCCTTGCCCTGGGCGGTGTAGCGCACCGGAACCTGGAAGGTGAGGGTGCCGCCCGCGGAGACCGGTCCCAGGTCGAAGGCCGCGGGTCCGAGCAGCTCGACCGGTCCCTGGGTGAAGAGCGAGACCTGGAAGGCGTCGAAGTCGGCGTCCGCGTCGATGGATCCCTCCAGGGTCACCGTCGCTCCGGGCACGATCGCATTCGCGGGCGCGGAGAGGGTGATTCCGTAGGGAACCCCGATGCTCGCCGTACAGACGTAGGGGTCGGGGTTCGAGGGAGCGGGCGGCCCGGCGAAGGCCGCCGAGGTCCCGGCGAGCGCGGCGCCCGCGAAGAGCAGGCACAGGGGTCGCAATCGGGTGTGCAGCATGGGGGGATTCCTCCTGGATGGTGTGGGTTCTCGACGGTGAAGCGGGGTTGCAACCGGACCACGATCAAACCAGATAAGATCTGTCGCTTGCAAGGAAATTCAATTTCTCTGGAAAATCAGGCCATTTCAGCGATTCGGTTTGTCG
>CAYRIJ010000161.1:0-8658 GCA_964424285.1 uncultured bacterium
ACCAGCGGCGCCGGGTGGATCCGCATCGACCACTTCAGCCAGCAGACCGTGCGGCTGATGGAGCGCGCGCTGCGAGAACTGGCGGCCGACCCAGCCGTGAGCGGGCTCATCCTCGACCTGCGAAACGGATTCGGCGGCTGGTGGCAGGCCTGCCTCGGCCCGTTCTTCGGAGAGGGCACCGCGTACTCCACGGCGATCGTCCGCTACCGGTCGGGAGCCAGAGACACGCTTCGCTACGCGGCCCGGGGCGAAGCCGCGGAGTACGCGGGGCCACTCGTCGTCCTGATCAACGAGGGATCCCGGTCCGGCCTCGAGTGCCTCGCCTACGACCTGCGCCGTCGGGAGCGGACCTGGCTGGTCGGGGCGCGCACCTCCGGGGCGGTGCTGGGCGCGAGATGGTGGTTCTCCCCCATTGACGATCTGGTCCTGTATCTGGCGGTGAACTCCTTGGAGCTGAACGGGGAGACCCTGGAAGGGAAAGGGGTCCGGCCCGATCTCCCGGTACCCTACCCCGCGGATGGTCGTCTGGCTCCGGACCCTCAGCTCCACGCGGCGGTGGAGCTGCTGAAAGCCGAAGAGTCCTCCGCCCCGCTGCGCTGAGACCCGGAGACCCGCCCGAATCTCGCGGACCGGGAGGGACCGCGCGCCGGGGCCTCGGAGGGCGGACCGAAGCGCGCGGACTATCCCTGGAACTGCAACGATCGCACGTTCCGCCGGACCCGCCTCCCCTCCCACTGCTCCAGGAGGTAGGCCACCCCCACCAGGGCCAGGAGGAAGAGCCCGGTCCGGACCGCGCTGGGGTAGACCCAGGCGCTCAGGGCCGGAACCCCGGCCACCGCGAACAGCACCGTGGCCATTCCCACCAGGATCCACGCCCCGATCAGGCGGCCCGACCGCTCCCCGCGCTTGGCCGGCTTGGAGAAGGGCAGGCTGGGATCGAAGACGTTCCCGAGCTGGAGGGAGAAGAGGGTGAAGGCGCCGAGGATGACCAGATGGATGAAGGCGTGAACGGGGTTGTGGAAGAACCAGCTCAGGATCAGCCACAGAAGCGTGAGATAGGGCACCACGAAGTAGAGCATGACGAAGTTCCGGGAGGCGGCGAGGATCCGCTCGGGGCGGGACGGGGTGGCGAAGTACACCCAGCTCGCGGCGTAGGAGTCGCTGGCCGCCAGGCCCTGGCGGAGCATGCTGGGGAAGAGCAGCACGGCCAGGTAGATCAGGGTCCCGCGGCCGTCCCCGGTGTGGTGCGCTTTCACGAAGGGGTCGGCCAGGGGGCCCTCGCGAAGGCTCATGAAGAGGTAGAGGAAGGTGAGGGGGAGGATGCCCAGGATGGTGAGCCGGAACTTCTGGTCGTACTTGAACTGGGTCTGGATCAGGAGCGCCACCGCCCGTTCCTCGTTCCGGCGGAAGAAGGGCATTCTCCGGGTGATGCTCCGCTCGGGACGCTTGTTCTCCTCGGCCCCCGCGGTCAGCCGAGACAGGCTCTCCGAGTAGTCCAGGGAGAGCTTCCCGGTCATCTGGCGGATCAGGAGCACCAGCGCCAGCAGGGAGACGAGGGCCACCACGCCGTAGGAGAGCCGCCAGTTCCCGCGGGCCAGCTCCAGGTAGGCGGCGAACCAGGTGGCGGGATGGAGCAACATGAGGGGGCTCTCGGGGAGGGTCATCCCCTTCACCGCCTGGCGCGAGATCAGCTCGGGCACGAACACGTATCCCCCGTAGATCACGAAGGACATGAGGAGCTGGACGTAGGAGAGGAACCGGCGGAGCCTCTCCGGGTGCACGAAGCGCACGATGGCGGTGTAGGCCAGCGCCATGGCCAGGGCCACCGTGATCCCGCAGAAGGCGGAGGCGACCATCGCGGCCAGGCCCACCAGGGGACGGAAGCCCAGGGTGAAGAAGTAGGCAGCCACCGGCAGAAGCCCCACCACCGCGGTGAAGCCGGTGGTGTAGATCAGGAAGTGGGCGATCTTGGCGAAGAAGTAGGTCCGGGAGGAGAGCGGTCGATAGCCCAGGACCCCGAACTCGTCCGGCGAGGTGATGATGGAGTAGAACTCCATGAGCACCACCGCCCCCACCATGACCATGAGGTAGGTCAGGTACACCGTGCCGGTGAAGAAGACGCTCTTGTTGGCCAGGATGAGGGCGGCCAGGAACCCTCCGGCCACCGTGTACATGAGGAACAGGAAGACCAGGGCCCGCGCCCCGGTGGCGCCCTCCCCCCGGTTGCTCATCGCCCCCAGGCTCACCCCGCGGAAGTCCAGCTTGAGGAAGAGCCGGAGCAGCACGCGGAACTGGTCGGGGTCCACTCCCCAGCGGTCCAGGAGACGGTCCGGCATCAGACCTTGTCCAGGGCGGCCAGGAATTCGGTGGTGGCCAGGCCGACGTCGCCGCCCCCGGTGAGCTTCCGGAACGCGTCCTCCAGGGTGGAGCTTCCGGTGGCGCGGGCGATCTCGTCGAAGGTCCCGTCCACCACCTTCCGCCCCTCGTTGATGATGGCGATGCGGGTGCACATCCGCTCCACCACCTCCAGGATGTGGGACGAGAAGAAGATCGTGCGGCCCTGGGCGGCCAGCCGCTTCAGGAGTTCCTTGACGATCATCGCGGCGTTGGCGTCGAGCCCGTTCAGGGGCTCGTCCAGGAACAGCACCTCGGGGTTGTTGAGGAGGGCGGCGGAGAGGAGCACTTTCTGCTTCATGCCCTTGGAGAATCCGGTCATGCGACGGTCCCGCGCGTCGAGAATGCCGAAGAGATCCAGGAACTCCTCGATGCGCTGGGCGCTCCTCGCCGGTTCGAGATGGTGGAGCCCGCCCACCATCTCGAGATACTCCCCGGCGGTGAGGTTCTCGAACAGGGCCCCGGACTCCGGCACGTAGCCGATCCGGCGTTTGACCTCCACCGGCTCCTCCACCACGTCGAAGCCCGCCACCCGGGCCCGGCCGTCGGTGGCCCGGAGCATCCCGGTGAGGATCTTGACCGTGGTGGTCTTTCCCGCCCCGTTTGGGCCCAGGAATCCGAAGATTTCCCCCCGCTCCACCCGAAGGTCCAGCTCGGCCACGGCGAGGGTGCTTCCGAACACCTTGGTCAGCTTTTCGATCTCAATCATGCCGTGAATCATACACGTTTTGAACGCCGCGCCCGGAACCGACCCCCGCGCCGCGGGGCGGGCGGGGGCCTTCCCGGGACCCGGTGGGGATCGTCCCCCCCCGGCCCCCGGCGATCGCCCGCCGAGGCCTCGGAGGGCGCGCCCCCGATCCCCCTCTTGCGGAATGCTCCCCCGGGGTTTCTGATATTCTTCCCGACCTTTGAAGGGAGAACCCGAAGCATGAACACCGGACCCCGCCGCGCGCTCGCACTCGCCCTGATCCTCATCGCCGCGCTCGCCGCCCCCGTCCTCGGCGCCGACCGTTCCACCATCCCGACCCGGCTCCAGTGGAACCTGTCCGACCTCTACCCGGATTCGACGGCCTGGGCCCGGGCCAAGGACGCCCTCCTGGCCAAGGTTCCGGAGATGGCCGACTACCAGGGGCACCTGGGGAATTCGTCGGGAAGCCTGTTCGATGCGCTCTCCACCCTCATGGACCTCCAGGGACGATACGAACGGCTCCGCGCCTACGCCAGCCAGCTTCACGACCAGGACCAGCGGGAGAGCGGCCCCCTGGAGATGGTGCAGGAGGCCGAGCAGGCGGGGGTGAAGCTCCGCTCCGCCACCGCCTACGTGCGGCCGGAGATCATCTCCCTCACCCGGGCGAAGGTGGACAGCTTCCTGACCGCCGACTCCCGGCTGGCCCGGTACCGGCCGTACCTGGAGAACATCCTGCGCTATGCCCCCCACACCCGCACTCCGGACGAGGAGAAGATCGTGGCCCAGGCCGGGCTCATGACCGGGGCGGGCGAGGCCGTCCACTCCATCTTCACCAACGCCGAGCTTCCCTACCCCACCGTGGTCTTCGCCCCCGGGGACACGGTGCGGCTGGACGAGCCGGCCTACGAGAAGTACCGGGCCTCCACGGATCGCGCGGTGCGGGTGAAGGCCTTCCACGCCTTCTGGTCCACCTACCAGGGCTACCGGCGGACCCTGGCCGCCACTCTCTACGAGCAGGTGAAGGCCCACATCTTCGACAAGGAAGTGCACCACTTCGATTCCTGCGTGGAGGACGCCCTCTTCGGGGACGATATCCCGGTCGCGGTGTACCAGGAGCTGGTGACGGCCGCCCACCAGAACCTCCCGACCCTCTACCGGTACCTGGAGCTTCGAAAGCAGATGATGGGGTTGGACCGGCTCGGGTACGAGGACCTCTACGCGCCCATCGTGAAGAACGTGGACCTGAAGTACACGCCGGAACAGGCCATGGACATGACCCTGGCCGCGTTCGCGCCGCTGGGAAAAGCCTACGTGGACACCCTGCGGCACGGGTACACCCAGGGCTGGGTGGACTGGCTGCCCAGCACCGGGAAGAGCTCGGGGGCCTACAGCAGCGACGTCTACGGCGTGCATCCCTACGAGCTCTTGAACTTCAACGGAACCTACGACGATGTTTCCACCCTGGCCCACGAGTCGGGCCACTCCATGCACTCGCTCCTGGCCGACGAGCACCAGCCGTTCGTGACCCACGACTACGCGACCTTCGTGGCCGAGGTGGCCTCGACCCTGAACGAGAACCTTCTCTTCCACTACGCGCTCGATCACGCCGAGAACGACGACCAGCGGCTCTACCTGCTCGGGAGCTATCTGGACAACATGCGCACCACGCTCTTCCGCCAGGTGCTCTTCGCCGAGTTCGAGCTGAAGATCCACCAGGCGGCCGAGGAAGGCCGGCCCCTGACCGGCGACTCGCTGAACGATCTCTATCTGTCGCTCCTGAAGCTCTACTACGGAGACTCCCAGGGGGTGTGCAACATCGACGACCTCTATTCGGTGGAGTGGGCCTACGTCCCCCACTTCTACTACGACTTCTACGTGTACCAGTACGCCACCAGCATGGTGGCCTCGATCTCCATCGCCGACCGGATCCGGACCCAGGAGGCCGCGGGCGATCACGCGGAGCGGGACGCCTACCTGGCCATGCTGTCCTCGGGGAGCGCCAAGTACCCGATCGACCTGTTGAAGGGCGCCGGGGTGGACATGACCACCTCCGCACCGTTCACCGAGGCCATGAAGGAAATGAACCGGATCATGGACCAGATCGACGCCATCCTGCAGAAGCGCGGCGTGGTAAAATGACCGTCCCTCTCGGTTCGCTCTCTCTCTCGCGCCGCCCGGGCTCGACGCCCGGGGTCTCTGTTCCGTTTTCACTTTCTCACCGGCGTCTCGCCGTCGAGGATCCCACATGACCAAGATCGAACTCTGTCTGCTCGCCATGGCCGTGGTCGCCGCCGCCGGCTCGTTCCGGCTCGGCCGCGCCTCCGCCCAACCCGCCTCCGATGCCGCCGGATACGACCAGGCGGACCTTGACCCGGCGGTCTCCCCCGGGACCGATTTCTACGACTACGCAACCGGAGGGTGGCAGAAGGCCAATCCCATCCCTCCGGAGTACCCCAGCTGGGGCACCTTCGTCGTGCTCTACAAGGAGAACCTGGATCGGACCCACAAGATCCTGGAGGAGGCCGCCGCCGACGCCGCCGCTCCCAAGGGGAGCGAGCGGCAGAAGATCGGCGACTTCTACTACAGCGGCATGGACACCGTGCAGATCGAGATCAACGGGTACAAACCCCTCCGGAACGAGCTCGACCGGATCGAGTCCATGCGCACCCCGGACGATCTCCGGAGCGAGATCGCCCATCTCCAGCGGATGGGGGTGCGGGCCGCGTTCGATTTCGAATCCATGCAGGATTACAAGAACAGCTCCCAGGTGATCGGCTCGGTCAGCCAGGGCGGCCTCGGTCTCCCCAACCGCGACTACTACACCAAGGACGACGACAAGTCGAAGGACATCCGGGAGAAGTACGTGGCCCACGTGGCGGCCATGCTCCAGCTCATCGACGAGAGCCCCGAGCAGGCCAAGAAGGACGCCGACACGATCATGGCCATGGAGACGGCCATGGCCGGAGCGTCGATGCGTCCGGTGGAGATGCGCGACCCCGAGGCCACCTATCACCCCATGACGGTGAAGGAGCTGGCGGCGCTGACCCCGGACTTCTCCTGGCCCGGCTACTTCGGCGACCTCGGCCGCCCCGGGCTCGAGTCGATCAACGTGGCCACCCCCGACTTCTTCAAGCAGTTCAACACCCTCCTCGGCGAACGGCCCATGGCGGACTGGAAGACCTATCTCCGCTGGAAGCTGGTCGCCTCCGCCGGCCCCTACCTTTCCTCGCCCTTCGTCGACGAGGGGTTCAAGTTCCGGTCCCAGCTCACCGGAGCGGAGAAGCTTCAGGACCGGTGGGAGCGCGTGGTGGGGGGCGAGAACTGGCTCCTGGGGTTCGCGGTGGGGAAGGAGTACGTGAAGGAGTACTTCCCGCCGGAGTCCAAGGCGCGGGTGCTGGCCATCCTCAAGAACATCAAGGGGGCCCTGGCCGCCGATCTGGACACCCTGAGCTGGATGGACGCCCCCACCCGGAAGGCCGCGCAGAAGAAGCTCTCGATGATCGAGGACAAGATCGGCTACCCGGACAAGTGGCGGGACTACTCCAAGCTCACCATCGATCGCGGACCCTACGTGCTGAACGCGATGCGGGCGCGTGAGTTCGCCACCGCCCGCGATCTCGACAAGATCGGAAAGCCGGTGGACCGGAGCGAGTGGTTCATGCCGCCCCAGACCGTGAACGCCTACTACGATCCCTCGAACAACGAGATCGTGTTCCCGGCGGGGATCCTCCAGCCCCCGTTCTTCAATCCCGACGCCCCCGAGGCGCTGAACTACGGCGCGGCGGGCATGGTGATGGGACACGAGATCACCCACGGCTTCGACGACCAGGGGGCCAAGTTCGACGGGGAAGGGAACCTCAAGAACTGGTGGTCGCCCGAGGATCTGAAGCGGTTCCAGGCCGCGTCCAAGTGCATCGCCGACCAGTACTCCACCTACGTGGTGGACGGCGACGCCCACGTCCAGGGGGACCTGGTGACCGGCGAGGCCATCGCCGACCTGGGCGGGATGAAGCTGGCCTATCACGCGTTCAAGGCCTGGGAGGCCAAGAACCCCCAGCCGGAGATGACCGGCGGTTTCACCCCCGACCAGCTGTTCTTCCTGGGGTTCGCCCGGGTCTGGGCCACCAACACCCGGCCCGAGGCCCAGCGGATGCGGGTCATGACCGATCCCCATCCCCCGAGCAAGTTCCGGGTGAACGGAACGGTGGCCAACATGCCGGAGTTCGCCAAGGCGTTCAACCTCCCCGCGGACAGCCCGATCATGAGCAAGAACCGCTGCGTGATCTGGTGATGTGAACCCCGGAAACCGGCCGCCGCGACCCGCGTCCGCGGCGGGTTGACGGCGGTATCGATTCGGAGAGGCGGGCCCCCCGGCCCGCCTCTCTCTTTTTTCCCGCCAAAGTTCTGCCACATCTTCGCGGTAGCCTGTCCGGAAAGCGGCGGCCTCCGGCATGGAGCGGCCCGCGACGTTCGCCCGCGGTCCGGCCCTCGTATTGACGTCCGGAACCCCGCGAACCACACTCCCGAGGCCATGAACCCGATGATCCTGATCGTGGAAGACGACCGGCGGATCGCCGCCCTCATCGCCAAGAACCTGGAGGCGGCGGGATTTCCGTGCCGCCAGATCCACGACGGCGGCGAGGCCCTGGCCGCGCTCGAGCGCGACGTCCCCGCCCTGGTGGTGCTCGATCTCATGCTTCCCGGGGTGGACGGCCTGGAGATCACCCGCCGGGTGCGCCGCCGGAGCGAGGTCCCCATCCTCATGCTCACCGCCCGCTCCGGCGAGGGGGACAAGGTGCTGGGCTTCGAGATCGGGGCCGACGACTATCTGGTGAAGCCCTTCAGCACCCGCGAGCTGGTGGCCCGGGTGCGCGCCCTCCTCCGCCGGGCGGCGCCGGGGCCTCGAACCGAGCCGCTGGCCCGCGGGGAATTGCGCATCGACCCCGCCCGCCGATCGCTGGACCGGAACGGCGAGGCGATCGCGGTCACCACCCTGGAGTTCGACCTGCTCTTCTTCCTGGCCTCGCGGCCGGGGATGGTGTTCTCGCGGGAGGCTCTCATGGAGCAGGTCTGGGGCGAGGACCGGATCGTGGACGACCGGTCCATCGACAGCCTGGTGAGCCGGCTCCGCCGGAAGCTCGAGACCGACCCCGCTCACCCGCGCTACATCCAGACGGTGTGGGGAGCGGGCTACCGCTTCGCCGAGAGCCCGTCGTGAAGGCGCGACTCCGGCCGCGAAGCCTGTTCTGGACCTTCGCCGGGGCGTTTCTCCTGGTCCTGGTGGCCGCGGCGGTGGTGCAGGTGCTGGTGGTGGCGGCGGTGGTGCAGCCCTTGTTCCTCCGTTCCCTCACCGATCGCGCCCGGCTCGCCGTCCGCGAGGCCTCGTCGGAGATCGCCGCGCTCCCCGCCGACGCCCCCGAGCCGGCGATCCACGAGATCCTGCGCTCCTATCGATCCGAGGAGGGCGGGTTCTTCCTGCTCTACCGAGACCCCGAGGGACGAGTCCTGGGGAACCGCCGGCTCCCGCCGGGGCCGATGGGGCGCCGCCTGGCCGAGCTGCTGGGGGCGCCGGGGGA
>CAYRIJ010000162.1:0-266 GCA_964424285.1 uncultured bacterium
CGCGACCCGGCGCGATGGTGGAAGTTCACCCGGGGGAACGCGCGACCCGGCGCGAGGGCGGAGGTTCACCCGGGGAACCGCGCCAACCGCGCCAACCCGCGCCACCCCACGCCAACCCACGCCAACGCGTCCGAAGCGCCCCAGCGCGCCCAAATCGCTTCCCCGCTCTCCACCCCCGCCCCCCCCCACCCCCCGACCCAAACCCCCCAAAAAAAAACCGATGGAAATAAAGCCCCGAAACAAGATATAATTGGCCAAATTTTTTT
>CAYRIJ010000162.1:276-3422 GCA_964424285.1 uncultured bacterium
GCGTCCGAAGCGCCCCAGCGCGCCCAAATCGCTTCCCCGCTCTCCACCTCGCCCACCCCAACGCCCCTTCCCATCCCCCCCAAAGAAAACCGCTTGCATATTCATGCGCATACAGAGATGATCTTGCGCATCTTTTTTGTCGGGGAGGCTGGCAGTCGCAAGGGCGCCCCCCGGACAGTCCCCGAGGAGGTTGGACGTGCCCGAACACCGGGAAAGCTGGGAAGAGCGCTGGAAAGCGATCAATGGGATCCTCGAAACCGAGGTGGTCCGGAACCAGTCCCAGCTCGTCAAGCTGTTGAAACAAAAAGGCTTCCGGGTGACGCAGTCCAGCGTCTCCCGGGACCTGGCCGAGATGGGGGTGGCCAAGGCCGAGGGCCGCTATCTCTCCCCCCAGGCCCTGGCCGCCGGGGAGGCCACTCCCCCGGGGCTGGCCGACCTGGGCGGGTTCGTGGTCCAGACCGCCGCCGCGGGCCCCCACCTCCTGGTGGTGAAGACCACCCCGGGAGTGGCCTCGTCGGTGGCTCTGGCCCTCGACCGGTCCGGCTGGCCGGAGGTGGTGGGCACCATCGCCGGCGACGACGCGATCTTCGTGGCCGTGGCCGGGCGCGCCGGCCAGCTCCGGGTCGAAGCCCGGCTGAACGCCCTCGTGGAGGAAGCTCAACGTGTCTGAAACGAAACTCGCCCCCGTGCCGACCACCGGCCCCACCACCCGGCGCCGAATCGTCCTCGCATTCAGCGGCGGGCTCGACACCTCGTTCCTGGTTCCCTGGCTGGCCGAGCGCCATCAAGCCGAAGTCGTCACCGTCACCGTGGACACCGGCGGGCTGGACCCGGACGCGCGCGAAGACCTCGGGCGGCGCGCCGAAGCGCTGGGGGCGGCCGATCACCGGCTGGTCGAGGCACGCGACGTCTTCTTCCACGAAACCCTGCGGTTCCTGATCATGGGCAACGTGCTCCGCGGCCATCTCTACCCCCTCTGCGTGGGAGCGGAGCGGGGGCTCCAGGCGCGAATGATCGCCGAGACCGCCCGCGGCCTGGGGGCGACCGCGGTGGCCCACGGCTCCACCGCGGCGGGGAACGACCAGGTCCGCTTCGAGGTGGCGCTCCGGACCCTGGCCCCCGACCTGGAGATCCTCGCCCCCGTCCGTGACGAGGGGTTCTCCCGCGCCGACGAGGCCGCGTTCCTGGCCCGGCACGGCATCGACTGGCCGGTCGAGCGCGCGGCCTACTCCGTGAACAGCGGTCTCTGGGGCGCCACGATCGGCGGGCGGGAAACCCACGGCACCGCCGAGTCGCTCCCGGAGAGCGCGTGGGTCCTCACCCGAGGCGCCTTCGACGCCCCGCGGTCCCCCGGACGGCATCGCCTCGCGTTCGAGCGCGGCGTTCCCACCGCCCTGGACGGCGAGGTTCTCTCCCCGGTCGCCCTCATCGAGCGGCTGAACGCCGAAGCCGGCGCCTTCGGGATCGGCCGGGGGATCCACCTCGGGGACACGATCTTCGGGCTCAAGGGCCGGGTGGCCTTCGAGGCCCCCGCCGCCCACACCCTCATCGCCGCGCACCGCGAGCTGGAGAAGCTCACCCTCACCGCCCGCCAGCAGCGGGTGAAGGACCAGCTCGCCGTGGTCTACGGCGATCTCGTTCACGAGGGGCAGTCCCTGGAGCCGGCCTGCCGGGACATCGAAGCGCACTTCCTCCGCTCCCAGGAGCGGGTGACCGGCGAAGTGAACCTCCTGTTCCGGCCGGGAAGCCTCTTCGTGGAGGGGGTCTCCTCCCCGTTCTCGCTCAAGGACGCGTCCCGCGGGGTCTACGGCGAGGCGGCGGGCGAGTGGAGCGCGGCCGACGCCCGCGGGTTCTCCCGGCTGGCCGCGCTTCCGGCCATGCTCCACGCCCGGGCCTCCGAGGCCCCGGCGCCGGTCCCGGCGGACGGGGGGGCGGCGTGAAGCGCGTGCTGCTGGACAAGATCGGTTCGGTCACCCTGAACTGCCGGCTCTCCCGCGAGGTGCGCCTGGGGAGCGACATCCCCGCGGTGGAAGGGGGGGTGATCGCGGTGCGGGTGCTCACCTCCAAGAGCACCTACGACCAGATCGAGCTTCCCTCCGGGCGCTTCTCCAAGCTGAAGCCCGGCGACGTGGTGGCGGGGGCGCTCGGCCATCGGAAGGCGCTCTTCGGGTACTCCGGGCACCTCCCGGAGTCGGTGAGCCCGGGCGACCGCGTGCACATCCTGAACATGGGCGGGGTGATCGGGATCTGCGACGGGGTGAACCCCGATCTCGGCCGCCCCTTCGAGGCCGAAGTCCTGGGACAGGTCCTGGCCTTCCCCTACCTGGGCGAGCGGGTCGGCCTCCCCGCCCACATCGCCCAGGGCGCGCTCCCGGTGGACGGCGCCCTCGCCACCGGAAACGTCCCCATCGTGGCCGTGGTGGGCACCTGCATGAACGCGGGAAAGACCCAGGCCGCGTGCGCGCTGATCCAGGCCTTCGCCCATCGCGAGCTGACCGTGGCCGCGGGCAAGGCCACCGGGGTCTCGCTCCGCCGGGACATCCTGGCCATGGAGGACGCGGGGGCGCGGCGGACCCTGGTGTTCACCGACATGGGGGTGGTGACCACCACCTCGGACAACGCCCCCGGGGTGGCCCGGGCCATCCTCACCCACCTCGCGGCGGGAGCCCCCGACGTGATCGTGCTGGAGCTGGGCGACGGCCTCCTGGGTCTCTACGGGGTGGACGCCATCCTGAACGACCCCGCGATCCGCGAGTCGCTCCATGCGGTGGTCCTGGCCGCCAACGACCCGGTGGCGGCCTGGGGAGGGGTCCGGCTGCTCCGCGAACGGCACGCCCTCGACGCCCACGTGGTGACCGGTCCCGCCACCGACAACGCGGCGGGAACCAGGCTGGTGGAGCGCGAGACCGGGGTCCCCGGGGTGAACGCGCGCACCGATCCCGCCCGGCTGGCCGAAACCGTGCTCGCGCGGCTCCCGCTTCCCGCCGGCACCGGGGAGGCGACCGGTGTCTGAAACCACCACGCCGGCCCGGGCCGCGCACCACCGGTCATCCCCCACCTCGCGCACCGTCCCCGCGGTGATCCTGGGGGGGACCGGGTACGTCTCCGGGGAGCTGCTCCGCATCCTCTCCGGCCACCCGGTGATC
>CAYRIJ010000162.1:3522-8628 GCA_964424285.1 uncultured bacterium
GACCGGGTACGTCTCCGGGGAGCTGCTCCGCATCCTCTCCGGCCACCCGGTGATCTGTCCCCGGGCGGTGGTCTCCACCAGCCGGGCCGGAGAGCCGGTGGCCACCGCGTTCCCGCACCTCGCGGGAACCGGGATCGAGGCGCTCTGCTTCCAGCCGGTCGAAACCGTCCGGTTCCGGCGCCACGAGCCGGCGGCGATCTTCGCCGCCACCCCCCACGGGGAGACCGCCGCCGTGCTGGACGCCCTCCTCGCGCGGGCGGAATCTTCGGAAGCGCCGGTTCACGCCGTGGACCTCTCCGCCGACTTCCGCTTCGCCGACCCCGCCGGGTTCGAGGCGGTCTACGGAACGCCCCACGGCGCCCCGCGGCGGATGGGCGACTTCGTCTGCGCGGTGCCCGAACACGCCCCGGCGATACCGGCGCGGCACGCCGCCCAGCCGGGATGCTTCACCACCGCCGCGGTTCTCGCCGCCTACCCGTTCTTCGCCCTCGATCTCGTCGAGGGCCCGGCGTTCGTCTCGGCGGTGACCGGAAGCTCGGGGAGCGGGCGGACGCCGGGACCGGGGACCCACCACCCCGAGCGGCGGAGCGCGCTCTACGCCTACGCCCCCCTCGCCCACCGGCACGAAGCGGAGATGCGGGCGCTCCTCGGCGCGGCGCGCGGGGGCGACGAACCGGAGGTCGAGTTCGTCCCCCACTCCGGGCCGTTCGTCCGGGGGATCCACGCCACCGTCCGCCTGGGGCTCAAGGCCCCCGCGGAGACCGGGGACCTGGCGGCCGCGGTCGCCGCCTTCTACGCCGCGTGCCCCTTCGTCCGGGTCGAGGCCCGGCCGCCGCACCTGAACGAGGTGGTGGGCACCAACCTCTGCCGCCTGGGGGTCACCGCCCGGGGCCGCACCGTGGTGGTGACCTCGGTGATCGACAACCTGGTGAAGGGGGCGGCGGGCGGGGCCGTGCAGTGGATGAACCGCCTCCTGGATCTCCCGGAGACCGCGGGACTCCAGCTCCCCGGACTGGGGGTATTCTGACCATGAACCCGATCGCCGCCGGGGCCTCGGCCCTCCTCGACGTCTTTCCTCATATCGACCTGGAGCCGGTCCGGGGGGAGGGCCCCTATCTCTTCACCTCCGACGGGCGCCGCTACCTCGATTTCTACGGCGGCCACGCGGTGGCGCTTCTCGGCTACGGGCACCCGGACCTCCTGGCCGCGCTCGAGACCCAGGCCCGCGACCTGATCTTCCAGAGCAACGCCGTGCCGCTCGCCGTCCGGGAACGGGCGGCGGCGGCGCTCCTCGCCTTCGGTCCCGCCGGACTCGACCGGGTGTTCTTCGTCAACTCCGGGGCCGAGGCCAACGAGAACGCGCTCCGGATCGCCTTCCGCGCCACCGGCCGGAGCCGGGTGACCGCGGTGGCCGGGGCCTTCCACGGACGCACCGCGGCGGCGGGGGCGGTCACCGCCGGCCACGAGCGCTGGTTCGCCTTTCCGCGGACTCCCTTCGAGGTGGACGTGGTCCCCTTCGACGATGCCGGGGCCCTGGAGCGCGCGGTCTCCGAGGACACCGCCGCGGTGATCCTGGAGCCGGTCCAGGGCATGGCCGGGGCGCGGGCCCTGTCCCCCGGGTTCCTGGCCCGGGCCCGGGAGCTCACCCACGAGCGGGGCGCGGTGCTGGTCTTCGACGAGGTCCAGTGCGGGATGGGCCGGACCGGCTGGCCGTTCGCCGCCCAGGCCTTCGGGGTCGTCCCGGACGTCCTCACCACCGCCAAGGGCCTGGCCGGAGGGTTTCCGGCCGGGGCGGTCCTGGTGTCGGACGCGGTGGCCTCGGGGATCGGTCACGGAGACCTGGGAACGACCTTCGGGGGGGGGCCTCTCGCCGCCGCCCTCATCGAAACCGTGATCCGGATCCTCGAACAGGAAGCCCTTCTCCCTCGCGTCCGACGGCTCTCGGGGCGGCTCTCAAGGGAATGCCTCGGGGGTCCGATCACCGCCGTTCAGGGGATGGGGTATCTCCTGGGCCTGCGCACCGAGCCCCCGGCCCGGGAGGTGCTCGGCGCCCTCCGGTCCCGGGGCATCCTGGCCGGGGGGAGCGCCGATCCGCACGTGGTCCGGCTCCTTCCTCCCCTCATCATCGGGGACGAGCAGGTGAACGAGTTCACCGCCGTCCTCGCGGAGATCCGACATGCGTAAGTTTCTCGATCTCGCCGATCTCTCCGACGACCGCCTGGAGGCGGTCCTCACCCGGGCCCGCGAGCTGGAGTCCCGTCCCAACGGGCACGCGCTCCGCGGGCAGACGGTGGGGCTCCTGTTCATGAACCCGTCCCTGCGCACCCTGGCCTCGATGGAGGCGGGGGTGAGCCAGCTCGGGGGGCAGAGCTTCGTCATCACCCCCGGCCAGAGCTCCTGGCAGCTCGAGACCCGGGACGGGACGGTGATGGACGGGGCCGCGGTGGAGCACGTGCGCGAGGCCATCCCGGTGCTGGCCCAGTACGCCACCGCGCTCGGGGTGCGTTGCTTCGCCAAGGGACAGGACCTGGGGGAGGACCTGGCCGACGGGGTGATCCAGAAGATGGCCGAGCTGTCGCCGGTCCCCTTCATCAACCTGGAATCGGCGGTCTCCCACCCCTGCCAGGCCCTGGCCGACTGGAAGACCCTGGAGGATCTCAACGTGCCGCGGAGCGGCGGGAAGTTCGTGCTCTCCTGGGCCTATCACCCCAAGCCGCTCCCCTACGCGGTGCCCGCCTCCGCCCTCCAGATGGCGGCCCGCCGGGGAATGGAGGTGGCGGTCCTCCGCCCGGAGGGATTCTCCCTCCCCGAGCCGATCATGGCGCGGGCGCGCGCGCTCGCCGAGGCCTCGGGGGGGACGATCACCGAGACCGCGAACCGGAAGGAGGCCATGGAGGGAGCGCACGTCCTCTACGCCAAATCCTGGGCGGCGCCGGAGTTCTACGGCCGTCCCGAGGAAGAGAAGCCCCTGCGGGAGGAGTACCGGGACTGGTGCGTGGGCGCGGACTGGTTCACCGGGGCGCGACCCGACGCGCGCTTCATGCACTGCCTCCCGGTGCGGCGGAACGTGAAGGTGACCGACGAGATCCTGGACGGGCCGCGGAGCGTGGTGGTGAAGCAGGCCGGGAACCGCCTCCACGCCCAGAAGGCGTTGTTGGTGGAGATGCTCGGCGAGGAGGCGGCGTGACCGGCGCCGGCGATCGCGAGTCGACCCTGGCCGCCCTCAGCCGGGCCATGCCCTACGTGCGGCTCTACAAGGGGCGGGTCTTCGTATTGAAGCTGGGGGGGGCGCTCACCGCCGAGACCCCGGTGCTCCGCCACCTGGCCGAGGAGATGGCGATCCTGGCCGAGTTCGGGATCCGGCTGGTGGTGGTCCACGGCGGCGGTCCCCAGGCCACCCGGCTCGCCGGGCGTCTGGGGGTGCCGACCCGGATGGTCGGGGGGCGCCGGGTGACCGATGCCGCCGCGCTGGAGGCGGTGGTGATGGCGCTGAACGGCACCGTGAACACCGCGGTCCTGGCCGCCTGTCGCGCCGCGTCCCTGAGCGCGGTCGGGATCTCCGGGGTGGACGGCGGGATCGTCCGCGCCCGGGTGCGGGGTCCGGTCCGGGTCGAGGGGGACGCCGAGCCGGTGGACTTCGGCGAGGTGGGCGAGGTGCTCTCGGTGGACGGCGAGGCGCTCCGGCGACTCCTGGACGCGGGCTTCGTCCCGGTCCTGAGCCCGGTGGCCGCCGACGACTCCGGCCGGGTGCTCAACATCAACGCGGACACCGTGGCCGCGGAGACCGCGGCGGCCCTGGGGGCGGAGAAGCTCATCTTCCTCACCGAGACCCCGGGGATCCTGGAGAACAAGTCCGACCCCCGCTCCCTCATCAGCTACCTGGATCTGGAGCGGCTGGCGGAGATGGAGGCGAGCGGAACCGTGGACGGAGGCATGCTCCCCAAGGTGAACGCGACCCGCGCGGCGCTGGCCGCCGGGGTGTCCCGGGTGCACATGGTGGGGGCGCGCGAGAAGGGGAGCCTCTTGGTCGAGGTGTTCACCAACGAGGGGGCGGGAACCATGGTGGTGCGGAGCCTGGCCGAGCTGGAGTCGGCGGTCCGGATGAACGGAACCGCCCCGGTGGGGCTCGGAGCCGGAGCGTGAGCCCCGTGGAGCTTCTGGCGCTGCATCGTTCCCTGGTGGAGATTCCGTCGGTCTCGGGCGGCGAGGGGGCCATCGCCTCGTTCCTGGCCGACGTGCTCGAAGCCCGAGGTGTCGCGGTCGAGCGGGTCGGATCGAGCCTCCTCGCGCTCCTCGGCCGGGGCCCGGTGGTGTGCCTGAACTCCCACCTCGACACCGTCCCCCCGTCCGGGGCGTGGACCCGCGACCCGTATCGCGCGTCGGTCGAGGACGGGCGGGTCTACGGCCTGGGCTCGAACGACGCGAAGGCCTCGGTGGCGGCGATGGTGGCCGCGTTCCTCCGCTTCGCGGAGTACGGCGAGGACCTCGGGCTGACCCTGGCCCTCGCCCTGGCCGCCGAGGAGGAGACCGCCAACCGCGGGAGCGCGGCCCTGGTGGAGGCGCTCCGGGTCCGGGGGTTCACCCCGGAGGCGGTGGTGGTGGGCGAACCCACCGGCCTCGACGTGGCGGTGGCCCAGAAGGGACTCCTGCTCCTGGAACTGGTGGCGCGCGGGGAGACCACCCACGCCGCCCACGCCCGGGCCCTGGGGGCGGTCAACCCGATCGCCGTCCTGGCCGCGGACCTGGTCGCCCTGGAAGGGCTGGATCTGGGGGGGGACGACCCCGACCTGGGTCCGGTCACCGCGGTTCCCACCGTGCTCCGCGCCGGCGAGGCGCGGAACATGGTCCCCGCCGAGGCCTCGTGCGTGATCGACGTCCGCACCAACCCGTCGCCGGAGCCGTCCCGCATCGTCGAGAGGTTGCGGGAGGCGCTCCGCTCCGAGGTTCGCGTCCGGAGCGGCCGGCTCCGCCCGGTGGCCGTCGATCCCGGACATCCGCTGGTCCGGGCCGCCCTGCGCGCCCGCCCGGAGGCGAGCCTCTTCGGCTCCCGGGGGCTCTCGGACCTGGTGTGCTTTCCCGGGGTGCCGGGAATCAAGGCCGGCCCGG
>CAYRIJ010000163.1:0-8613 GCA_964424285.1 uncultured bacterium
TCGCCTTCGCAGGCCTACGATCCCCGCGATCTCCTGGCCTTCGGCCGGGCGGCGGCGGCCCGGGGGGACTACCAGGGCGCGGCCCGGGTCATGCAGGTCGCCTACGAGGATTCCACCGACTACCTCGAGGCGCGGATCGCCCTCGCCGAGCTGTTCCAGGAGAAGTACCAGGCCCAGCTCGCGGGGGACGAGCTGGCGGCGGCGGGGAAGATCGCCCCGCGCCATCCCGACGTGCTCCTCTGCGCGGCCCGGCTGTCCATCCTGAACCAACAGCTCTCGCGGGCCGAGGAGGGGGCGCGCCAGGTCCTGGCCATCCGCCCCGGCGACGCCGGGGCCTCGGCGGTCCTGGCCCGCATCCATCTCTGGGAGCTGGATCCCGAGGCGGCCAGGGCCGCGATCGACGCCCCGCTCCGGGCCGACCCCACCGATCGGGAGCTCCGCTCCCTCGCCGCCGCGGCCTACTACCTCCAGGGGGACTCCACCGCCTATCGCCGCGAGGTGAAGCGGGTCCTGGACCAGGACCCGACCTACTACGACGTGTACATGGACCTGGGGGGGGCGCTGGAGGCCAACCGCCGGAACTTCGAAGCGATCGGAATCTATCGGCGGGTGCTGGCTCTGGATCCCAAGAACCCCGCGGCCCTGATCGGCATCGGCCTGCTCTACATGCGGGAAGGGGACGAGACCGACGCCCGGACCTACCTGGAGGAGGGCTTCGACGGGGATCCGTTCAACATCCGGGCGTACAACCAGCTCCAGCTCCTCGACAAGATGGACACCTTCGCGTCGGAACGGACCGACCACTTCGACCTCAGGGTCGACGATCAGGACACCCTCCTGGTGCCGCTTCTCCAGGACCGGCTGGACTCGATCTACGTCCAGCTCACCGGCCTCCACGGGTGGAAGCCGGAGGTCCCCACCGTGGTGGAGGTCTTTCCCACCCACGAGTGGTTCAGCGCCCGGGTGACCGGCTTCCCCTGGGTGGAGGGAATTCCCGCGGTGTGCTTCGGCGACGTCATCGCCATGGACTCCCCCCGGACCCTGGCCGGAACCAGCAACTGGAACCAGATCCTTCGCCACGAGTTCGGCCACGTGCTCGCCCTGGGGATGACCCACAAGAAGGTTCCCTTCTGGTTCACCGAGGGTCTCAGCGTCCACCTGGAGCAGTACCCGCGGGGCGAGGACTGGGACCAGAACCTGAAGGGGGCCTACGTGGACCGGGAGCTGGTGCCGGTCGACTCCCTCACCCTCGCCTTCACCCGCCCCAAGAACTTCCGCCAGCGGCTTCTCGCCTATCACGAGTCCGGCCTCATCATCGACGACATCGTGTCCACCAAGGGGTGGGATTCGATCCCCCGGCTCCTGAAGGCGTTCGGAGCGGGGAAGACGCTTCCCGAGGCGGTGAAGGACGTGCTCGGCGAGTCCTACGAGACGTTTTCCGCCCACGCCCTCGACGTGGTGCGAAAGGAGGCGGAATCGCTGGAGGTGTGGCCCGCGCCGAGCCGGCCCCGGCTGGAGCGGTTGGAAGCGGAGGCCGAGGCGGGCCGGAACGACCGCGAGTTCCTGGAGTCCCTGGCCCTGACCCAGCTCCAGCTCGCCCACGACGACGAGGCCGAGAAGGCGGCCAAGCAACTGCTCGACGCCGACCCCGGAAACCTCCGCGCCCTGGGGGTGCTCGGGTTGGCCGAGAAGGACCCCAAGCGGAAGGGCGAGGCGCTCGCGCACCTGGAGGCGGCGGCGGCGGGGGGGACCCGGGACGCCCCGGTGTACCTGGCCCTGGCCTCCCTCCACCTGGCCGCCGGGGACACCGCCGCGGCGCTGGCCGACAACCGGAAGGCGCTGGACATCTATCCCCTCGCCCTGACCGCGCTGTCGATGCGGGCGCAGCTCTTCGCCGCCCGGGGCGATACCGAAGCCGCGC
The DNA here is from genome assembly GCA_964424285.1 of uncultured bacterium. GTDB lineage: Bacteria > Eisenbacteria > RBG-16-71-46 > JABDJR01 > JABDJR01 > CAVSKL01. The sequence continues at coordinate 1,922 of CAYRIJ010000163.1, forward strand.
GGGAGGAATACGGAAAGCTCCTGGCCCGCACCGACCGGGCCGCCGACGGCGCGGTGGCCCTGGCCCGGCTGGATCTGGCCGCGGACCGGCCCGAGGCCGCCTCGCAGGCCCTGGAGTACGCCGCGGACGTGGTTCCCCTGAACGCGGACGTGGAGGCGCTTCGCGGCCAGGCGTATCTGCTCCTGGGAGAGGACCGGAAAGCCTTCGATCTCTTCACCCGGGCCCGGAAGCTCGACATCCGGTCGGTGGAGTCCATGGTGGGCATGGCCCGCTACTACCTCAAGCGTGGAGACAACGAAGAGGCGGCCTACTTCGCGGAACTCGCGCTCAAGTACCGGCCGGACCATCCGGTGGCCAAGGAAGTGCTGGCCCAGGCCCAGGCCTGGTAGGGCGGACCGAACGCTCGCGGGGCGGCCGGAGCGTGGCCGGCGAATCGCCGCGGTCAGCCGGTGGGCGGACCCGCCCAGGGAAAGTAGCCGCGGGCGGCCTCGGCCAGCGCGGCCAGGCGATCCTGAACCTTGCGGAAGAGGGTCCCGTGGGGGAAGCGACCCTCGGCGTCCGGCGCCCCGGCCGCCAACCCGGTCAGGAGTTCCACCCCTTCCTCCACCCGCGAGACCGAGTACACGTGGAACTTCTGATCCCGCACCGCCCGGACCACCTGGGGACGGAGCATGAGGTGGGGAAGATTGTGGGTGGGGATGAGCACCCCCTGGCTCCCGGTCAGCCCGCGGGCCGAGCAGAGCTTGAAGAACCCCTCGATCTTCTCGTTCACCCCGCCCACCGCCTGCACCTGTCCCTTCTGGTTCATGGATCCGGTGACCGCCAGGTCCTGCCGGAGACCGACCCCGGCCAGGGCGGAGAGCAGCGCGTAGATCTCGGCGGTGGTGGCGCTGTCGCCGTCCACCTCGTCGTAGGACTGCTCCAGGGTGATGCTGGCCGACAGGGCCAGGGGGCGGTCGGCGGCGAAGGTCTCCTGGAGAAACCCGGCGAGGATCAGGAGCCCCTTGTCGTGGTAGCGACCGGAGAGGTTGGCCAGGCGTTCGATGTTCACGAGCCCGCTGGTCCCCGCGGCCACGCTGGCGGTGATGCGGGTGGGACGCCCGAACCGGTGGTCGCCGGTGTCGAGCACGGCCAGGCCGTTGATCTGGCCCTGGGTCGTCCCCTCGGTCTCGATCAGGAGGACGTCCTCGCGGATCAGCCGCTGGGTCTTCTCCTCGGTGAGGCTCACCCGGGCGCGGCGCTCCTCGATGGCCCGGTGCACGTCCTCGGCGGTGATCCGCCCGCGGTGGCGGCGGCCGGCCCAGAATGCGGCCTCGCGCACCAGGTCCGCCACCTGGGAGAAGCGGGTGGTGATCCGGCTCCGGTGTCCGGCCAGGCGCACCGCGTACTCCACCACCGCGGCCACCCCGTCGGACGCGAAGGGGGGAAGCCCGTCCTCGTCGCAGATGCCGCGCACCATGCAGGCGTACTCGGTGATGGCCTGGGGCCCGAGCTCCATCTCGGTGTCGAACTCCGCCTTGACCTTGAACAGCTTGGGGAAATCCGAGTCCACCGAGAGCAGGTCCTGATAGAGATCGATGGTGCCGATCAGGATCACCTTCACGTCCACCGGCACCGGCTCGGGGCGGAGCGCCCGCGGCACCGGGGCCGACATCCCGTCCTCGGACTCGATCTGCACGCTGCCGGTGCGGAGCGCGCGCTTGATCACCCCCCAGCTCCGTCCCTCGCCGTCGAAGTCGTCGGCGTGCAGCACCAGGAACCCGCCGTGGGCCTGGATCAGGGAGCCGGACTTGATGTGGGTGAAATCCGAGATCAGCATGCCGTCCCGGCGCATCTCACGATCCACCGTGCCGCGGAGGTTGGCCACGCTGGGGTTGTTCTCGTAGACCACCGGCCGCCCCCCGAGATCGGCGTTGTCGAGGATGAGGTTGACCCTGAGCTTCCGCAGGGTCTCCTCGGTCTCGCCGGTCTCGGGATCGCCTTCGGTCTCGTCCTCCCCGGCCTCCTCGTCCCCATCCTCGGCGGTGTCCCGGAAGAGGGCCATCCGCGACTCCAGGTGGGTTTCCACCTCCCGCAGGTAGTCCACCACCCCGGGGATCTCCTCGAACTCGCGATAGACCCCGGAGAGCACCATGTTCAGGTAGGGGCGGGCCATCTGGCGGTCGAGGCTCCTGAGGTCCGCTTCCGCCTCCCGGGAGAGCCGGTTGGCCCCCTCGCTGAAGGTCTGGAGATCCACGGCCAACCCGGCCCGGATCTGGATCAGGCGCTCCATCTCCTCCCGGGGGAAGCCCTCCTCCTCGACCTTGACCTCGAGATCCTCGAAGGCCACCGGCTCGCCGTCCACCAGGGGCAGGAGCTCGGCCTCGGCGTGGTCTCCCATCTCCAGTTCCACCAGCACCAGGCCCGCGGGTTCCGCCTTTTCCTTGAGCGGGGCGGCCAGGTCCCGCATGCGCTGGGCGAAACGCTTCATGCGGGCCTTGCGCCGCTTGGCGTAGACCTCGCTCTGGAAGATGCGGGGGATGCCGTCCCGGAGCCGTTGCACCGCGGTGATCATCGCGTCGCGGAAGGCGCGTCCCGCTTCGGCGGGAAACCGGATGAGCCGGGGTTTGTCGGGGTCGCGGAAGTTGTAGACGTAGCAGAGGTCCTCGGCGGCGAAACGCGGGTCGTCGAAGTGGTCGAGCAGGTGGCGCACGGTCTCGGAGCGATTGGTGCCGGGGTCGCCGGCCACGAAGACGTTGTAGCCGTGGCCCCGGAGCGCGAGCCCCAGCTCCAGCGCGCGCACCGCCCGGTGCTGGCCCGGGGTGATGGTGGCGGCGGTCACCTCGTCGGTGGTTTCGAATCCGAGGTCGGTGGCGTCCAGGGACCAGCGCAGCCGTTCGGGGGGAACGCGCAGGCGATCGACCGTGTTCATCCTTGCTCCTTCCGCGCACTCGCATCGCGGCGTCCGGGGCCGCGGCGCTCGGGGTCCTGTGAACCGGCGCGTTCGTCGGGTTATAGTCCTGGGCGCCCGGCCGGATCCGCGAGAGCATAGCAGCCTCCCGGAAAACTGGCCCGGGTCCCGACGGGCCGCGCGGGGCGGCCGGAACACCCGGGGGAGGATCGACATGCCTTGGACGACGCTGGCGGTCGTTTTCGGATCCTGGCTCCTGCTGCTCGGTCTCGTTCTTCTCTACTACTTCGTATGGAGTCGCGGGCGGGACTACGGCGACGGTGAGGACGGGAAGTGACCGCGGGGACCGAGTGGGCGCTCTTCCTCGGGTTCGGTCTCTACCTCGTGCTCATGCTGGTGGTGGGGGCGGTGACCGTCCGCTACATGCGTTCCCTCGACGATTTCGTGCTGGGGGGACGGCGGCTGGGTCCGTGGGTGACCGCGATCAGCGAGCGGGCGAGCGGGGAGAGCGCGTGGTTCCTGCTCGGCCTTCCCGGGGCCACCTACGCCCTGGGGTTCTCGGAGTTCTGGTCGGTGATCGGGATCGGGTTCGGGATTCTCTGCTCCTGGTCCTTCATCGCCGTCGGCCTCCGGGGGTCCACCGGCCGGGCCGGCGCGCTCACCATCCCCGACTTCCTGGCCGCCCGGTTTCCCGGACGGGGAGCGGCGATCCGCGCCCTGGCCACGGTGATCATCCTCTTCTTCTACACCACCTACCTGGGGGCCCAGTTCGTGGGGGCGGGGAAGATCCTGAACGCCACCTTCGGCATGCCCTACGGCTGGGGGATGGTGTTGGGGGCGGTGGTGGTCCTGGCCTACACCATGATGGGGGGGTTCCTGGCCGTGGCCTGGACCGACCTCTTCCAGGGCCTTCTCATGGCCGCGGTGGCGGTGATCCTCCCCGTCGTCGCCTTCGCCCGCCTGGGGGGATGGGACGGGTTCGTGTCCTCGCTGGCCGTCCGCGGTCCCGACTTCCTGGCCATGGACGCCGGGAAGACCGGCCACGCGTTCGTCTTCGGGGTCGTGGTGGGCGGGCTTTCCTGGGGTTTCGGCTATTTCGGCCAGCCCCACCTCCTCACCCGCTACATGGCCATCCGCAAGATCCGCGATCTCAGGCACGGGACCCTGATCGCCATGTCCTGGGTGCTGATCGCCTACTGGGGGGCGGCGTTCATCGGGCTCATGGGGGTGGGGATCCTGGGGCCCGACCTCGCCGACCCCGAGCAGGTCATGCCGCTGCTCGCCCGGGCCCTGGTCCCCCCCTGGATCGCCGGCATGCTGATCTCGGGGGCGGTCGCGGCCATGATGTCCACCGCGGATAGCCAGCTCCTGGTCGCGACCTCGAGCCTGACCGAGGACGTCTACGTGAAGATGATCCGGCGGGGGCGTCCACCCGACCGGCCGGAGTTCCTGGTGCTCCTGGGGAGGGCGGCCACCCTCCTCATCACCGCCGTTGCCCTCGTGCTGGCCTTCACCAACCGGGAGCTCATCTTCGACATGGTGGCCTACGCCTGGTCGGGCCTGGGCTCCTCCTTCGGCCCGGTGATCCTTCTCGCCCTGTGGTGGAAGCGCATGACCCGGGGAGGGGCGCTGGGGGGCATGATCGTGGGTATGGTGAGTACCGTTCTGTGGCAACAAAGCGTTACCCTTCAGGGGATCCTCGACATCAAGGCCGCCTCGTTCCTGCTTTCCATGGCGGCGGTGGTGGTGTTGAGCCTTTCGGGCGTAGGGGCCCGGGTGAGGAAGCCGTCATGAATCTCTTTTCGCGGATCGGCGCCTACTTGAGCGGCGGGCCCGCCGACGAATCGGTCCTCCGCTACGCCGGCGAGCTGGCGCGGCTGGGCGGGAGCGAACACATCTTCGTCACCGGGATCTCCGAGGAGGCCCCCCGGCAGGGAAGCTGGCAGAGCTTCGACGCGCGGGTCCGGGAGGTGCTGGCCCGGGAGGCCGGCGGGGTCGGCGCGAACATCGCCGCGGTGGACGAGCGGGAGGAGCCCGACCTCGACGACATCCTGCGCTCCACCCGGGAACACGAGCTGGATCTGCTGATCATGGGGCGGAGGATCCCCTCCCATCAGCTCGCCCGGGCGACCCTCTTCCCCAAGCTCCTCCGCAAGTGCCCGTGCAGCGTGCTCCTGGTGACCCGGCACGGCCGCCCCCGCTTCCAGAAGGCCCTGGTTCCCACCGATTTCTCCCGGCACTCGCGGATGGCGGTGAACACCGCCCTGGCGCTGACCGAGGCCTCGGCGCCGGGGAAGGGGGAGGTGGTGTGCCACCACATCTTCGAGGTTCCCTACGGGTTCGCCTACGCGGGGGTGAGCCGGGAGGAATACGCGGAGGAGCAACGGAAACACGCCGAGGAGGAGTTCGTCCGGTTTCTGGCCTCGGAGAAGATCGAGGCCGCGACGGTTCGCGGGGAGTACACGCCGGCCGAGCACGTCCCCCTGGCGGTGAGCGAGATGGCCCTGGCCGAGCGGGTGGATCTGGTGGCGGTGGGGAGCCGGGGCCGGACCACCGCCGGCGCTCTGTTTCTGGGGAGCACCGCGGAGAAGCTGGTCGGGGTGTGCGCGGCCCCGCTCCTGGTGGTGAAGGAGAAGGGGGAGACGGTGGGGCTCCTCGAGGCGATCTTCTCCGGGTGAACGAAGGCGAACGGCGGGGGGGAAGGTGGTGCCGGAGGCCGGACTCGAACCGGCATGTCCTTGCGAACGGGGGATTTTGAGTCCCCTGCGTCTGCCAATTTCGCCACTCCGGCGCCGGGTCGGCTCACCCCGGGGGGAAAGGTCGCGATAGCCCGGGGGCACGGAATTGTCGAGGCCGGCGCCCGGGTTGTCAACACGTCTGGACGGCGCGCGGCGATCGGTCGGGCGCTGCGGCACGCCCCTTGCTGTTGGAGGGCCCGAGGCCCCGCGGGTCCCGACATGGGGTCGGGCCCAGAGTGCGGGTCGACAATGCCTATGCCCGCGATTCCCGCCGACTACACCGAACTCGACGCCTCGGACGACGAGGCATCAACGTTCGCTACCGCAAGAACATCCGAGGCCGGGACGGAACCCCTGCGAGAGGATCCCGTCCTGCTCGCCCTCGACGGCATCTCGGTCTGGCTGGTGGACTGAGGCCCCGGGACCGGGGAATCGGATACCGGGGTACCGGGGAGCATGGTGCCGGCTCCGGTACCCTCGGTTCCGTTGCCGCGGATTGCAAGGGTCCTTCCCGGTCCGGTCCGGGTGGTTCCAGGATTCGAGCATTCACGCCAGGTTCGACCGGATCGACCCGGCTCCGGCCAAGAATGTTTCAACCCCCGGGCGCCCCGGCCGGCGGCCATCCCCCTCGATCGATCGCCCGTTCGCTTCGCGCCTGGGGCCGGACCCCAAGATGAAGGGCGGCCCGAAGGCCGCCCTCACCAGATGATCCACGAGACCGGGGAGACTAGTCCTCATCAAGAAGTTTTTGGATCTTCCTGGTGATGGCCATGGCCGAGGAATTTTCCCGCTTCCACATGTTGCGGCCGAAAATGAATCCGATCGCGCCCGCCTGGACTCCGACCTTCGCCCGCCACAGAAGATCGTCGTCTCCGACCTGGGAGCCGCCGCTGAACAGGACCGGAATCCCCTGGGAAGCCTTCACCACCCGCGTGGCCCGTTCCTGGAGGGTGTCCTCGAACTTCTGCTTGGCCCATTCGCGCTCGAGTTCCCGGTAGTACTTGGGAACCTTGGCGTTGTCCACGAACCCCTCGGGGGGCGCCTTGGGAAGGTTGGCCTTGATG
>CAYRIJ010000164.1:0-8535 GCA_964424285.1 uncultured bacterium
TCAGCATCGACTTCGCGGGCATCAAGAGCCCCAACCCCTTCTGGCTGGCCTCGGGCCCCCCCACCAACTCCGGGGACCAGATCATGCGCGCCTTCGATCACGGCTGGGGGGGCGCGGTCTGGAAGACCCTGGGGGTGCCGATCCAGAACGTCTCCAGCCGCTTCGGCGCCGTCCACTACAAGGGCGCCGGGGCCATGGGGTTCAACAACATCGAGCTCATCACCGACCGGTCGCTGGAGGTGAACCTGAAGGAGATCCGCGAGGTCAAGCGGCGCTATCCCAAGCACGCGATCGTGGTGAGCCTCATGGTGGAGTCGCGGGAGGAGTGGCGGGACATCGTGGCGAAGGCCATCGACGCCGGCGCCGACGGCCTGGAGCTGAACTTCGGCTGCCCCCACGGGATGTGCGAGCGCGGGATGGGCTCGGCGGTGGGCCAGGAGCCCAAGATCAACGAGCGCATCACCTCCTGGGTGGTCGAGGACGCCACGGTCCCGGTCCTGGTCAAGCTCACCCCCAACGTCAGCGACATCGTCCCCCACGGGCTCGCCGCCCAGCGGGGCGGCGCCCACGGGGTGAGCCTCATCAACACGGTCAAGAGCATCATCGGGGTGGACGTGGACCGCATGGTGATCGAGCCCCGGGTGGGCGATCTCTCCAGCAACGGCGGGTACTGCGGTCCCGCGGTCAAGCCCATCGCCCTCCACATGGTGGCGGCCCTGGGTCGCGACCCCGAATTCCGCCTCCCGGTGAGCGGCATCGGCGGGATCAGCAACTGGCGGGACGCGGTGGAGTTCATGCTCCTCGGCGCCTCCAACGTCCAGGTCTGCACCGAGGTCATGCTCCACGGCTACCGGGTGGTGGAGGACATGATCGAGGGCCTCACGTCCTACATGCGGGACAAGGGCATGGCCACCCTCGACGATCTCGTCGGCCGCGCCCTCCCCAGCTTCACCGACTGGGGAAACCTCGATCTCAACTACGAGACGGTGGCCCGGATCGATCCCACCCTCTGCATCGGCTGCAACAACTGCATGGTGGCCTGCGAGGACGGCGCCCACCAGTGCATCCACCCCTCCCGGAACGGAACCCACGTCCCGGTGATCGACGAGCCGGAGTGCGTGGGGTGCAATCTCTGCCAGATCGTCTGTCCGGTTCCCGGTTGCATCTCGATGGTCGAGATCGACAACGGCTTTGCCCCCGCCACCTGGAACGAGCACGTGGCCGAGGGCGCGGTACTCCGACCCAAGAAGGCAGTTCACTGACATGCTGCTCGACAACATCCTCGAAGTGATCGGCCGCACCCCCATGGTCCGCCTGCACCGCCTGGGGGCCGGGCTCAAGTGCAACCTCTACGCGAAGTGCGAGTTCCTGAACCCCGGAGGCTCGGTCAAGGACCGGATCGGCTACCGCATGGTGGTGGACGCGGAGAAGGACGGGCGCATCCGCCCCGGGGACACCCTGATCGAACCCACCAGCGGCAACACCGGGATCGGCCTCGCCCTGGCCGGCGCGGTGAAGGGCTATCGGGTCATCATCACCATGCCGGAGAAGATGTCGCGGGAGAAGCAGGTGGTGCTGGAGGCCCTGGGGGCGGAGATCATCCGCACCCCCACCGAGGCCGCCTTCGATTCCCCCGAGAGCCACATCTCGGTGGCCCGCCGGCTCCAGACCGAGCTCCCCAACGCCCACATCCTCGACCAGTACTCCAATCCCTCGAATCCGCTCGCCCACTACGAAGGAACGGGCCAGGAGATCCTGGACGACCTGGACGGCAAGGTGGACATGGTGGTGGTGGGGGCGGGAACCGGCGGCACCATCACCGGGGTGGCCCGGAAGATGAGGGAGCGGGCCCCGAAGTGCATCGTGGTCGGGGCGGACCCGGTGGGTTCCATCCTGGCCGGCGGGGACATGGTCGGGACCTACAAGGTGGAGGGGATCGGCTACGACTTCATCCCCGACGTGCTCGACCGCGACCTGGTGGACGTGTGGGTGAAGACCACCGACCGGGAGAGCTTCCTCCTGGCCCGCCGCCTGATCCGCGAGGAGGGGCTCCTGGTGGGGGGAAGCTCGGGGAGCGTGCTCTTCGCCGGCCTCCGCGAGGCCCGGCGCCTGGAAGCGGGCCGGAACTGCGTGGTGGTGCTCCCGGACGGGGTCCGGAACTACATGACCAAGTTCGTGGACGACGCCTGGATGCGGGAGAACCACTTCACCGGGAGCCCGACCCTGGAGGGGGACGTGGGACAGCTCGCCGCGGCCAAGCTCACCGGGCGGGAGCTGGTCGCCCTCGAGCACGACCGGCCCCTGCGGGACGCGGTCGCCCGCATGCGCGACATGGGCATCAGCCAGATCCCCATCACCCGCGAGGGGGTTCTGGCCGGTCTCCTCACCGAGGAGGACCTGCTCAAGTACCTGGGGACCGGCCAGAAGGACGTCGAGGTCTCGGTGGGCGACGTGATGGACCGGAGCGTGCCCACCGTCCAGGAGAACACGCCTCTGAGCGCCCTGGGGACCCTGTTCGAGCAGGCCCCGGCGGTGGTCATCGTGGACGGCGGGAAGCGGCCGCGCCAGATCCTCACCAAGATCGACCTGGTCGAGTACCTGATGAAGGGTTGAGAGGCGCCCGTTCGGCGGGGGGAAACCGCGAGGCCCCCGCGGCGGGGCCTCGGGCCGGCCATCGCGAGCGGTTCAACCCCGCGCCGGCGCCGCCCCGCCTTCGCCGCCCGCCCGCTCCCCCCGGCGCGCCTTCCGCGCCTCCCGGCCGAACGCGGTCTGCAGCCGGCGCTGGAACGCGTCCATGTAGACGAAGAAGACCGGGGTCACGAAGAGGGTGAGGAACTGGGAGAAGAGGAGCCCGCCCACCACCGCCAGCCCCAGCGGCCGCCGCGATTCCGAGCCCGCGCCGAACCCGATGGCGATGGGCAGGGTTCCCACCAGGGCGGCCATGGTGGTCATCATGATCGGACGGAACCGGATCACGCAGGCCTCGTAGATGGCGTCGGCGGGGCTCTTCCCTTCGGTCCGCTGGGCCTCCAGGGCGAAGTCGATCATCATGATGCCGTTCTTCTTCACCAGCCCCACCAGGAGGATGATCCCCACGAAGGCGTAGATGCTGAGCTCGGTCTTGAAGACCAGGAGGGTGAGGAGCGCGCCGAAACCGGCGAAGGGAAGCGCGGAGAGAATGGTGAGGGGATGGATGAAGCTCTCGTACAGGATCCCCAGCACCAGGTAGATGACCAGCACCGCCATCAGCAGAAGGATTCCCAGACCCTTGACCGAGGACTGGAAGGCCTGGGCGGTGCCCTGGAAGCTGGTGCTCACCGTGGCCGGCAGCACCGAGCGGGCCAGGCGGTCCACCTCCCCCACCGCGGTTCCCAGCGCCACCCCGGGCTCCACGTTGAAGGAGATCGTGACCGCGGGAAGCTGGCCCAGGTGGTTGATGGAGAGGGGGCCGAATCCCTCCTTCAGGGTGGCCAGGGCGTCCAGGGGAACCAGGTCCCCCGAAGCGGATCGCACGTAGAGCCGGGACAGGGCGCCGGGATCCCGCTGGTACCGGGGGAGAAGCTCCATGATCACCGCGTACTCGTTCCCGGGGGCGAAGATCGTCGAGATCTGGGAGGAGGCGTAGGCGCTCTGGAGCGCGGACTCGATCTGCTGGGCCGAGACCCCCAGGGAGGCGGCCCGGTCGCGGTCGATCTCCACCTCGACCTGGGGGTTCTTGATCTGGAGGTCGCTGGTGACGTCCTGGAGCCCGGGAAGGTCCCGCATCCTGGCCTCCAGGGCCTGGGCGCTGGTGTAGAGCTCCTCCGTATCGATCGCCTGCAGGGTGAACTGGTACTGGCTCCGGCTGAGGGTCCCCCCGATCCGGATCGGAGGCGGGTTCTGGATGAAGGTCTGGATCCCCGGCACCTGGGCCAGCTTGGGCCGGAGCTCCTGGATCACCTGCTCGGCGTGGAGCTTCCGTTCCGATCGGGGTTTGAGCCGGATGAACGCGATGCCCTGGTTGGTCCCGCGGCTCCCGCCCCCGCCGACGCTGGACATGAAGGCGTGCACGTTGGGATCGGCGGCCAGGACCGCGGCCACCGCCTTCTGGTGTTCCACCATGGAATCGAAGGAGATCGACTCCGGGGCCGAGGTGAAGGCGATGAGCTGGCCGGTGTCCTCGCCGGGCAGGAACCCCTTGGGGATGGCCCGGAAGAGGACCACGGTGAGAGCCAGGATGATCGCCGAGTAGAGGAGGGTGACCCGGCGGTGGCGCAGCGACCAGCGGAGCCCGACCTCGTAGGCGCCCAGGACCGCGTTGAACCCGCGCTCGGACGCGGCGTAGATCTTCCCGTGGTGGGCCTGGGCCGAGGGGCGGAGGAACCGGCTGGAGAGCATGGGGGTGAGGGTCAGGGACACGAACCCCGAGATGAGGATGGCCGCGGCGATGGTGACCGCGAACTCGTGGAACAGCCGCCCCACGATCCCCCCCATGAACAGCACCGGGATGAACACCGCGGTGAGGGCCAGGGTCATGGACAGGATGGTGAACCCGATCTCGCGGGCTCCCCGGATCGCCGCCTCGAACGGCTTTTCCCCCGCCTCCATGTGCCGGACGATGTTCTCCAGCATGACGATCGCGTCGTCCACCACGAACCCCACCGACAGGGTGAGCGCCATCAGGGACAGGTTGTCCAGGCTGTACCCCAGGAGGTGCATGATCGCGAAGGTCCCGATCAGGGACAGGGGAAGGGCCACCGAGGGGATCACGGTGGCGGAGAGGTTCCTGAGGAAGAGGAAGATGACCAGAACCACCAGGACCAGGGCGATCAGGAGCGTGGCCTTGACGTCGTTCACCGAGGCCCGGATGGATTCGGAGCGGTCGAAGAGGACGTTCATGGACACCGAGGCGGGAAGCTGATCGCGGAAGGTGGGGAGGAGCTTCTTCACCGCCGCGGCCACCGCCACCGTGTTGGTGCCGGGTTGGCGCTGCACCGCCAGCACCATGGCCCGCTGGTCCACGTACCAGGCCGCCACCTTGTCGTTCTGCACGCTGTCCAGGACCTGCCCCAGCTCCTCGAGGCGCACCGGGCGGCCGTTCCGGTAGGCGACCACCACCGGCCGGAAGGCCCGGGCGTCGAGAAGCTGGCCCGAGGCCTGGATGGTGAACGCCTTGTGCCGGCCGTCCAGGACACCGACGGGGAGGTTGACGTTGGCGGAGCGGATCGCGCTCTGGACCTCGTCCAGGCCGATTCCCCGGCTGGCCAGGGCGTCGGGGTCGAGCTGCACGCGGACCGCGTACTTCTGCGATCCGTAGACCTGGACCTGGGCCACCCCGGTCACGGTGGAGATCCGCTCGGCCAGCATGGTCTCGGCGTATTCGTCGAGGGTGTAGAGGGGCACGGTGGGCGAGGTGAGGGCGATGTAGAGGATGGGCGAGGCGGCCGGGTTCACCTTCCGGTAGGACGGCGGGGTGGGCATGTCGGGAGGGAGCTGGCGCTGGGCGGCGGCGATGGCCGCCTGGACGTCCTGGGCCGCCGCGTCCAGGCTCCGGTTCAAGGCGAACTGGAGGGTGATCCGGGTCGAACCCTGGTTGTTGGTCGACGTCATGTTGTCGAGGCCGGCGATGGTGGAGAACTGGCGCTCCAGGGGGGTGGCCACCGCCGAGGCCATGGTCTCGGCGTTGGCTCCGGGAACGCTGGCCGACACCTGGATGGTGGGAAAGTCCACGTTGGGAAGATCGCTCACCGGCAGGAACCGGTAGCCCACCATCCCGAAGAGAAGGATGGCGAACATGACCAGGGTGGTCATGACCGGCCGCCGGATGAAGGGATCGGAGATGCTCACGGCGCCGACGCCCCCGGCGGGGTCCCGGTGGAATCGACGGCCCCGGTCTTGATGCTGATCTTGGCTCCCGGCACCAGACGGAGCTGTCCGTCGGTCACGACGCGGTCTCCGGCGGCGATCGCCGACTCGATCACCGTGAGGCCGTCGACCTGGACTCCGGTTCGCACCGGCATCGCCTTCACCGTCATGTCCGGCTGGATCACGTACACGAAGTCGCCTTCCTGACCCGACTCCACCGCGCCCGAGGGAACCACCACCGCCCCGTCCAGGGTGCCGAGTCGAAGGGTCACGTTCACGTACTGCCCGGGCCAGAGGACGCCGTCCCGATTGGGAAAGGCGGCCTTCAGGAGCACGGTGCCGGTGGAGGCATCCACCGCGTTGTCCACGAAGCTGAGCTTCCCGCCGGTGACCCGGACGCTGTCCCCGGGGAAGGCGACCTCGACCGGCAGCTCGCCGTCCGCGGCCTTCTGCCGGATCCGGGGAAGCCGGCCCTCGGGAACCGAGAACGCCACCCGGACCGGGGTGATCTGGTTGATCACCACCAGGGGCTGGTCACCGTTGGCCTTGACCAGGTTCCCGGCGTGGACGAGGAGGCTTCCGGTCCGGCCGGAGATGGGGGCGCGGAGCGTGCAGTAGCCGAGGGCGAGCCGGGCGCTCTCCACCGCGGCCGAGTCGGCCCGCACGCCGGCCTTCGCCGCCGCCGCCGCCGAGGCCATGTCGTCCGCCTGCTGCTCGGTGACATAGTCCTTGCCCACCAGACCGGCGTAGCGCCGGGCGTTGGACTCCGCGGTGGCCGCGGTGGCGGTGTCGCGGGCCAGGTTGGCCAGCGCCTGGTCCAGGGCGGCGCGATAGGGCCTCGGATCGATCACGAAGAGCACGTCCCCCTCGTTCACGTCCCGGCCCTCGGTGAAGCGCACCTCCCGGATGATCCCGCCCACCTGGGGGGTCACCTCCACGGTGTTCCACGCCTCGACCGAGCCCACCGCGCGAACGTCGATGGGGACGTTTCGGGTCGACGCGGTCCCGGCGGTGACCGCCACCGGGGGGCGGCCGCCGCGTTGGGCGGAGGCATCGCCCTTCCCGCACCCCGCCAGGGCGAGCGCGAGGGCCGGCGTCACGGCGAGGGCGATCGCACCGCGGAAGCGGACCGTCGGGAGCGACGAAGGACGGGACGCCGTCATGGTTTGCGTTCCTCCCCGGGTGAGGTGGAGTCCGGCGGGCTTCCGCCGGACGGAGCGAGGGTGCCGGTGTCGCGGGCGAGCCGGGCCAGGGCCAGGTACCAATCGGCGCGGGCCTGGACCTGGACCGCGCGGGCGTTGGCCAGGGCGGACTGGGCGGCGAGGAGGTCGAGGATGCTCCCCACTCCCGACTGGTACCGCCCCGCGGCCACGTCGTGATTCTCGGTGGCGCTGGCCAGGAGGTCTTCGCTGGTGGCGAGCCGCTGGCGGGCGGTCTTGAGGTTGTAGTAGCTGGTCCAGACCTCGAGCACGACCTGCTGCTGGAGCTCGTCCCGCCTCGCCTCCGCCGCCTTTGCCTGGGCCTCGGCCTTGCGGACGTCGTAGTGATGGGAAAATCCGGTGAAGAGCGGAAGCTGCACCTGGACCGTCCCCGAATAGGTGTCCAGGTAGTCCGGTGAGTCGAGATAGGTGCGACCCAGGCTCCCCCCCGCGCTCAGGACCGGCCAGCCTTCCGCTTTCACCGACCGGCGGTGCGCCGCCGCCGCCGCCGCCGAGGCCCGGGCCGCGGCCAGGTCGGGACGGGCGGCCTCGGCCCGGGCGAGGTATTCCTCCACCGCCTTTCCGGTCTCCTCCAGGGGAGGCGGTCCCTCCTCCACCGCCACGTCGAGCCGGGTGCTGGCGGGAAGCCCCATGGCGGTGGCCAGGGCGCCGCGGGTGGTCTCGATCTGTCCCCGGATCCCGTCCAGGGCGAGCTGGGCCTGGGCCAGCGCGGTCTTGGCCTGGAGGACGTCGGCGATGGTGGCGAGACCGGCGTCGTGGCGGGCTCCGGCCGCGTCCAGGCTGGCCTTGGCCTCTTCCACCGAGGCCTCCTCGGAAGCGGCCAGCGCCCGGGCGGTCACGTACTGGAAGTAGGCCTGCTCCACGTCGAGAATGACGTTCTGGATCACCGCGTTGTGGGTCCAGTCCGCGGCCACCAGGGCCTCGCGGGATTCCTCGATCGAGGCGCGCCGGCCGCCGAAGTTGAACAGGAGCCAGCTCAGGCTCAAGGACCCGCCGTAGGTGATCTGCTCGAACTGGGGCCGCCCGGCGAAGCCGCCCGACTTCTGCCGGGTGTAGTTTCCCGAGGCATCGATCGAGGGGAACCAGGCCCCCCGCTCGCTCCCGTAGGCCGCCGCGGCGGCCCGGGCGTTCTCCCAGGCCTCCCGGGTCTGGGTGCTGTTCCGGAGCGCGACGTCCACCAGGTCTCCCAGGGTCCAGTGGGCTCGGTCCGAAAGGAGCTCGGGGGGAATGTCCGGCGCGGGCGCCGGGTTCGGCGGGGCCGGGTTCGAGGTCAGGCGGGAGGGCGGGCTCCAGGGGACCGACGGCGAGGGGGACACCGGGGCGGCGCCCTCGACCCCGGTCATGCCGTGCGCACACCCGCCCGTCCCGAGGACGAGGGTGAGGATGGCGACCCGCAGACAAATGGCCATGTCAGCCCCGCGACCCATCATGTGTCGTTTCTCGCCATCGCGGGGTTGGACCATCCCGCCGG
>CAYRIJ010000165.1:0-8508 GCA_964424285.1 uncultured bacterium
AGAACCGCGTGGCTCCGGTCGGCGGTGAGTCCCGCCGCCTGGGGATCGAGGCGCAAGGTGCCGTAGTCCATGCGGAGAAGGAGCCGGAGGAGGGCCCGCCAGCCTTCGGGGTCGCCCCAGTTGAGCGCGGGGTGGCGCGCGGCGGCGATCGGGAGATAGGCGAGGACGGAGAGCCCGACCAGGAACACCCCGCCGACCCCGGCGAGGGCGCGGGGGCCGAGCCGGTAGGGACGGCGGTAGCCGGGGAGGAGGTTCCGGAGCCGGGGCTCCGGAACCAGCACCAGGAACGCGGCGGCCAGGTCCACCGGCAGGGCGAGGAGAACCAAGGTGTGATGGTGCGCGGGAATGAGCCCGGTCATGAACGCGAGCAGGAAGACGGGCCAGGGACGCGGGTCCCCGGCCGGCGGTTCGGCGCCGAGTCCGGCGTGGCGGAGCAGGTGGACGAAGGCGACGAGAATCGTGGCGGCGAGAACGCTCGAGAGGGCGAACACCTCCGCCACCAGGGCGTACTTCCAGAAGGGGGCGGCGAAGGCGAGCGCCAGCCCCGCCACCATCGCCCCGGCGGCCGAGCGGGTGAGCCGGTGGACGGCGTGGGCGAGAAGGATGACCGCCCCCACCGAGAGGACCAGGGAGAAGAGGTTGAGCCGGAAGGCCACCGATCCCACCGGGGCGACCGTCGCCCACACGTGGGCGAGGAGCGTGTAGAGGGGATATCCGGGGGGATGGGCCACCCCGAGCGTCCGGGCCGCGGTGATGAGCTCGCCGGAGTCCCCGGCGGGAAGACCGGGGTGGATCGTCCGGGCGTAGACCACGGCGGCGATCGCTCCGGGGAGAAATGCCGCGACGAGATCCCTCCCGCGCCGCGGCCGGCGCGGACGGTGGCCGCCGGGGTCTCTGGACGAAGGTCCGGTTCGACGTGACACACATCCTCGGGGTGGCGCGCGCCGCGGCCCGCCGGTCGCCGGCCGGGGCAGGGAACGAGCGCGCCGGCCTCGGTCCGCCCGTGGCCATGAGAAAGTTAACTCACTGTAGGAGAACGTAGTACCCGGGTAAAGCCCGAACCGGCGGCATCTGCGATAATCCCCCGGACCGGCGAGCGAACGCCCCACCCCAAGGAGTCCTCATGCCCTATACCCCCATCATCGGCACCCTCGGCTACGTCCTCTCCCCCGACCGCGCGCAAACGCTCCTCATCCACCGGAACGCCCGGCCCGACGATCAGCACCTGGGGAAGTACAACGGCCTGGGGGGGAAGATGGACCCTCACGAGGACGTGGTGACCTGCATGCGCCGGGAGATCCACGAGGAGGCGGGGATCCAGTGCACCGAGATGGCCCTCCGGGGCACCATCAACTGGACGGGATTCGGACCGAACGGCGAGGACTGGCTGGGGTTCATCTTCCGCATCGACCGGTTCACCGGGACGCCGCTGGCCGAGAACCCGGAAGGGAGCCTGGTCTGGCATCCGGTGGACCGGCTCCTGGAACTCCCCCTCTGGGAGGGCGACCGGCACTTTCTCGACCTTGTCTTCGACGACGATCCGCGGGCGTTTCACGGGGTCATGCCCTACGAGAACGACCGGCCCCTCTCCTGGAGCTACGTGCGGCTCTGATCCCCCGGGGATCGCGGGCACGAAAACGGGGCGGACCCGACGACGGGCCCGCCCCTTCGATCAGCGCATTCCCGGCGGCGATCCGATCACCGCACCACGAACACCTTCTTCACCTGGGTCAGCCCCGGCGCCTGGATCCGGTAGAAGTACATGCCGCTCGGCATGGTCCGTCCGCCGGAGTCCCGGCCGTCCCAGTCGATCCGGTGGGCTCCCGCCGAGAGGTCCTCGTTGACCAGGGTCCGGACCCGCTGGCCCAGCACGTTGTAGATCTCCACCAGGACCGGTCCGGTGGCCGGGAGCACCAGGGTTCCCGGCTCCTGGGCGGTGGACGGATCCGAGGTCACGTCGCCGGGATCGGCGGGCGCCCCCGCATCGTCTCCGTTCCCCCAGGGGAGGAGCGTGTTGAAGGTGATCGGCGACCCCAGGTCCAGGATGTCCGGCACCAGGTAGTCCGTTCCGTCCTGGGTCCGGTAGTGGAGGCCCAGGGGGGACGGCTTGGGGTTCGCCTTCACCTTCCCCAAATCCGATCCCAGGTCGGCGGAGGTGGCGGCCAGCTGCCGGACCGCGCCCCCGTCGTACATCAGCACCAGGTCCGGGAGCCCGTCCCCGGTCACCTCGGTCACCAGGTGGTAGCTGGGCTTCACCACCCCGATGGTGTTCCCGACGTAGACCTGGAGCGGAAGCACCCCCGACGCGTCGAAGCCGCCGCCGGAGGGAATGACCAGGGTGTAGGACGGAGCGTTCCCGTCGAGGTCGGTTCCGGTGGCGGTGAACCCGGCCGCGCACACCGCTCCCCCGCCCTGATCATGGGGAACGCGAACGTAGGTCGTGTCCCAGGCCATGTTGTTGCTGGCGTCGCTGGCCCGGTAGATGACCGTGTACACCCGGCCGTCTCCGCCGCCCTGCCGCTCGGAGCGGAGGGAGAACATGACGTCGGCGGTTTCCAGGTCCGTGTCCGCCACGTCCCCCACGGTGTTCCCGTCCCCCTTGCCGTTGTCCGGCTCGCTGGACTCGACGCTCTCCAGCACGAAGGTGGGGTTCGGGTCGCAAACGTCGCTCACCGTGACGTCGGCCTCGATCGGAGCCATCTTGTGGTTCGGAGGCCAGAGGCAGTCCCGGCTCAGCTCCACCAGGATGTCCGGGGGCGTGGTGTCCACCACCGTCACCGTGGCGATGCAGGTCGTGGGGTTGCCGCAGGCGTCGGTCGCGGTGAAGGTCACCGGGGTGGCTCCCAGCCCGAAGTAGTCGGGGGCGTCGTTGGTGATGACCGGGTTCGCGGTGCAGTTGTCGGTGGCCGAGACCCCGGCGAAGAACGCCGTGAGCTGCGGGTCGGTCTTGGGGGTCCCCAGGTGCGACGTGCACTCGACCGTGGTGTCCGCCGGACAGGTGATCACCGGATCGGTGTCGTCGACGACGTCCGCGGTCTTGACGCAGTCGGTGGCCGCGTTCCCGCAGACGTCGGCGGCCTGGACGGTCAGCCTGACCGTGGCCGGGCAGCTCGTCAGGGCCGAGACGGTCACGCTCCCGGTGAAGGTCACCGTTTTCTCGTCCACCGCGGTCGGGGTCACCGAGACCGTGCCGTGGGAGGCGTTCCCGGTGATGACGTCGACGGAGACCGAGAACCCGTCCACCGCCATGGCCATGTCGTCGGTGATGCTCCCGCTGAAGGTCACCGTGGCCTCGCAGGACCCGTCCACCGAGCCCCCGACCAGGTTGCAGGAGATCGTGGGCGGACCGGCGTCCAGGGTGCAGAGGGCCTGCA
This sequence comes from uncultured bacterium, assembly GCA_964424285.1. Classification (GTDB taxonomy): domain Bacteria; phylum Eisenbacteria; class RBG-16-71-46; order JABDJR01; family JABDJR01; genus CAVSKL01. The sequence continues at coordinate 3,375 of CAYRIJ010000165.1, forward strand.
CCATGTCCAGCCGGCCGGCGCCCGCGTTGTTGTCCGGACCGGGCGCGTCGATGTCCACCGCCGAGGTGTTGAAGGCGGCGGCCATCTGGGCCGGGGTGAGGGTCGGATCGGCTTCCAGGAGCAGCGCGGCCAGCCCGGCGATGTGCGGGGTGGAGGCCGAGGTCCCGAAGAAGCCGCACCCGCCGGCGGGGATCGGCGGACAGGAGCTCCCGCAGGCGAAGCAGCCGGCGCCGGAAACCGTGACCCCGTCGGTGGCGGCTCCGTCCGGCTTCAGGATGCTGGTCTGGGAGGGGAAGAACCGCAGCGCGGGTCCGCGGCTGGAGTAGCTGGTGACGGTGTTCGAAGCGGATGCGTTGACCGCGGCGGCCACGTAGACCTCGGGCATCCGCGAGGCGCCGTTCAGGCTACCGGGCTTCACCAGGTACTGGTTGTAGGAGAGGCCGCCGGCGAAGCTCCGGAGGTCGATGAACACGTTCGGGGCCGAGCCGCCCACGTAGTCGACCACGATCTGGCCCGGGTTCCCCGCGGTGGCCGCGAAGGAGACGAACTCCGACGGGTTGTCGTTGCCGTCCTGGGTGTTGGTGGAGCTGGCGAGGACGTTGCCGGCGCCGTCCAGGACGTAGAGGTCGAGGTCCACTCCCGCGCTCCCGTAGAGCTCGCTCCACTGGAGTTCGACGTCGTTCTGGGCGGCGAGGGTGATGTTGAGGGTCACGTCGCCGCCGGCGAAGGCGTGCGGATTGTTGAAGTTGGTGGGGCCGACGCTGGTGGCCCCCGCGCCGCTGAAGTTCCCCTGGTAGTGCTGATTGCCGCGATTTCCCGCCGAGCAGGTGTAGAAGATGCCCGCGGCCACCGCGGCCTGCTTGGCCTGGGCGATGGGGCCGTCCTCGAACAGCGGCTCCTCGGGATGGGGCAGGTCGTCGGTGATGATGTTCATGCCGGCGATCCCGGAGAGCGAGGTGATGGCGTTGATCATGTTCGTGGTGCTCGGGTTCCCGCCGCAAAACGCCAGGGTCGCGCCCGGGGCGAGATCGGCCACGATCTCGAGCATGGCCGTCCCTTCGTCCCCGGACCCCGTGCACCCGCCGGGGACGTTGACCGCGGGAAGCTCCCCCGCTCCCTGGGAGGTGGCGAGGTTCGTGACCCCGTCGGAGATCACCCCGACCGTGACCCCGGCGCCGGTGAGGTTGAACGCCGCGCGCGCGTCGTCGGCGTTGTGGATCGCGTCACCCTCGGTGGTCAGGGGACCAAAATCGGTGAAGGACGGCAGCATGTGCCGGATGAAGCGGACGTCGGAGCGGGCGGCGAACTCCGAGAGCCGGCTCACCGGGATCCACGCGGTGAGGTAGCCGTAGCCGCGGGCGACCTCGTCGAGGCGACCGCCGATGGAGCGGAAGTAGGCGTCGTCGAAGGGCCCCTCGTAGTCGACCTTGCACTCCACCAGGATCCGCCCGTCGGCGTCGATCGGCACCTCGTCGGTCGTGAACGCCCTGGCTTCGACCAGCCTGGCCGGGGCAAGCACCCCTTCCGCCCCCAGAAACGCGATCCGGTCGCGGATCATCGAATCGATCTTCTGGTCGGTCTCCGACAGGGCGCTCTTGGTGGCCCGGGCCACGGCGGGGGTGGTGACCGGCTGGTATACGGCGGGAACGCCGGCCCGTTCGGCGGCGGCGCGCGCGGCCATCACGTCGGCCGGAAAGGGTTCCTGGGCAAAGACCGTTCCGGCCACGGCCAGGGCCGCTAGGGCGAGCCCGGCCGTGACGACGGTTCGAATCAAGAGCTTACGGCGCACGAGACATGCTGCAAACTTCATGGTGGGCTCCAATCTGGATAGGGGGACCGGGGAGCAGGCCGCCCTCATCTGAGGAGAGTCGAAGGCGGCGACGAGCCCAGTGTACCCGGATGACACGCATTTTCAATGAATAAAAATAACCTGTAATGTTACCCGACAGTATGTGTCGATTTTTCTATCAGTGAGCGGGGTTTCCTCCTCCGACCCATCCGGGTCTGCCGCATCAGTCGCCGAGGACGACCACCGACTCCCCGGACAGGTCCACCGCCTCGGCTCCCACCGCGATCCCCGGGCCGTGGCCGAGGAGCACAGCGCGGGGGCGGTGGGGAGAGAGCGGGACCCGCGCCGGGGCCTCGGAGAAGTTGGCGCAGACCGTCACCGCTCCCCGCTCCATCCGGATCCAGCCCGCCCCATCATCGAACGCCACCCGCACCTGGTCCCGGTTTCCGTCGGTGAGGGCCGGGTGGGCGCGCCGGAGCCGGAGGAGATCGCGATACCAGGCCAGCATGCTGCGGTGGGGCTCGCGGTCCGGCTCCCCCCAATCGAGCCGGGAGCGTTCGAAGGTGGCGGGATCCTGGGGGTCGGGCACCTCCTCGGGCGCCCAGCCGAAGGCGGCGAACTCCCGCCGCCGTCCCTCGCGGACCGCCTCGGCCAGGGCCGGATCCCGGTGGTCGGTGAAGTACTGGAAGGGGGCGGACGCGCCCCATTCCTCGCCCTGGAAGAGCATGGGGACGAAGGGAGCGCAAAGCACCAGGGCCGCCGCCGCGCGGACCTTGCCGGGGCTCGCCAGGTGGCCGATCCGCTCCCCGCGGGCCCGGTTTCCCACCTGGTCGTGGGTCTGGAGGAAGCCCAGGAACCGATGCCCGGAAAGCCCGGTGGCCGGCCTCCCGTGGCGGCGGCGCCGGAAGACCGAGTAGCGCCCGTCGTAGACGTAGGCGTCGGTCAGCGCCTTGGCCACGTCCCCCAGGCCCTCGAAGTCCTCGTAGTAGCCGCTGCGTTCCCCGGTCAGCGCCACGTGGAGGGCGTGATGGAGATCGTCCGACCACTGGGCGTCGATGCCGTAGCCGCCGTGCTCCCGGGGGCGCACGATCCGCGGATCGTTCAGGTTGCTCTCGGCGATCAGGACCCGGGGCCGGCCGGATTCGCGCCCGAGCTCATCGACTTCCTCCGCCATCTCCTCCAGGATGTGCACCGCCGAGGTGTCCACGATGGCGTGGACGGCGTCGATCCGGAGGCCGTCCAGGTGGTAGTCCCGGAGCCACAGGAGCGCGTTGTCGCAGAAGAACCGGCGCACCTCGTCGCTGTCGGCGCCGTCCAGGTTCACCGCCTCCCCCCAGGGGGTGCGGTAACGGTCGGTGAAGTAGGGGCCGAACCGGCCCAGGTAGTTCCCCTCGGGCCCGAGGTGGTTGTAGACCACGTCCAGGAGCACCGCGAGCCCCCGGGCGTGACCGGCGTCCACGAGGCGCTTGAGCCCGTCGGGCCCGCCGTAGGCCTCGTGGGGGGCGAAGAGGTTCACCCCGTCGTAGCCCCAGCCGCGCGCCCCCGGGAACCCGTTCACCGGCATGAGCTCGAGGTGGGTGATCCCCAGGTCCAGAAGATGATCCAGGCGGGCCGCCACCCCGTCGAAGGTCCCCTCCGGCGAGAAGGTCCCCACGTGGAGCTCGTACACCGAGGCCCCGGCAAGGGGTTCCGCGGTGAAGCCCCCGTCGGTCCAGGGGAACGCGGCGTGATCCACCGTCCGCGACGGACCGTGGACGCCGTGGGGCTGGCGGGGGGACCGGGGATCGGGAAGCGGCTCCCCGCCGTCCAGGGAAAAGGCGTAGTCCGTTCCGGGGGGTGCGGCCACGCCCGACGCCCACCATCCGTCGCCGGCCCGCGCCATGTCGAGCCGCCGTTCGCCGAGCACGAGCTTCACCGAGTCCGCCCGTGGCGCCCAGACCCTCAGGGTCTCCGTGGTCAGCTTCGGCATGGTTCAACCCGCCCTTGGTGGAGCCGACGGGGTCCGGGGCGCCTCACTCGGCGCGAACCAGGAGCCCGACCGGAAACCGGGAGAGAAGGTCCTCGATCCGGGACGCTCCGCCGGAAACCGCGTCGCCGGTGAAGACGTTCCGCCAGGCGCCGTCGGGAAGGTCCACCGCGGTGTCCCCCCAGCCCGCGCTGCCGGCCGAAAGCCGCGGCACCACCGTCGCCGAGGCCTCGGCGCGGATGAAGGCCACCGCGTGGTCGGCGCGGGCGCCCGCCACCCCCAGCCGCCGATAGCCGGCTTCGTCTCCGAACCATTCGGGATGTTCCGCGCGCAGCCCGAGGGCGCGCCGGATCACCCAGAGCTTGGGAAGACCCTCGTCCATCCGGGCGAGAACGGTCTCCGGGTCGAGATCGTCCAACTCGGCCAGGAGCCGCCGCCGCAGTTCGAAGTCCACCGGGCGCCGGTTGTCGGGATCGACCAGGCTCAGGTCCCAGAGTTCGGATCCCTGGTAGAAGTCCGGCACCCCGGGGGCGGTCAGCTTGATGACGGTCTGGACCAGGGAGTTGATGCGCCCCGCTTCCACCACCGGGGGGAGAAAGGCCTCGAGATCGGATCGGAAGCCCTCGTCCTCCAGCACCCCGCGCACGAAGGCGAGGAGGGCGTCCTCGTAGACGGGGACGGGGCGGCTCCAGGAGGTGTGGACCTTGGCCTCGCGGGCCGCCTTCTGCATGGCGGCGCCCGCCCGCTCCACGTCGAGGGGCCACGCCCCCACCAGGGTCTGATAGAGGAGATACTCGGCGTTCCGGTCGGGGAGGTCCCCCCGGCGGTGGCGCTCGTTCCGCGTCGACCACCGGCGGACCGCGGCGATCCAGCGATCCGGCATCTCCGAGAGCACGGCGAGGCGGGCGCGCACGTCCTCGCTCCGCTTGGTGTCGTGGGTGGAGGTGGCAAGCATGGCCCGGGGACGCGTTGTCGAGGCCTCGGAGAGGGCGGCATGGAAGTCGTCCAACCCGAGGCCGAACCGGCCCGGAGCCCCCCCCACCTCGTTCAAGCCCACGAAACGGTTGAACGAGTAGAACGCGGTGTCTTCCACCCCCTTGGCCGCGACGGGTCCGGTCAGCTGCTGGAAGCGCATGACCAGCTCCCCTTCCGGATCGCCCCGGTGGACCAGGAGCAGGATGTCGCGAAGGAAGTCGAAAAGAACGGGATCGAGATCGGGACGGCGGGCCCGGGCCGCGGCCAGGGAGTCGCCCACCACCCGGGCGTCCTCCTCCCGGATCTCACCCGTCTGCGCCCGGACGTAGGTGCGGTAGACCGGGAAGCCGGCCAGGGCCTCGCGCAGGGCCTCACGGACCTCGGGACGGGTGTAGTCCCGGTAC
>CAYRIJ010000166.1:0-8477 GCA_964424285.1 uncultured bacterium
CCGGGTGAACGTGGTCACCGTCCATCTCCCGCCGCTTCGCGAACGTGGAGAGGACGTCATCCTGCTCGCCGAGCATTTCCTGGGTCGGACCCGGGAGCGCCTCGGCCGGCCCGACCTGCATTTCGGGGGCGAGGCCCGGCGCGTTCTCATGAGCTATAACTGGCCGGGAAACGTGCGCGAGCTGATGAACGCGGTGGAACGGGCGGGCGCCCTGTCCCGCTCCGAGACCATCGAGCCCGACGATCTCCTGCCCGGGCTGCGCGCCCGCGCCCCGGTGCGGACGGTTCGCGAGGGCACCCTCAAGGCCACCCTGCAGTCGGCCGAGGAGGCGGCGATCCTCGACGCGCTTCGCGAGTCCGGAGGGAACATCTCCCAGGCCGCGCGGCTCCTGGGGGTGAGCCGCCAGCATCTGCACACCCGCATCCGCCGGTTGGGGTTGCGGGAGAAGATGTAGCCGCCTTCCGGCGAACCGACGACAAGCCGAAGCCCGGCCCTCCGCGGAGGACCGGGCTTCGTTTCAGGGGGCCGGCGGTCACCGATTCTGGGTGGACGCCTCTTCGTAGGTCTTGGCCATCATCGCCGCCTCGGGGAAGTGCTTCATGGCCTCGGCCACTTCCGGGTCCTCCTTGATGATGACCTGGTAGCGCGCGTTCAGGCCCCAGAGATTGCCCGCCACCTCCCGCTTGATCGCGGTGCGGATGTACTCCTTCTCCTTGGTCAACTCGTCCACGGTGAGCCCCACCGAGGTGTCGGCCGCGGCCTGCTTGATGTAGGCCTGGAGGGCGTCGTCGGGGACCCGGTAGTGGGCCAGGAAGTCCGCGGCGTCGGCGCTCTTCTTGTCGAAGTGCTGGTTGGCGAAGGTATTTGCGAACTCGAAGAGGTTCCGGCTCGACTCGATCTTGATCTCGGCGTCGCTGAGATCGAACGAAGCGGTGATCCGCACGTCGGGGGTGATCCCGCCGCCGCCGTAGACCGTCCGGTGTTCCGCGATGGTGTAGTACCGGGGCTTTCCGGTGGTGTCCGCCGCCGCCGAGTCGGCCTCGTCCGGTTGCCGCCAGTGCTCCAGGTACTCCTCGCGGTTGGCGTAGGAGCGCTGGATGAGGCGGCCGCTCGGGGTGTAATAGCGGGCCACGGTGAGAAGCAGGGCGGACCCGTCGGGGAGCATGTACTGCCGCTGCACCAGCCCCTTGCCGAAGGTGGTCACCCCGGTCACCAGGCCGCGATCGTGGTCCTGGATGGCCCCGGACACGATCTCCGAGGCGGACGCGCTGCCGTGATTCACCAGGACGATGAGCGGGTAGCGCGGGTGGGTGGCGGCGTCGGTCGAGTAGTAGTACTGGCTCGATCCCTCGATCCGCCCCTTGGTGTAGACGATCACCTGGTTTCCGTCGATGAACTTGTCCGCCACCTCGATGGCCTGGTTCAGGAGCCCCCCGCTGTTGGACCGGATGTCCAGCACCAGGCGGGTCATCCCCTGTTCCTCGAGGCTCTTGAGGGCGTGCTCGAGCTCTTCCGAGGTGGTGGCGCTGAAGCGGATCATGCGGATGTAGCCGGTCTGGCCGTCGTCCAGCATGAAGCTGTAGGGCACGGAGTAGATCGGGATGGTGTCCCGGGTGACGGTGAAGTGGAGGTGCTTGTCCAGCCCCGGGCGGGCGATGGTGATGTTCACCTGGGAGCCCTTGGGACCCTTGAGCTTCGAGATCACGTCCTCGTTGGCCAGCCCCTTGGCCGACTGCCCCTCGATCTCGACGATCTGGTCGCCGGGGCGGATGCCCAGGTGGGCGGACGGCCCGCCCTCGATGGCCGAGATCACCGTGATCCAGCCGTTGCGAATCTCGAAGGAGATGCCGATGCCCTCGTACTCCCCGGTGTTCCGCTCGTTCATGCGGGCGAAGGCCTCGGGGTCGACGTAGGTGGAGTGGGGATCGAGCTCCTCGAGCATGCCGCGGATGGCTCCCCGCACCAGCTCCTTGTTGTCCACTTCCTCGACGTAGTTCCGGTCGACGTAGGTCGCCACCGCATTGAACACGTGGAGCTGTTCGAGAAGACCGTCCGATTCGGCCCGGACCTGACCCGAGAGGATCGAGCCCAGGATGAATCCGATGAGGACGGCTCCCGTGATGAACAAGGCGGGAACCTTGATCTTGGTCATGCGTTTCCTCCGGCTGGATGCACCCGCCAAGCCCAGCACCGGGGCGCCGGGCCCGCGCGGAGGGGTGCGCGGCGGCTGGCACTCTGCGGGTCGGGGTACGAGCCTGCTTCGTGGCAAGTGATCATATCACAAGCGCTTGTTTCATCCGCCCCATCAGCATGGGCCATCCGGTCAGGGTTGGTAAACCCAGTAGTGGAACGCGCCGTAAGCCGAGTGGTGCGGGTCGGCGGAGGCGAGCCGGATCCGGACGTCCCCGGTTCCGATCCCGCCCCCGGGAACGAGAAACGAGGTTTCGTGCCAGGACCCTGGCGAGCCCTCGTCCTGCTCCCACATACCCGTGAACCCTCCATTTGTTTCCACGCGAAGGCGAAACGGGGCTTGCGTCCGGGCGACCAGGAGAACCGGGCGCCCGGGAGCGAGACCCCGCACGGTGAAGTCCTCGCCCCCGCTGACCACCCGGCCTCCGTCCATGACCGAGGCCCCGTCCGCCTCGGGGAGGAGGCGGAGGATGTTCTCGTAGGCCCCGTCCAGGGTCCGGAACCGGTATCCGGCCGCCTTCTCGCTCTTTAGATCGGCCACGTCCACCGTGGCCACGAGCCGGGAATTCCCGATCCGGGCCAGGACGGCCGGATCCCGGGGGAGGTCGCCCGATCCGCAGAGACTCCAGTCGGCCCGGTACACGTTCATGGGGTTCCCCCCGGCGATGGAGCTTCGGAACAGGCGCTGGACGCCGATCAGCTGGTGGGGCTGGAGGAAGCCGGGGTCGAACCAGCCGGGGTAGACGGCGAGGATATCCGGGCGCCGCCCCGGGGCCAGCCGCTCGATCTCCTCCCAGATCCCGGCCGCGCCCAGTCGGGCGGGATCCCGGAATTCCTCCGAGGTGAGTCCCCAGAGATCCAGGGTGGGGTACTTTCCGAAGTAGGCGAGGGCTCCGGCGTCGTTGATCCCCAGGAGCTGCGGGCGGGCCGGGTCCCCCGCGTCGAGCCTTCGGGCGAGCTCGATGTGCTGGAAGTAGATGTCGGCCGAGTTCCGGCCGAACGCGGCGACGAAATAGAAGGCCCCCGGGAGAGCGAGGAGGATCAGCACCGCTCCCACCACCCGCGGACCGTCTCCGGGGCGGAGCTCGGTCCACGCGGCCTCCACCCCCCGTCCCAGCCGTTCGGCACCCACGGCGATTCCGGGGAACGCGAGGGCGTAGAGCGGCATGAGATAGCGGTGCCAGTGCCAGGCCACCGGCACGGTGAACGCCACCGCCGCCGCCAGGAGGGCGAGCCAGAGGAGGAGCAGCGCGTGGGGTCCCGGACGGCGCGCTCGCCCCTCGACCCAGGCCCCGGGGGCCAGACCGAACAGGACGAGGGCGAGGGCGAAGGGGACGAGGTAGAGCCCGGTTCCCGCCCCGCCGTTGGCGGCCAGGTCCGAGGCTTTCTCGACCGCCCCTCCCCCGAACACCCCCTTGACCACGCCGACCAGGAAGGAGAACCCCGCGGCGAGCCAGGTGGAGAGGTCGAAGCCGGGGGCGGAGAGGCTGGTCTTCACGGTCATCGAAGCCGGTTGCGGGGTCCCGGTGAGAGCCCACTGGAGGAGGTAGGGGAGGATCACCCCGGACGCGGGAAGGGCCCACCAGGCCCGCCGACCCCCCCGCCAGAGCCCGAACCCCAGCGCGGGGAGCACCAGGAAGAGCGCGTCGGGACGGGCGAGGCCCAGGAGAGCTCCGTACGCGAAGAGCCGCCGCGGGGGGGGCTCGCCGGCCTCGGGCCAGTTCGCGACCAGGGCCAGGGCCAGGGTCACGAACAGCGGGAGATCCATGCCGCTCGAGAACCCCCAGATGAGGGGACCCGAGGTGAGGAGCAGCGCGGGAGGGAGCCAGGCCGCCCGGGGGCAGAGCCTCCGTCCCAGGCGATGGGCGGAGAAGGCCGCCCATGTGAACGCCGCCGCACCGAGGAGAAGGGCGAACAGGATCATCGCCGGACCGCGGAAGCCGGCCAGATACCCCAGGGTATCCACGAAGACGGTGAGGAGGCTGGTTGCGCCGGTGGTGGGGCCGTATCCGGGCTGGTAGCTCAGGAAGGCCCCGCCGGCCAACCGCCTCGCGTACTGAAAGAAGATGAAGCTGTCGTCGAGCGGCAGGGAGAGCCGGCCCCCGGTGGCGGCCAGCATGGATCCGAGGTTCGCCGCTCCCCACAGAACCGCGGCCAGGGGAATGAGAACGCGGGCCGTGCTTCCGGTTCGGTCTGGGGTTCTGGTCATCGCGGCGTTCCTTGACCTCGTTTTTGCGCCGTTCCTATACTCCGTTGGATTCCATTCACCGGCCTATCCCGGGCTCGGGAGAAAGTAACCCTGATTCCCCACGCGAGCCACACCGAGTTTGAGGTTCTCCCCGCGGGCCCGGAAGCCCACCGCCTGAGAGAGGAAGCCTGAGTGCGCCGTCGCCCCGTCGTCTTCGGCCTCGTGCTCCTGACCGGGCTCGCCTTGTTCCTCCGGGCGCTTCGCCTCGGCTGGGGCCTGCCGCAGGTCTTCGAGGAGGCCTCGCCGGTGCGGGAGGCGGTCGGCTTCTGGGGGATCCCCGGCGGCGGGCTGGACCTGAACCCCCATTTCTTCAAGTACCCAAGCCTCACCTTTTACTTGAATTTCATCCTTCAATCGGTTTGGTTTCTGTGGCTTAGCCTGATCGGAGCCGCGTCTTCCCTGAACGATTTCCGCCAGATCCTGAGCCAGCATCTCGACCGGGCGGTGCTCCTTGGCCGCTGGCTCCAGGCGGTCACCGGAGCCCTGGTCGTGGTTCCCACCTTCCTCCTGGGTCGGAGGCTGGCCGGGGCGTGGGCGGGGTGGATCGCCGCCGCGCTGGTGGCGGTGATTCCGATGGCGGTGACCGAGAGCCGCCTGGTGGGTCCGGACATGGCGCTGACCCTGTTCGCCGCCGCCGCCCTGGTCGCGGCCACGCGGATCGCCGAACGGGGAGAGCGGTCCGACTACCTGTGGTGCGGCCTGTGGATCGGGCTGGCCGCGGCGTCGAAGTACCCGGGGGCGTTTCTCATCGCCGCGCTGGTGGCCGCCCACGCCCGCGCGGTAACCGCGCGCCGGGAAGGGCCGGTGGCGGTGGTCTTCTCGGGACTTCTCTGGCAGGGGCTCTTCACCTCGGCGGTGGCCTTCGCCGCCGCCTCCCCCTACGTCCTGCTCGACGCCTCGGCGGCGATGGCGGACATCGGGTTCGAGCGGCGGCACATGTTCCTGGGGCACCTGGGCCGGGAGCGGGGAAGCGCGATGGCCTACTACCTGGGCCACGCCATTCCCCATGGATGGACCCCCCTGGTGGCCGGGGCGGCCCTGGTGGGCCTCGTGCTGCTCCTCGCCCGCCGGGAGACCCGGGGGAAGGCTCTGCCGGGGGCGGTGTTCGCCGTGGCCGCCCTGCTCATCTTCGGGTCCTGGAAGATGGCCGCGCCGCGCTATCTCCTCCCCCTGGTCCCGCTGGCCGCGGCGTGGGCGGGGGCGGCGGTGGTCGGGGTCTCCCGGCGGCTTCCCCTTCCCCGGGTCGCGTCCCGGGGGATTCTTGTCGCGCTGGCCGCGGTGACCGTGGCCTGGCCCCTGGCCCAGGTGGTGCGCGGGGTGGAGCAGCGCGATCGCCAGGATTCGAGGGTGGCCGCCGAAGCCTGGATCCGGGACCACGTTCCCGCCGGGAGCACCCTTCTGGTCGAGCGCTACGGTCCCCGGCCCGACCCGGATCGCTTTCACGTCCTGTACCTGCCGTTCCACGGCATCTCCCCCCACATCTACGATCCGGCCTATTCGCCCCCGCTCTACGCCACGTTCGACTACGCGATCTTCTCCTCCGGGGTCTATGCCCGCTACCTCGCCGATCCGCGGGAGTATCCGGCCGAGGCCTCGTTCTACGCCGAGATGAACCGGGCCTTCGATGAGGCGGCGGTGTTCAGCTCGGACGACTACCTCGGCCCCACCGTGCGCGTCCTGAAGCGGAACCCCGAGGCCCGGCTGAAGAACGTGTCCGCCATCCCCCAGACCTTCTTCGACGGGCTCGCGGGGCGGAGCGAGCTGGCCGAGTACTTCTCCGCCCTGGGAACCGTCCTGGTGGGGCAGGGCTCCGACTCCCTGGGTTTCCGGATGCTTCGGGAGGCGGTGGGGATGGACCCGGCCAATGCCCGGGCGTGGGGGAACCTGGGGGCGATGCAGATCCACGTCGGGCACTTCTCCGACGCCTACAACTCGCTCCGGGAAGCGAAACGGCTCGCCCCCCAGAGCCCCGAGGTCGCCTTCAACCTGGCCACCTACTTCGCCCGGAGCGGCGAGACCTCCCAGGCCGTCGACGCCTATCGCCAGGCCATCGCGCTCAAGCCGGAGATGGAGGAAGCCTACATCGGCCTGGCCCGCGCCCTCATCGTCGACAACCAGTTCGCCGAGGCCCGGGGCGTGCTGCGGGCGTTCCTCGATCGTTTCCCCCGATCCTCCCAGCGCGCGGCGGCGGAGTCCGCCCTGGCCGAGCTGGCCAAGATGGGCCCCGGGAAGCGGTGGGCCGGTCCCCGCTGAGCCCGCGGCTCGACAGGAACCGGCGACTCCCCTAGAATCCGAACCGTGGAAACGGCAAGCCGACCGCGGAACCTCGTTCGCTCCTTCGACGACCGCATCTTCGCCGGCGTGTGCGGCGGCCTGGCTTCCTATCTCGGCGTGGATCCGGTGTGGGTGCGCCTGGCCTTCGTGCTCGCGGTTCTCTTCTGGGGCCTGGGCCTCATCATCTACGCGGTGCTCTGGATCACCCTGCCCGAGGAGCCGGAGGAGGACGGAGCGGCGCCGGTTCCGCCCATGGCCTCGGAGAACCCGCGCGCGGTGGCGGGGGTGTTGCTCCTGACCATCGGGATCCTCATCATCCTGTGGAAGATCCTCTCCCTTCTCACCTTCAAGATCGTGGTTCCGGTGGTCCTGGTCGGCCTGGGGGCGTTCCTGCTGCTCCACCGCCGGCAGTGACCGCACCGCTCTGGCCCGCCGCCGGCCCGGGCGCCCGCTGGTTCTGCCGCCTCCCCAACTGGATCGGGGACGCGGTCATGGCGCTGCCCGCGCTGCGGGCTCTCCCTCCCGGCGAGCGGATCGCCGCGGCCCATCCGCGGGTCGTTCCCCTCTACGCCGCCGCCTCGCTCTTCAGCGACATCCTCCCCGCGCGGGGGGGGCGCGCCCCCCTCGAGCTGCGTGAGCCGCTCCGCCGCTTCGCCCCCGACCGCGCGGTGGTGTTCACCGAGGCGATCTCCGGGGCGGCCCTGGCCCGGGCTTCGGGGGCGGGGCTTCGCCTGGGCCGCGGCCGCCGCGTTCTCGAACCGCTCCTCACCCACCGCCTTCCCCCGGGGCGACGCGATCGCCCCCTCTGGCGGCAGTACCTGGAGCTGGCGGAGGCGGTGGGGGGAAGCGCCGCGGGAGAGCCGGACTTCAGGATCCCCCCCGGAGACGAGGCGTCGGCGCGGGCGGCGAGCCTGCTCGAGCCCCTGGGCGATCGTCCCGCGGTGGTCCTGGCCCCCGGGGCGAGCTACGGCCCGGCCAAACAATGGCCGGTGGAACGCTTCGAGGCGCTGGTCCGCCGTCTGGACGGGCGGGGGGTGGCGACGGTGGCGCTGGGGGGAGGCGCGGAGGCCGACGCGGGGGCCCGCCTGGCCCGGGCCGGGGCGCTGGACCTCACCGGCCGCACCGACCTCCTCACCGCGGTGGCGGTTCTCGCCCGGGCCCGGGCCGCGGTGACCAACGACTCCGGGGCGCTCCACCTCGCCCGGGCGGCCGGGGTCCCGGTGGTGGCGGTCTTCGGTTCCTCCTCGCCGCTCTGGACCGGGCCCGAGCCGCGGGAGGGAGAGGCGGTCTGGCTCGGTCTCGCCTGCAGCCCCTGCTTCCGGAGGCGATGTCCCCTCGCCGCCGGGGACCACCTGCGCTGTCTTCTCGGGGTGCCGGTGGACCGGGTGCTCGAGGCGCTGGTCCCCCGCCTGGAATCCGCGCGATGAGCTGGGGGGTCTTTCTCGACCGCGACGGCACCCTGGTCCGCGACGCGGTGCATCCCGTCCGCCCCGATCAGCTCCATCTCTACCCGGGAGCCGGGGAGGGGCTCCGGCTTCTCGCCCGAGCCGGTGCGGTCCTGCTGGTGGTTTCGAACCAGTCCGCGGTGGCGCGGGGTCTCCTGGATCTCCGCGGGCTGCGGCGCCTCGATGGGCGATTGAAGGAGCTGGCGGCGGGCGAGGGCGCGATGATCCGGCGCGCCTACTACTGCCCCCATCATCCCGAGTTCACCGGCCCCTGCCCCTGCCGGAAGCCCGGCGCGGCGATGGTGCGCGCGGGACTCCGG
>CAYRIJ010000167.1:0-8428 GCA_964424285.1 uncultured bacterium
GCCCGCCTGGCCCTCGGCGACAGTGTCGGCGCCCTCGAGGATCTGAACGCCTTCCTGGCCGCCGTCGCGGTGCCGGCCCCCGAGGACTATCTGAAGCGGGCCGACCTCCAGAACGCCCTGAATCCGAACGACTTCAGGAGGGTGGTTCAGGGCCTGGACGAGGGCATCGCGCGTCTGGGCCCCCTGGCCGTGCTGGAGCTTCGCGCGGTGGACCTGGAGCGCACCCATGGAGACGTCGAACCCGCCCTGGCCCGGCTCGACCACCTGGCTCCCCAGTACGCCCGCCCTGAGGCCCTCCTGGCGCGCCGGGGAGAGCTTCTGAGGGTCGCCGGGCGGCCCCTCGAGGCCGGGGCGGCCTGGACCGAGGCCCTGAGCCTCCTGGAGGCCCGCCGGGATCCCTCCCCCGCCGATCTGTCCCTGGCCGACCGTCTCCGCGGGTTCCTCGGGGCCTCGGAGCCCGATGCGATGGCATCTTCCCCGAAGGGCTCCCCATGATCCGGCGACTCGCCCCCGGCCTGCTCGTGGTTCTTGGCCTGGCTGCCGCGCCCGTCGCCGGTGCCCAGGAGACGGCGATCCCCGAGCACGGGATCTGGCGCTACCAGGCCACCGGCACTGATCTCGGGACCGCGTGGCGGGCGCCGTCCACCAGCGACGCCGCCTGGCCCCAGGGGGCGGGCCTCCTGGGTTACGGGGAGGCCACCATCGCCACCGTCATCCCCTACGGACCGAGCGCCTCGGACAAGTACCGGACCACCTACTTCCGCTTCACCTTCAACCTGAACGTGGATCCCGGGGACGTCACAAGTCTCCGAATGACCGCCAACTACGACGACGGCTTCGTGGCCTACCTGAACGGGTCGGAGGTCGCGCGCCGCTCCATGCCCGCCGGAACCGTGGTCTACGCCACCTTCGCCTCCAGCCACGAGAGCGGGACCTACGAGACCGTCGACCTGACCGCGTCGGCGGGGGCCCTGGTCCCGGGGGCGAACGTCCTGGCGGTCGAGGTGCACCAGACCAGCGCCGGAAGCAGCGACCTGGCCTGGGACGCCGGGCTCAGCGTCTCGACCCTTCCCGCCCTGGTCACCCGCGGGCCGTATCTCCAGGTCGGCACCCCGACCGGGGTGATCGTCCGGTGGCGGACCGACGTCCCCACCTCGAGCCGGGTACGCTACGGCGACGCCCCCGCCGCCCTCACCCGGACGGTCGAGGACTCCGCGTCGACCACCGAGCACGAGCTGGCCCTTACCGGCCTCGCGCCGGAGGCGCGGGTGTTCTACGCGGTGGGGACGATGGACACGACCCTGGCCGGCGATTCGACCTACGCCTTCACCACCCCGCCCCCCGCCGGAACCCGCCGGGCGGTCCGGGCCTGGATCATCGGGGACTCGGGGACCGCGGACGCGAACGCCGCCGCGGTGCGCGACGCCTACCTGGCCTACGCCGGCGCGCACCCCGCCGACCTCTGGCTCATGCTCGGGGACAACGCCTACACCGCGGGAACCGACGCCCAGTACCAGGCCGCGGTCTTCGACACCTACCCCGCGGTGCTCCGGAGCACCGTCCTCTGGCCCACCCGCGGAAACCACGACCAGCTCTACTCGGGGACGGGAAACGACTACTACGACATCTTCACCCTTCCCACCGCGGGCCAGGCGGGAGGGCTCGCCTCGGGCACCGAGGCCTACTACTCCTTCGACTACGCCGACGTCCACTTCGTCTGCCTGGACTCCGAGGGCTCGAACCTCTCCCCCGGCTCGGCCATGTTCACCTGGTTGGCCGACGACCTGGCCGCCACCGATCAGGACTGGGTGCTGGCCTTCTGGCACCATCCCCCCTACACCAAGGGCTCCCATGACTCCGACAACGATTCGGACAGCGGCGGCCGGATGCGGGACATGCGGGAGAACGCGCTCCCGGTGCTGGAAGCGGGCGGCGTGGACCTGGTCCTCTCCGGCCACAGCCATTCCTACGAGCGGTCCCTGCTGCTCGACGGCCACTACGGCTATTCCTGGACCCTGGCCGACAGCATGAAGCTGGATCCCGGCGACGGCCGCGTCGACGGGGACGGGGCCTACGCCAAACCCTCCCGGGGGTCCGCCCCTCACGAAGGCGCGGTCTACGTGGTGGCGGGAAGCTCGGGAAAGACCAGCGGCGGGGCCCTGAACCACCCGGTGATGCTGGTGAACCGGAACGTCCTGGGGTCGGTGGTCCTGGACGTCGACGGCGACCAGCTCGACGCGGTGTTCCTCGACGCCGCCGGCGTCCCCGAGGATCACTTCACCATGGTGAAGGGCGCCGCGGTGGGGATCGGCGAGGTCCCCCGGCCGGATGCGGGGCCGGTCCTCGAGGCGGCAAGCCCCAACCCGTTCTCCCACCGCGCGCGCATCGGCTACACCCTCCCCACGGCGGGCCGGGTGGAGATCGCGGTGTTCGACGTCTCGGGGCGGCGGGTGGCCACCCTGGTCGACGGGATGCGGCCGGCCGGCGCTCACGAGGCGATGTGGGACGGACGCGACGGGACCGGGCGGCCGGCGGTTCCCGGGGTCTACTTCACCGTGCTCGATCTCGGCGGGGAGCGACGGGTGCGGAAGCTGGTCCTCAGCCGGTGATTCCCTGATGCGCTCACCCGGGTTCAAGCTCCGGATTCAGCCGGCGGTCGCGGCCGGCTTGCTGGCGCTCCTGGCCCTGGCCGGGTGCCGCTCGAACCCCGGGAGCGAGGGCCCCCAGGAACTCTTCTTCAGCGTGGACACCACGCTGCTGGGGCCCGCGCTCACCGATTCCGGCCTCGGGTTTTCGGTTCGTCCCCCCCGGGACTGGACCCCGGTCCCGGACTCCCTCCTCGCCGAAGCGGCGGACCGGATCGCCGCCGCCAAGCCCTTCCGCCCCTGGGCCGCCCCGCGCATTCTCGCCGCCTACCGCCGGGATCCCGGAGGGGCGCTCTTCCTGGTGACCCGCTTCGCGCGCCCGGTGAGCGACGTGGAACGGGACACGATGGGGGACCGCGAGGAGACGGCGCTGGCCGCCGTCGCGCCCCCGGGAGCCCTTCGCGAGACCGTCTATCTCCATCACGGGGTCCACGTCCGCCAGTTCCTGGTGACCGACCCCGATCGGGTGCTCTTCCGGCTCCTCCTGACCCCCTCCGGCGCGACTCCTATCAGACTTGACTATCTTGTACCCCAAGGCTTATACCCCCACACGGTCAAGACCATCGAGTCGTCTATCGGGTCGGTGGACTATCGTCCCTAGCTCCGAGCGGCGATCCCACGGATCGGCGCATCGCACGAAGGGGGAAATCGCATGATGAAGCGAATCGTCGGCGTGGTGCTGATCATGGCGATGCTCGGCCTCACCGGGTGCTTCACCAATCAGCACATGATCGGATCCGGCGCCCAGGGGGCCACCAAGACCACTCAGAGGCAGTGGTACGCCCTGTGGGGGCTGGTACCCATCAACCAGGTGGATAGCCACACCATGGCCGCGGGCGCGGAGAACTACGACGTCCAGACGCAGTTCACCTTTGTGGACATGGTCATCGGGATCTTCACCGGGCTGGTGACGATTCAGCCGCGGACGGTGGCGGTCACGAAGTAGGCCGGGTTCTCCGGCCTCCCGGACGGTCGTCCCGCCGGGTGCTCACCAGCGCCCGGCGGTTCGGCTTTCGGTCCACTTGCGGAAGGACACTTGAGGCGCCCCGCCGACCCCGCTACCCTGCGTCGGACTCCCCGTTGCCCCGGTCCGGGCGGACCGCCCCGGCCACCGCGTCCGCCTCCACCCCGAAGCGCCGGCACCAGTTCTCGAACATGACCAACGCCCACACCGCCGGTCCCCAGTTCCGGCGGCCGGCGGCGTGCTCGCCGAGGATCCGCTCCAGGGCCTCCCGCCGGAGGACGGTCCGGGAGCGCCCCTCGGGCGCCAGCACCAGGCCGCGGGCGTAGCCCACCAGGTCGTCCCGGAACCAGGCGTTCAGGGGAACCACGAACCCCTGCTTGGGGCGGGAGACGAACTCCTCGGAGAGATGGCGGGCCAGGATCCGCTTGAGGAGGTGCTTGGTCCGAAGCTCCGGCATCTTGACCGAGAACGGGATGCGGTTCACCAGCTCCGCGACGCGGTGATCCAGGAACGGGGTCCGGACTTCCAGGGAGCTGGCCATGCTCATCCGGTCCACCTTGACCAGCATGTCGTCCACCAGGGAATTCTCGCGCTGCCACGCCGCCATGGCCTCGAGGGGCGATGCGAACGCGGCAAAACGCCGGCGGAAATCCCCGCTCTCCCGGCCGGTCTCCCCCGCCACCCAGGCCCCCTCCGTGAAGCCGGCCAGGGCGCTCGAGCGGAAGATCATCTGCTGCTTGTCCCGGAAACGGAGCGGGCTCTCGCGGCCCGCGTCGCGAAGGTTCCGGGCCGCGCGTTCCAGGCGCTCCCGCCGCTCCCCGCCCAATCGACCGGTCCGTTCGAGGACCTCCGCTCCCGCCCGGAGCACCGGCGTCGGGAGCCTCCGCACCCGCTCGCTCAGGACGTGGCCCCGGTAGACATCGTAGCCCGCGAACATCTCGTCCCCTCCGTCCCCGGAGAGGGCGACCTTCACGTGCTCCCGGGTGAGACGGGAGAGGAAGTATGTCGGCAGCGCCGAACTGTCGGCGAAGGGTTCGTCCAGGTGCCAGGCCAGCTCCTCGGCGACCTCCACCCCTTCCGGTCGCAGCACGAACTCGTGGTGCCGGGTGCCGAACCGCTCGGCCACCTCGCGGGCGTAGGGTCGCTCGTCGTAGCGCGGCTCCTCGAAGCCGATGGCGAAGGTCTCCATCCTTCCCGGGGCGACCTCCGCCCCCAGGCTCACCACCAGGCTGGAGTCGATTCCCCCGCTCAGAAAGAACCCCAGGGGGACGTCGCTAACCAGCCGCATCCGAACCGAGTCCCGGAGAAGCTCCTCGGTCCGGCGAATCGCTTCGTCGGGGTCGGTGATCCCGGCGGTGGGCTCCGGAGGGGTCCAGTAGCGCCAGGTGCGTGATCCTTCCCGGGACCAGGCGAAGGCATGAGCGGGCTGGAGCCGCCTCGCGCCGGCGAAGATCGTGCCCGGGCCGGAGACGTAGCCCCGGGTGAAGTACTGATAGATCGCCCGGGGATCGAGCGGTCCCAGCTCCGCTCCCCCCTTCACCAGCGCCTTGAGCTCCGACGCGAAGCAGAGTTCGGATGCGGTTTCGCACAGGTAGAGGGGTTTCTCGCCGAACCGGTCCCGCGCGGCGAAGATCGTCCCGGTGCGCCCGTCGTGAATCACGAAGGCGAACATGCCGTTCAGCCGCTCCGGGCACGCCGTCCCCCACTCCAGGTAGGCGGCGAGGAGAACCTCGGTGTCGGAGCGGCCGGATACCGCGCGTCCGAGCAGGGCCAGTTCCTCGCCCAGCTCGCGGAAATTGTAGATCTCGCCGTTGAAGACGATCCGGACCTGTCCGGAGGCGTCGGCCATGGGTTGGCGCCCGCCCACCAGGTCGATGATGGTCAACCGTCGGTGGACCAGCCCCACCGGGCCTTCCACCTGGATCCCCTCGTCGTCGGGACCGCGGTGGCCGAGGGCGACGCTCATGCGCCGGAGGCGCTCGGGGTCGGGGGACCGTCCCTCCCGTTTCTCCACGATGCCGGCGATGCCGCACATGGGGAGCTAGCGACCCGCCCGGGGTCGGAAGGCGCCGCCGGGATTCGGTTCGCTCACCGGGCGGGCACCAGGTTCACGAGCTTCCCGGGCACGTAGATCGCCTTGGCCGGCTCCTTCCCCCCGAGGTGCTCCCGCACGTTCTCGTCGGCCAGGGCCAGCACCAGGGCCTCGTCGCGGGTCGCGCCGACGGGGGTCTCGATGCGGGCGCGAAGCTTTCCCCCCACCTGCACCACCAGGGTGAACGTCTCGCGGCGGAGGGCGGCGGGATCGTGGCGCGGGATCGGGGCGTGGAAGATCGATCCCTCATGGCCGGTCCGCTCCCAGAGCTCCTCGCTCACGAAGGGGGCCATGGGGGCCAGGAGCACCAGGAGCCGGTCCACCGCTTCCCGGAGCGCGGCCCCGTCGGCGGCGGCGGGCCCGGGGCGGAACCCCGCGTCCTGGACGGTGAGGGACAGGGTGTTCACCAGCTCCATGAGCGCGGCGATGGCGGTGTTCATCTGGAACCGGTCCAGGTCCCCGTTCACCTTCTCGATGGTTTCGTGAACCTTCCGGTGAAGCTCGAGCGCCGGCGCGCCCAGGGCCCCGGCGTCCACCGGGGTCTCCGGCGGGGCCAGAAGGGCCGCGTGCTCCTCGGTGAGCCTCCACAACCGGGAGAGAAAGCGCCAGGCCCCCTCCACCCCGCGGTCGTCCCACTCCGCGTCCTTGTCCGGAGGCCCGATGAAGAGGGTGTACACCCGCACCGTGTCCGCCCCGTAGCGCGCGATGAGCTCGCGGGGGGCCACCACGTTTCCCTTGGACTTGGACATCTTCTCCAGGCGGCCGGTCTTGGGGCTCACCTTGGTGATCATGCCCTGGGTGAAGAGCCGGGCGAAGGGTTCGCGGAAGTTGGTGAGGCCCAGGTCGGCGAACACCTTGGTGAAGAAGCGGGCGTACATGAGGTGGAGGATGGCGTGCTCCACCCCGCCGATGTACTGGTCCACCGGGAGCCAGCGGTTGACGAGGTCCACGTCCCAGGCCCGCTCCTCGTCCCGCGGGGAGAGGTAGCGCAGGAAGTACCAGGACGAGTCCACGAAGGTGTCCATGGTGTCGGTCTCGCGGACGGCCGGGCCCCCGCAGATCGGACAGGTGGTGTGCTTGAACGAGGGATGGCGGGCCAGGGGGCTCTCTCCCTTGGGGCGGAAGTCGGCGTCCATGGGAAGGAGCACCGGGAGATCCTGCTCCGGAACCGGAACCGTGCCGTCCTTCTCGCAATAGACGACGGGGATCGGCGCGCCCCAGTACCGCTGGCGGGAGATGAGCCAGTCCCGCAGCCGGTAGGTCACGGTGAACTCCCCGTCGCCGTCGTCGGCCAGCCACTCGCCGATCTTCCGGATGGCGTCGTCGCCCGGGAGCCCGTCGAAGGGACCGGAGTTCACCAGGGTTCCCGGGCCGACCCAGGCCGCGGTGAGGTCGTCTCCCCGGCCGCTGGCGGTCTCGGGGGCGTCCTCCGGATTCCGGATGACCGTCCGGATGGGCAGGCCGTACTTCTTCGCGAAGGCGAAATCGCGATCGTCATGGGCGGGCACCGCCATCACCGCCCCGGTTCCGTATTCCATCAGCACGTAGTTGGCCACCCAGATGGGAACGGCCTCCCGGCTGATCGGGTTCACCACGGTGTGACCGGTGTCGAAGCCGGTCTTCTCCAGGTCGGGGTCGGCCTGGCGGGCGGTGCGCTGGTTCTTCATCGCCGAGACCTCGGCCAGGAGGCGCTCCCGCTCGGGGTGATCGGCGAGGAGTTCCTCCACCAGGGGGTGCTCGGGGGCCAGAACCACGTAGGTCACCCCACCCAGGGTGTCGATGCGGGTGGTGAAGCACTCGATCTCCGCGCCGGGACCGGAGCGATGGAACCGGATCGTGACCCCGTCGCTTCGCCCGATCCAGTTCCGCTGCATGGTGCGAACGCGCTCCGGCCACTCGTCCAGCCGGTCGAGGTCGTCGAGAAGATCCTGGGCGTACCGGGTGGTCTTGAAGAACCACTGGGAGAGCTGCTTCTGCTCCACCGGGGTGCCGCAGCGCTCGCACGCCCCGTCCACCACCTGCTCGTTGGCCAGCACCGTGGCGCAGGACGGGCACCAGTTGACCGGCGCGCTCCGCTTCTCGGCCAGGCCCCGCTCGAAGAGCTTGAGGAAGATCCACTGGGTCCAGCGATAGTAGCCGGGGTGGCAGGCGGCGATCTCCCGGGACCAGTCCAGGCCGATCCCCCACTCCTGGAACTGGGCCTTGAAGGTCGCGATGTTGTCCAGGGTCCATTTCAGGGGATGGATCCCCCGCTGGATGGCCGCGTTCTCCGCGGGGAGGCCGAAGGCGTCGAAGCCCATGGGGGCCAGGACCTCGTACCCCTCCATGAGCTTCCGCCGGACCACCACGTCGCCCAGGATGTAGTTCCGGCCGTGGCCGACGTGGAGGTCCCCCGACGGGTAGGGAAACATGTTCAGGCAGTAGTACTTGGTCTTGGAGGATTCGGTGTCGCACCGGAAGAGCCCCTCGCGCTCCCACCGCTCCCGCCACTTGGGCTCGAACTCCCGAAAGGGCGGGTTCCGCCCGATGTCCCCGGCGCGTTCCGGGGCTGGTTTCCGTGCCACCTCAGCCCTGCCCTTCCTGGTTCCGGGTCATCTCGGTCAGCCGTTCGGCCTCGTGCTTGATGTACTCCATCGAGGTCGCGGCCGCCGCCTCCCGGACCTTCTCCAATCCCTCCGCGCGGTTTCCGGTCCGGATCAGGGACACCCCGTAGAAGAAGAGCGCCTG
>CAYRIJ010000168.1:0-8426 GCA_964424285.1 uncultured bacterium
ATCGATGGAGACGTTGGGGTCGGCGTATCGTCACCGGGTCACCTCGTGCCGTCGTCCTCGGCTTCGGGTAGGAAATCGGGGGTCAGCTCCTCCGGGGTCAGCTCGCGGGTCCCCGGAGGCACGTCCAGCTCGAACAGCTTGAGGTCGGCGCCGGTATTGATCCGGACGGTGCGAAAGTTGAAGTGCGTCCACTGGCCGGCCTCGGGAAGGTCCACCCGCACCTTGACCGGAAACGCGTCCGCCCCGCTCCCCTCGTAATCCTCGTAGGTGGCGATGAGGATCGGCGCCTCGAGCTGGCTGGTCCGGCGCACTTCCAGCCGGCGGGGCTTCCCGTCGGACGCGTCCACCACCAGCACCCGGTGAAAGGCGCTTCCCGCGCCTCCCCGCCCGGGCGGCACCACCAGCCGCACCTCGCCGTCCCCCTCGCGGCCGGCCGCGCCGCGGTTCATGAGATCGGCGGGGGGAATGCCGGCGGGAAGGAGCACCGAGATGATCTCCGCCGGCGGAAGCAGCAGTCCGGCCGAGGCGTCGGCCGACGCGGTCCGCACCACCGCGCGGTCCCGGGGGAGATAGAGCGTCCAGCCCCCGGCGTCCCCGCTCAGGTCGAACAGGGTGGCCAGGCTCCCCCACCGGCCCTGGATGCGGGTGTGGGACGGACGGGCCAGCACCAACGAGAAGTCGAAGGCCCGCGCCTTCTCCCCCTCCGCGCCCACCCGGGCCCGGCCTCCCCCCTTCACGGTTCGAAGCCCCGCCGCCCAGCGGTTGTATTTCTCCACCAGGGAAGCCAGCTCCGCCGGGGGAACCGGGCGCGCCGCCACCGCCTGGGTGTCCACCACCGCCTCCGGGCGGTCCTGGGCCCGGGCGGGAAGGGCCCCGCCGAAGGCCCAGAGGCACCCGAGCGCCGTCGCGGCCCCGAGAATCGACCCTCGCACGTTGACGATCGTGGTTTTCATGGCTAGGCTGTTTTGTCCCTGACTTCGTAGGCCCCTGGCAGGTAAGGACATCCCCGATCGGAGCCGGACGGTCCCGGACCGCCCGCTCACCGGGCAGGCCCCGCGGCCTGCCCGCTCCTTTGGGCATCGCTGCCGCTCATACCCGGTCCCGGCCCCGGACCATCCCCGCTCAGTCGATGTATCCGAGCGAACGGAGCCGTTCCTTGAGTTCCTCGTCGACCGGGCTCTGGACCGGAGATTGCGTCCCCTCGCGGTCCCCGGTCTCGTAGGTGGGAATCCGTTGCTGGAACCGGTCGTGGGGGATGGAGGCGTCCAGGGCGGACCATAGCACCTTCCCCCGCATGTCCTCGGCGGGGGGAAGCCCCATCAGCGCCAGCACCGTGGGAGCGACGTCGTAGACCGAGGCCCCGGTGATCTCCCCCTTCCCCACGTGGTTCCCGGCCATGATGATCACGCCGTTCACCTTGTGGGCCTCGACCCCGCTCCCCAGGCCGCCCTTGAACCCGTGGTCGGAGACCACGATGATCGTGGTGTGCTCGTCGGCGAGATCGAGGAGGGGGCCGATCAGGTGGTCGGTGAAGCGGTAGTAGGCCTTCTCCGCCCCGGTCAGGTACGGCATTCCCTCCGGGTCCACGAACTCGGGGGGGAGGGAGTCCGGCAGCATGTAGTTCCAGTACAGATGGCCCATGGCGTCCATGCCGCGGAGGTACACCGCCATGAAGTCCGGCCGGTCCTTGCGGTAGAGCGCGGTCCCGATCCGGGCGAAGGTTACGTCTCCGGCCCCGATCCACTTGATCGGGCGGAGCAACCGGGTGAGGTTCGGGCTCAGGTTCGCGCTGTCCGCCGGCTGGTCGAGGAACTGCTCCACGAACCGCCAGGGGACGTCCTCCCAGTGGACCACCAGGGGGGCGACCTCCGACTCGAGCCCCGGAGGATAGGTGCGGTCGTTCATGCGGGTGGAGCCTCGGGCGTCGTACTGGAGGTAATCCGAGACCACGAACCCGTCCACCTTTTCCGCCGGCCAGCTCATGAGCCAGCCCACCACCCCCACCGACCGTCCCACCCCGGAGAAGATGTTCCACAGGGCGCGCACCTTGCGCAGGTTCTGGGTCAGGGGACGGCCGTTCACCTGGTCCACGAAGGACAGGATGCCGTGCTCCTCGGGGCTCTTTCCGGTGGCGATGGTGGTCCAGATGGCCGGGGACTTGGCCAGGGGCTCCAGGGAGCGGAGGTTTCCGTAGACCCCCTCGTTCATGAGCCGGGCCAGGTTCGGAAGCTCCCCCGCTGCGACCATGGGGTGGATGAGATCCCACTCCGCCCCGTCCAACCCGATGAGCAGGACCTTCTCCGGGGGCGCGCCCCCCGACCCGTGCTGTCCACAGGCTCCGAGCAGAGCGGCGAAGGCGATCAGGAAGGCGGCGGTGGGAAGGCGGCGATGCCGGCGCAAGCTCGACTCCTTTTCGGTGACCGGGGGCGGCCGCCCCCGAAGCCCCCCGGGACGGACCCCGAAACTCTAGCAGGCGGGGGGGCGCCCCTCAACGCGGGGCGGTCATCGCTCCCAGAACTTGAGGCGCTGGACCCAGGAAGGCTCGGCCGCCTCCACCGCGGCCCGGATGTCGGGCATGCGGGCCCGGGTCGCCTCGTAGCCCACCTGGATGAGCTTGGCCGAAGCCATGAGGTCGAAGGAGGGGAACGACTCGGTGGGGGGACGGATCACCACGTCGGCCTTGCGCTCGGACTGGATGGCGTTCTGGCGGGCGGCGATCCCCGTCACCGCCATGGCCACGTGCAACAGGTTCCGAGGCCTCGGCGAGCGCCCTTCCCGATGCCCGAGGTTCACCGCGATCACCACCGCGGGATCGAAGGATTCCCGCGCCGTCTCCACCGGGAGGTACTCCACCAACCCGCCGTCCACGGCCAGGGTGCCGTCCAGTTCCACCGGCTCGAAGACGTTGGGAATCGAGCTCGAGACCATGGCCGCCCGGGCCACGCTCCCCTGGCGGAACACGATCTTCTCCCCGGTCAGGAGATCGGTGCCCACGATGGCCAGGGGGACCCGGAGATCGGCGAAGGTGACCTCGCCCAGAAGGTCGGTGAGGAAACGCGCCACCCCTGAGTTGTTGAGGAGCCCGAGCCGGGGGAAGGTGAGCCGGGCCAGGTCCCGCCAGCGAAGCTCGCGACCGACCTCCTTGATCTCCTCCACCGCGAGGCCCGCCGCGTACACCGCCCCCACGATGGCCCCGCCGCTGGTCGCGGCGATGCAGTCGATGGGGATGCCCTCCTCCACCAACGCCTCCAGTACCCCGATGTGGGCCAGGGACTTCGCGGTGCCCCCGCTGAGGGCGAGGGCGACGATCGGCTTGTCGGTGGAGTTCATAGAGGGCCGGGTCGATTCCCGGGGACGAGAGAAGCGGTTCCCCGACGACCGCCTTCCGGTATGCTTGACGGCTCCGGGAAGGTCCAACGAAATCTACCCGCGCACCCGATGGGGGTCAAGGACAACCGATGCCGACAACGCCGCCTCGCCCGTCCGGGTTCACCCGCCCGATCCGCGCCGCGTGATCCGCCCGATCCGATCGCCGGCATTCGGCCTCATCCTTCTCCTGCTCGCGCCGGTCGCGGTGAACGCGGGTCCGGTGCTGTTTTCCCGGCTCGCCCCCTGCCCGGACTCCGACGCCCTGGTCGTGACCGCGCGGGACACCGACCCGGCCCGGCCCGACACCCTGGCCGTGGATCCGGCCACCGGGGACATCGCCTGGTGCGGAGGACCGGTGCGGGGGCTGGCCGCGGGCGTGGGGGACACGGTCTATGCCGCGCTCCTCACCGGGGCGGCGGTTCTGGCCGGAACCCGGCCCGCCGGCTATCTCCCCTGGGGGGCGGTCGGGACGGGCTGGCGGGACGGGAGCCCCTCGGACTGGCCCCGGCTCCGTCGGGGCTCGCTCCCCGCCGCCCGGGCCGCGAGCCCGGCCGGAGAGGTCCGCATCCTCCCCGAGCGCTACCACCCGATGGCCGAGAGCACCCTGGTGTTCGTGACCGACGCCGAGCGCGATTTCGGCC
Organism: uncultured bacterium; assembly: GCA_964424285.1. Classification (GTDB taxonomy): domain Bacteria; phylum Eisenbacteria; class RBG-16-71-46; order JABDJR01; family JABDJR01; genus CAVSKL01. The sequence goes on from CAYRIJ010000168.1 coordinate 4,011, forward strand.
CCGGCGCCCTCCTCTACGACATCCACGCCCGGGGGCCCGACGGCACCGAGTACATCCTGGCCAGGAACCTGGAGCTTCGGGCCTGGGTTCAATCCCCGGACGGCCGGGCCTGGGCGGCGGCGGCGCGGGCGCACCGCCCCGATTACGGCGGACAGGTTCACGAGGTGGTGCTGGCGGGAACCGGCATCCGGGTGGAGACCTTCGATTTCGGCCGGTGCCGCTCCCTCCTCTGGGACGGCGCCGGCGCCCTGTGGACGCTATACGAGGATGGCTCGGTGATGCGAATGGACCCCGGCCCGACCGGATGGACGGTGACCCGGGTGGACCCGGTCCTCGCCCCGCTCCCCTGCCGACCCGGAGAGCCGGAGTCGCTCTGGGTGTGGCGCGCTCCCGGGCGCTACCGGAGCCCGGAGGCCGCCCTGAGCGTGGCGGAGACGGTGGTCGAGGGACCCTCCCGGGCTTTCCGGAGCCGCGTGGTTCAGGACGGGGACGGCGCCTACCGTCCGGTCTGGGGAGGGAATCTCACCCGGACCGGACTCCTGACCGAGTACCCCGGTCCTCCCGTTCCCGGCGCCCGATCGGTGCGCGTCCGGGCCGATCGGGGCGATTTCGCCAAGGTGGTGGCCCGGATCCGCGTGCAACGTCAAAACGGCACCGCGCTGCTCCGTCACGTTTCCCAGGGAGGCGAGACCGCGTCGGAACTCTGGTGGCGATTCCTCAGCCGGCCGCGCTGGGTGCGGCTGGCCGGCCCCTGGGGGCTCGCCCGCGGCGTGGATCCCCGCGAAAACGCCCCCGGTTTGGTTGACACCCCGAATGACGCACCCTAGATTTCGCCCGATGATCGCTCGCACGTTCCGCTCGGCCGCATTCCTCCTGGCCCTGTTCCCGATCCTGGGATGGGGAGGGGCGGCCGTGGCCCAGACCCCGGTTCTGACCGGCGTCTCCCTCTCGGTCGACGCCATCTCCCCCAACGATGACGGGACGCAGGAGTTCACGATCGTCCGCTACACGGTGGCGGTGGACTCGGCCGACGTGCGAATCCGGCTCACCTCGTCCACCGGCGGGGTGCTGGACACCCTGCAGGTCTTCACCCGGCAGGGGCGGGGGGCTCACGCCAAGCCCTTCGACGGGACCTCCCACGGGGCCCCGGTGCCCGACGGCTCCTACCAGGTGGAGATCCTGGCCATCGGAAGCGGGGCGGAGGGGGACACCCTGCTCAGCCTCCCGCTCCTGGTGGACCGGGCGGCTCCGGTGATCACCTCCCTGGATCTCACCGCGCCCCTCGAGCCGGTGGTGCGAAACGGAGATCGCGTCTCGGTGGTGGCCTGCGTGGACGGCGACCCCCAGACCGTGACCGCCGATTTCTCGAGCCTCGACGACCACTACACCGGCGCCGGGGTGAGCGCGACCCCGATCAACGAGACCTGCACCCGGTTCTCCTACACCGTCACCCCGGCCAACGGCAATCCCGACCGGGCCGACCTGCCGATCCGGATCACCGCCCGGGACCGGGCCGGCAACACCTCCCGGGACTCGCTCACCGTCTGCCTCTCCAATCACCCTCCGGTCATCACCGACGTGAAGCTCCTGAACGAGTTCGCGGTGTTCCAGAACCAGGACCAGATCGAGACCGAGATCACGGTGAGCGCGGTGAACGAGGTGTCGGTGCGGGCGGAATTCCAGAATCTGGATTCGGGGTTCAGCGACCTGGGCACCACGGTGACCCCCCTGGGGGGCGGCCGGTTCCGGCTCGACTACGAGATCTCCAGCGGCAATTCGCGCCCCGACGGGGAGTACCGCCTGCGGCTGGTGGCCTTCGAGGTCGAGGGCTGCGGCCAGGACGCGGACACGAGCCTGACCGTGACCCTGGACAACGGCGGCGCGCTCCCCGCCCTGGTGGACAACGTCCGGGTCACCCCAGCCGCGTTCTCCCCCAACGACGACGGGGTGCAGGACGACGTGAAGTTCCGCTTCGACGTGCTTGAGGAGTCGGTGTACGTCACCCTTCTCATCCAGTACCAGCGGACGGGCTCCTCGAACCCGCAGTTCCTGACCCTCCTGGACACCCCGACCCCGCTCTCCGCGGGTCCCTACACCGTCTCCTGGAACGGGGCGTTCGGGCCGGGCATCGAGGTTCCCGATCAGATCCTCATCGTGACCGTCCGGGCGGTCAGCTTCGCCAAGGACCGGCAACGCACGGTCACCGAGGACCTGGAGCTGGATCGCACCCCCCCGGTGTTCGAATCCTTCCGCCCTCCCACCCGCACCACGATCCGCAACGGTTCCCGGGTGGACTTCTCGGTGGTGTACGACCGCCCCGGCTACACGCTTCATCCCGATTTCAGCGAGCTCGACTCGAACTACCAGCCCGGCATCTCCACGGTGGCGATCGCGGACAGCGGGAACGGGGCCTACGGGGTTTCCTACCCGGTGAGCGTCACCAACACGCGTCCGGACGGAAACCACAAGGACGTCACCTTCACCGCCACCGACGCGGCCGGGAACACCAACCCCATCCCGGTGAGCGGCATCGTGCTCTTCTGCCTCAGCAACAACCCGCCGCGGCTGGTGTCGGCGCAGATCCTCGACCATAGCGGGGCGTTCCGGAACGGGGAGCAGATCGCCCTTCGCACCCGCTGGGTGGACGGCTACCTCCCGCTCACCCTGACCGCCGACTTCTCCGCCGTGGCCGGCGACAAGTACGACCCCACCAAGGTGACGGTGATCGATCAGACCGGGGCCAACCCCGACACCGCGACCTTCGACGTCGCCTACCGGATCCCCAGCGCCCTCGAAGCGGTGGACGGCGGCACGCCGCTCCCCATCAAGCTCACCGCGGTGGAGAACCCGGAGCGGGGCTGCGGGAGCGCGACGGTGGAGGCGCTCCGGATCACCCTCGACAACGTGGAGCCGGACAAGCCGACCCTGACCGTCCCGACCGCGGTGACCCGCACCCCCTCCATCACCCTGAGCGGGGTCTCGGTGGGAGCGGACCGGGTGGAGATCAAGGCCGCCGACACCGTGGTGGACACCTTCGAGGTCACCTCGATCTCCGGCGGTTTCTCCGGGGAGGTGTCACTGGTCCCCGGCTCCAACCGGTTCACCGCCGTCGGCATCGACGCGGCGGGCAATACCTCCCTGGCCTCGAAGTCCGTGGAGGTGTTCTACGTGCAGGGCGACTTCCTCCAGGTGCCGGGGCGCTTCGGACCCGGGAGCGAGTTCTTCCTGGGCCTCACCGAGGCCGCCCCGCAAGTCACCGTGCACGTCTACAACCTGGAAGGGGTGGAGATCGCTCGCCTGGAGGGCCCGGCCGGCGACCTGGTCCGCATCCCGTGGGACGGCAAGGACTCGACCGGGAGCCTCGCCTCCAGCGGCCCCTACGTGGCCGCGGTGGAGATCCGCGGCGCGGAGGGCGGCACCCAGTGGATTCGCAAGGCGTTCATCTTCACCCGGACGGGGGCGGGAAAATGAGGCCGAAGCCGATCGCCGCCATCCTGCTCGCGGTCCTCGTCGTCTCGACCGGGTGGGGATCGACGGCCCTGGCCGCCCGGACCTCCACCTTCGCCCCCATCGACCCCGGGGTCCGGGCTTCGGCCATGGGCGGCGCCTTCACCGCGGTGGGGGGGGAGCCCATCGCCATGTACTGGAATCCCGCCTCGCTCTTCTTCATGGAGGGGCGCGAGGTCGAGGCCTCGTACTCGGATCTGTACGGCCTGGGTCTGGCCAAGCGTACGTTCTTCACCTTTGGACTGAAGTCGGTCTACGAGAACCCGAGGTTCTCCGGGGACAAGGTGGTGGTCACCCGGGACGCCGCCACCGGCCCCGCCTACGCCTTCGGAGTGCAGTCGCTGTTCATCGATCTCGACGGGGGCGGCTACTCCGAGCTCTCCCTGGGGGGCGCGGCGGCCTGGGGGTACGGAGACCGGCTGGCGGCGGGGGTCTCCTTCCGAGGGCTCTTCGTCTCCAGCGATTTCCAGGACGTCTCTGCCAACGGATACAACCTGGGGATGGGGTTGGCTTGGCGCTACTCCGAGAAGGAGCGCCTGGCGGTGGCGGTTCCCCAGCTCCTGAGCCGGGTCTTCTGGAAGTTCCACTCCACCGAACGCCTCCCGGTGGGGGTGGTGGCCGGCTGGAGCCGGACCTTCGGCGACGCGGTCACGGTGAGCGCGGAGTCCGAATGGCGGGAGAGCGAAGCGGGCCCGTACCGGCTGGCGGTGGGGGGGGAGGCCTGGGTCTTCCCCGACCGGCTGGCGCTCCGGGCCGGTTACCGGCGCCTGAACGGCGGCATCGAGGACGTGTCCAAGCCGACCTTCGGTGCGGCGGTCCGCTTCAGCCGGATGCGCTTCGACTACGCCTTCCGCCTGGGCCCGGACAACCTCGGAGACACCCACCGGCTGGGGCTCCTCGTCGGGTTCT
>CAYRIJ010000169.1:0-3362 GCA_964424285.1 uncultured bacterium
CAAACACGGTTACGGGGTCGAGGGGCGCGGGCGGCCTCCCCCTCCGGGGGACCGGTTCGAGGCCTCGGCGGGCGCGCTCCGGCGCCTGCGGGCACGAAACGAGCCGGGGATCGGCGCCGGTCCCCGGCTCGTGACGGTCATGATGGATGCGGGCGGGCGGCCGCCCTTCCCACCGGGCGGCTAGGGGCGCCTCCCGCCGGGCTGTTCCCGGGCGAGGTCCACCCGGATGGCCCGTCCGTCGAGCATCTGTCCGTCCATCTCCTTGGCCGCCGCTTCCGCCGACTCCTCGGAGGTGAAGGTCACGAACCCGAATCCCCGGGAACGACCGGTATCCCGATCCTGGACGACCCGCGCCTCCATGATCTCTCCGAAGGCGGAGAACGCCTCCTGCAGGCTGGTGTCATCCGTCTTCCACGCCAAACCACCGATGAAGAGCTTCTTGGCCATATCGCGACTCGCACTCCACTTGGTGCGCGCCGTCGGGATCGAGGTTCCCTCGGGACGCGCGTCTACAGGCAGCCGCGGAAACGTGTCGAGAAGGACCGGTAGGAACCGAGGGCGGGTTAGCGCTTGGAGGCCCCGAGGTCTTCTTGCAGCATCGTAGGCGCGGCGATCTCGATCCGGCCGCGGGGGCCGGCGTTCCGGCCGAGACGAGACAGCCGGAACGTCCCTAAACTATGTCGCCCGGTTGCCAGAATCAAGCGAAAAGCTTCTAACCTGTCTTGATCCAGGGGGTTCCGGACGCGCGCTCCGAAGCGGCGCGCCCCCCGGCCGGCGGGCGGGGTTCCGGGGGCCGGCCCGGCTCTTCGGCGCAATATTAAGCTGATGTATATCAAACGATTATGTCCGTCGTTTCGAGGAACTTCTCCGGATCCCGATCGCGGCCGGTCCGCTCTCCGGACCGGGGCGCGGGGGTCCGCCGATCGGTTCAGGGCTCCGGCGGATACAGGTATTCGAGGATGGTTCCCAGGCGCGCGGACCACGCCGCCTCGTTGTGGAGCGCGCCGGGGTACTCGGCGTAGACCAGATCCCCCCCCAGGGTCCAGCCCCGGGCCATGAGCGCGTCGCGAAGCCGGCGGGCTCCGGCCACGGTTCGTGCCGCGTCCTGGGCGTTGGCGCCCTCGGCGGTCCCGGTGTCGAGCCAGATGCGGGTGTCGGTCTTGGGGGCGGCGCGCACCCGGTTCACGATGTCCTCGTCGGCCCACCACACCGACGGGGATACCACCCCGATCCGCGAGTACACCTCGGGATGGCGGAGGGCGAGGTACATGGAGACCAGCCCCCCCAGGGACGAGCCGGCCACCCCGGTGTGCCCGCGATCCGGCAACGTGCGGTAGGCGGCGTCGATCATCGGCTTCAGCTCCTCGACCAGGAAGCGGCCGTAGTTCTCGGCGTCGCCCCCCCGGAGTTGCGCGTCGACCGCGGGAGTGTACTCGGCGATCCGGTCGGCGGTGTTGTAGACCCCCACCACGATGAGCGGGGCGATCCTGCCCTCGCCGATCAGCCGCTCCGCGGTCTCGTCCACGTTCCATTCCTGGCCCAGAAACCCGGTGGCGCGGTCGAAGAGGTTCTGTCCGTCGTGCATGTAGAGAACCGGATACCGGCGGGCGGGATGGTCGTCGTAGCCGGGAGGAAGGTAGACCGCCACGTCCCGGGCCGGCTGGAGGAAACGGCTGGTCACGTTCCGGAGGTAGCGAACGTCGCCGGTCACGGTGTGGGGAATCCCGCCTTCGACCCAGTCCCGCCAGGTGGCCACCTCCACCCGGACGGTGTCGTCCGCCACCACGAGATGCCGGCGGTTGGGCAGCTCGGAGCCGTCGGCCGCCTTCTCCACCGAGTCCCATCCTCCCCGCGTGACCTTGAACTCGAGCGCGGTGCTCTCGGGGAAGGACGCCGTGGCCTCGTAGAGGCGGTCGCCCGCGCGCCGGGCGGCCAACCCCGTCCCGCTCCAGTTCCCGAGGGACGCCTGGTTCCCCGAGATCCAGAGGACGGAGTCCGCGGGGGTTTTCTCGGGGACGGTGATCCGGAACGTGACGGTGGGTTCGCCGGGCCGGCCGGCATCGGGCGCGACCGGACTCGAGGCGCTCCCGCTGCATCCCAACGCCATGGCCAACCCCCACAACAGAAGGCCCCGTCGAAGCGTCGAAGCCCCGATCCCTTGCGGTCCTGCGTGTCTTCCCGTCACCGATCCTCCCTTCCCGGCCGCGCTTCCCGCTCCGCGGCGGAGGACGAAGAGTCTACACCATGGAAAAGCAGTGGACTCCGCGGCGATTTTCCGGTAGCTCTACATGAATTGAGAAGCCGCCGTCCGGGGCCTTACAGGGGGGGCCATGCTCGATCGTACCCAGGAAGAGAGCGATACCGCCCGGCGGGCCTACTGCCGGGACATCCTTCCCCACGTCTCCCGCACCTTCGCTCTCTCCATCCCGGTCCTGGAGGAACCCCTGCGCTTCCAGGTGGGCATTTCCTACCTCCTCTGCCGGATCGTGGACACGGTGGAGGATCGCGACGACCTGGCCCCCGGGACGCGCCGGGCGCTCTTCGAGGAGCTGGCCCGCCTGGTCCGGACGCCCGGCGACGAGGCGACCCGGCGCCGCTTCCAGGAACTCCTCCCCCCCTACGAAGACGTTCATCACGAGAGCCTCCTCCGTCACGCCGGGGACGTATTCGACTGCTTCGCGGCGATCGAACCCGGCGCGCGCCGGGACGTGAGCGAGTGCCTGGACGAGATGATCGGCGGCATGGCCGCCTACCCCGGGCCGGCGCATGGGGCGGCTCCGGTGGAGGCCTGCCGGAACCTGGACGAGCTGGAGCGCTACTGCCACGTGGTGGCGGGCACGGTGGGCATCCTCCTCTCCCGGTTCTTCGGACGGGCGCTGGGCGAGGCAGGCTGGCTCACCCCCGAGCGCGCCGAGGCGGGGCGGCGGTTCGGTCTGGGGCTGCAGCTCACCAACGTCATCAAGGACCACGTCCGCGACGAACGGCGCGGGATCACCTACCTGCCCAGGGCCTGGTTCCACCGGCTCGACGGCCAGGCGCGCCTCCGGCCCGAGGCGGCCCGCCGGGTGATCGTCCGCGCCCTGGAGCACATGGACACCGCCGAGGAGTACATCCTCTCCCTCCCGCCGCGCCGGACGGACATGCGCCGCTTCTGCCTGTACGCCGCCCACCTGGCCCTGGCCACCCTGTACCTGGCCGCGCGGCCCGATGCCTGGGGGACGACTCAGGCCAAGGTGAGCCGCGAGGACGTGGCGGTGATCCTGGGGCGGGTCGACCGCCATGCCGACGACGACACCGGCCTGGATTCGCTCTACCAGGGCTATCGGGACGCGGTGGCGGCGGCGGTCGACGCGCTCTGATCG
>CAYRIJ010000169.1:3462-8422 GCA_964424285.1 uncultured bacterium
AACCGGGGGCCCCGCTCGGGACCCCCGGTGCAATCGAATCGGAAACGCTCCGCGCTTCCCGGCCGGTTAGCCGCATCCCCCCGTGCCTCAGGTGGGCACGAACCGGGTGGGCGCGCCCCCGCCCCCGCCCCCGATGTGGGGGGCGCTGATCCGCCGCCGCGCCCCTTCGTGGCCGCAATCGGGGCAGGCCACGTCTTTCCGGTCGCGCTCGGCGATCAGGAGATTCTCCTCGAACACCCGCCCGCAGGCCGGGCACTGGAAATCGTAGTTCGGCATGATCCCTTCCTCGTTCACGACGGCCACCGGCGACATCCCATCCTCCGGCGCCGCGCGCACCGGTCCACCGGGTGAGACGCGATTCCCGGCGATCGGTCACACCGGAAGCGGGGCCGCCGCCGGGCGGCGCCTCGGACCGGGCTGCGGTCAGACCCCCGAGGCCGCGGCGGTCCCGGCCACGAAGCCGCTCGCCCACGCCCACTGGAAGTTGTATCCCCCGATCCGGCCGTCCACGTCCAGGATCTCGCCGCAGAGATGAAGCCCGGGGGCGGTCCGCGATTCCAGGGTCTCGAGGCGAAGCTCGGCCAGGGGCACCCCCCCCGCGGTCACCTCGGCGAAGTTGTAGCCGCGGTGGCCGGTGACCGGGAGCGGGTGCTCGACCACCGAAGCCACCAGGGCCCGCCGCTCCTCCCGGGTGAGGGCGTGTCCGGCCCGGCCGGGATCCAACCCCGCCGCCTCGCAGAGGGCACGGCCCAGGCGATCGGGTAGCCGCTCCCCCAGGTACCGCCCCACCGTTCGCGCCCGAAGCCCCCGAAGCGCGGCGTCCAGGCTCGCGCCGGTCTCCGGGGGCAGCCAGTTCACCACCAGGTGGGCCCCGGGATCCCCGGCCACCGCGCTCAGGTAGTGGCGGCTCATGTCCATCACGTTCGGCCCCGAGACGCCGAAGTGGGTGCAGAGGGTCGAGCCGGCGAGGCGCTCCAGGCGCTTTCCGGTGGCGCCCCGAAGCTCGATGACGGTTTCCGCGGAGACCCCGGAGAGGGCGCGAAACGGGTGGCCGTCGGGGAGGGTGAGCGGCACCAGCCCCGGGAGGATCCGCGGGGTGAGGGTGTGCCCCAGGGACCTCGCCAGAGCGTAGCCGCCCCCGTCCGATCCCGAGCGGGGAAGGCTCCGGCCGCCGGTGGCCAGGATCACGCGCCGGGCCTGGAGGCGCGCGGGGTTCGCACCGGCCCCGGTGTCCGCCCCCGCCGAGGCCTCGGCGCGCGCGAGCACGAACCCGTCCCCGGAGCGGCGCACCGACTCGACCCGCCAGGGATGACGGACCGCAACCCCGGCTTCCCGCGCCGCCCCCAGGAGGGCGTCGAGCACGCTTCGGGCGCGGTCGCTCACCGGGAAGAGCTTCCCTGTTTCCTCCCGCTTGAGTTCGACCCCGAGTTCGGCGAAGAAGGCCACGGTGCGGGGAACGTCGTAGCGGAGGAGCACCTTCCGGATCGCCCGGCGCGAGGAGCCGGCGAAGGCGGTCTCGTCCACGCGATCGTGGGTGACGTTGCAGCGCCCCCCGCCGGACACCAGGATCTTGGCCCCGAGCTTCTTCGCCCCGTCGAGGACGACGATGCGGGGCGCCCCCGCCCCGAGCGAGCGGCCGGCCTGAACCGCGGCCATGAGACCGGCGGCCCCCGCCCCGACCACCGCGATGTCCACCCGCTCCTCGGTCGACGACAACGTTTCGCTCCCGGTCGGCCGGCGCGGCCGAGCCCAGTTCCCCGACCAACTAGTCGAGCACGATCTCCGACGCCGGCTCCCGCAAGTTGTAGCGGGAACTCATGACCGCACCGTAGGCCCCGGCGTTCTCGATCAGGAGAACGTCACCGGGTTCCGGATCGGGGAGCCATCGGTCGCGGCCGAGGACGTCCCCCGATTCGCAGATCGGCCCCACGATCTGCCAGTAGCGTCGGCCCGGCTCCTCCAGCCGGCTCAGGTTGTGAATGGTGTGCCAGGCGCCGTAGAGGGCGGGGCGGATGAGCGAGTTCATGCCGGTGGCGAGACCCGCGTAGTGGACGCCTTCCTTGGTTCGCACCTGGGTGACCGGGGCGATCAACACGCCTCCTTCGCTGACCAGGAACCGGCCCGGCTCCAGTCGAAGCTCGAGCCCGGGAACCCGGGCGCCCAGCTCAACCAGGCGCGCTTCGAGGACCTCGAGATCGAGGGGGGCCTGCCCCGGCCGCTCGGGGACCCCCAACCCACCGCCCAGATCCAGCCAGCGCGCCTCGGGAAAGCGCTCGCGGGCCACGGCCAGGGCCTCCCCGGTCCGGAGCCACACCGCGGGGTCGAAGATCCCGCTCCCCACGTGGGCGTGAAGGCCGGTCACCCGGGCCCCCGCCCGCGACGCGGCCTCGACCAGCGCATCCAGCTCCCCCAGGGGTTGCCCGAACTTGGCCCGCGCGCCCGCGGTCCGGACGGTGGGATGGTGGCCGAAGCCGCGCCCCGGATCGAGCCGGACCGCGACGTCGCGGTCGCGGAAGAGCCCGGGGTCGGCTTCGAACGCGCCCGGACCGTCCACCGTGATCTCGGCGCCGGCGGCGGCCGCCGCCGCGTACTCCTCCGGCGGACAGAAATTGGGAGTGAAGAGCACCGGGCACCCGGATCCCGCGACGGCCCGCGCCCGCTCCACCTCGGCCGCGGACACGCACTCCAGCCCGAAGCCGGCCTCGGCCAGGGCGCCGAGAACGGCGGGGTGGGAGTTGGCCTTCATCGCATAGTAGAACCGGGCGATCGAGGGCACCGCGCGCCGGAGCGCTTCGGCCCGCGCCCGGATCGCGCCGAGATCGTAGACGTAGTGGGCCCGGCCGTCCGCGGCGAGCTTCAGGAGCTCGTTGCGCCGGCCCCGCCACCACGCCGGCGCGACCCGCTCCCCCGGGGGCCCGCCCCGGAGCATCTCCCAGCTGGGGCCGAGACGCGGGTCCTCGTCGTGGGCGGAGAAGAGGCGCGCGTGGAGCCGGGCCACCAGGGGCTGGGCATCCGCCTCGTCCACCACGAAGGAGACGTTCAGGTCCTCGGCGGAGACGCTCACCAGGTGCACCGGGTGTTCCTGGAACGCTTCGAAGGCGGGGCCGAGCTCGTGGAGGACGGCGCGAATCCGCCGGCCCACGATCGACACCACCGCCGCGGGATGGACGATCCGGACCGTTCCCAGCTCCTCGAGGCGGCGCACCAGCTCCCGGAACGCCCGGCCCTCCATCCCCCCCGGAACCGTGTCCAGGGTGACGCTCACCGCGAACTCCGAGGTGGTCACGAGGTCGACCGAGATCCCCAGATCCCGGAACGGCTCGAAGACCCGGGCCAGATAGCCGGGGGTCCCCCACATGGCCAGGGCGGAGAGGTTCACCAGGGTCACCGAGGTGCGGCAGGTCACCGCGGTCACCGCGGGATGGGCGTCGTCGTCGGCCTCGATCCGGGTGCCCTCGATCTCCGGAGACTGGACCCGGGCCACCCGCACCGGAATCCGGTGGCGCGCTGCCGGAACCAGGCAGCGGGGATGGAGAACCTTCGCCCCCAGGCTGGCCAGCTCCTGGGCCTCCCGGTACCCGATCCGGCGGATCAACCGCGCGGCGGGAACGCGGCTCGGGTCGGCGGTGAACATGCCGTGGACGTCGGTCCAGATCTCGAGGAACTCGGCGCCCAGACGCACGGCGAAGAGGGCGGCCGAGGTGTCGCTTCCCCCCCGGCCCAGGAGGCACGTCTCCCCCTGATCGGTGCGCGCGAGAAACCCCTGGGTGATGACCACCCGCGCGTCGCCGGCCACGCGCTCCATCGGGCCGGGGTCGCGCTCGGCGGGCACCTCGGCATCCAGGTAACGCGCCTCGTCGGATTCCATGGGCCGGGGCGCGCTCACCATGATCCCGGTGGCGTCGAGCCAGGTCGCGGTCACCCCGCGGGCGGCGAGAAGCGCCGCCCCCAACCGGCTCGACGCCCGCTCCCCCATGGCCATCACGCGGGCGGTGAGTCGCGGCGGCGCTTCCCCGGTCAAACGGACCCCATCCAGGAGCCGGGTCAGCTTGTCCCACAGCGCCGCCAGTTCGGGGGGGTCGTCTTCGAGGCCGCCTGCCGACCCCAGCTCCCGGTGGAGCTCACGAAGCTCCTCGGGTGCGGTGACCGTCCTTCCCTGCCGGGCCTCGGCCACCGCGCGCTCCAGACGGTCGGTGACGGTGGCCAGGGCCGAGACCACCACGCAGACCCGGCGATCGGGGGCGAGCGCCCGAACCCGTTCGGCGATCTGGTCCCAGCCGTCGGGGGTGGCCACCGAGGTGCCGCCGTACTTGAGCACGACCCAGGTGGAGTCCTGGGGTCCGGGGTCCGGCGCGGGGGCGCTATCGGTCATGCAGGGGTCCCTCCTCGAACCGCTGACTATACCCCAGGAGCCCGCGGCGTCGAGGTGACGGCGCGGTTTCCATCGGAGGCGCGGGGCGAAGGGCACGGAAGATGAACGGGGGCGGCGGGAAGAAACAGGCGGGACCGCCCGGTGAGCGGCCCCGCCCGTTCATGTGGAGCGGTACGGAGAGGTCAGATGCCGGTGATGACCGGCGCGTCCGCGCTCGCGTACATGTCGGGGACGGTCATCACCAGGGTGATCCCGGTGAGCTTGTTCTTCCCGGAAGCGGTGATCACCAGGGGGTTCGAGTCGGCGGGTTGGCCGGCGCCCGAGGAAATCTGATAGGTGAAGTTCTCGGTGTCGGTCATGTCCATCAGGCCGTACTCCCCCGCCACCGGGGGCCAGGTGGGGGATCCGTTCGACGCCGCGTGTTCCTGGGCGAACGCCTTGGCCGCGGTGATCATCTCACCCATTCGGGACTGGGCCTCGGTGACCCGGGTCCGCCGGACGTAGCTCCCGTAGATGGGGACCGCGATACCGGCCAGAACGCCCACCACGACGGTCACCACCATGAGCTCGATGATGGTGAAGCCGGCC
>CAYRIJ010000170.1:0-4382 GCA_964424285.1 uncultured bacterium
GTCCTCAGCACGGTGTAGTGGGTGAGATGGTGGGAGGAGACGTTGGCCCCGCCCTTCACCAGAACCCCCTGGAACACGGTGAGGATGTGATTGGAGGCGGTGAAGTCGTCCTCGTCCCAGGTAAGGACGACCATTCCCCTGGCTCCCACCGCATCCAGCATGGCCGGCACGTTCCGGGAGAGCCAGGAGTCGGCCGCGGCCACCGAGCATCCCGAGTTGTGGGAGTTGTCGCAGTTGTTGGGGATGACGAAGGCGAGATCGGGAAGCGCGTTCGCCGCCTCGTCCGCGGCCAGCCGCGAGAACGGGACCTCGTTCGAGTGATCGACGTTGGTGAAATCGGTCCAGGGATCGTGCTTCCGGGTGTAGAGGCTCGAGTTCGCGGTGCAGGCGGTGGAGCCCGCCGAGGGGAGGTCTTCGGAATAGGCCTTCCAAGTGAGCCCGGCCGCCTCGCAGGCATGCCCGAGATTCTCACCCGTGAAGGGCTGTCCCGGCGCCGGGCACTGGTCCCCGGTCACCCCCTGGGTCGATCCCGACCACAGAGCCAGGTAGTTGGGCTGCGAGGGATGGGTGACCCCGTGGGAGTCGGAGAACGAGGTGCCGTTCTGGATCAGGCTCGCGGTGTAGGTCTGGGTCCGCACCTCGTCGTAGGAGTGGTTCTCCATGATGACCACGATCACGTGATCCAGGGCGGGGACGCCGTCGGCGGCGCGGGCCGGGGTTGCAGGGCACACGGCGGTAACGACCGGCAGCACGAGGAGGGCGAGCAGAAGCAAGCGGATGCGCGGCATGGGGCGGCCTCTTTCGATCGACGGGATCAGTTGTCCCGCGCCCCCTCCAGGATCCAGGTCTTGACCTTCTGGAGGTCCTCGGCGGTCAGCGGGTTCTGGCCGTTGGGCATCTGCACCCCGTCGATCCCGGTGCGGCCTTCGAGCTTCATGACCAGATAGCTGTCCTCGGGGGCGCCGGGCTTGACCAGGCAGATCCTCCGGTTCGTGACCTCGTCACCCGGGGTCAGGACCGCCTCGTAGGACTCCACGCTGTAGTTCGAGCTCAGGAAGGCCCCGCCGTGGCAGCCGGCGTCGGCGCATCCGTATCCGCCGTTGGAGAGTTCGGCGAAGAGCGGCACGATGTCGTTCGCGAAGCTCACGGTGGCGGGCTGGGTGGTGTCGGCCACGCTGGAGCAATCCAAGGGGGGGGGAGGCTTGGTGGAGCCGCCTCCGCAGGCGGCCACGTAGGCCAGGAGCGCCGCCCCCGAGGCTGCCGCGAAGAGGAGCGGCAGCGGGCGGAGACGAAGGGCACGGTTGAAACGGGGACTCGGCAAGGAACACCTCCCTCTTGCAAAACGGTCGCGGGGACGGGCTAGTCCCAGGCGGTGACCTCCCGGACATTACAGTTGAACATGTCGGTCAGCCACAGGTTCCCGTCCTTGTCCCAGATGACGCAGGAGGGGTTCTTGAGCCGGGCCTTCTCCGCCGGGCCGCCGTCCCCGGAGTTTCCGGCCTCGCCGGTTCCCACCACGGTGTGGATGTTCCCCTGGGCGTCCACCCGCCGGATGCAGTTGTTGGCGCTGTCCACGATGTACAGGAGCCCGTCGGGACCGACCTTGGCGTCGAGCGGGTTGTCGAGCTGGGCCTGGACGGCCGGGCCGCCGTCTCCGGAATAGCCCGCCACGCCGGTGCCGGCGACGGCGTGGATGATTCCCTGGGGGTCCAGCCGCCGGATCACGCTGTTCTCGGTGTCGCAGATGTAGAGGTCGCCGGTGGCGGCGTCGAGCCGGATCCGATAGGGGTGGTTGAGCTCGCACCCGGTCCCCGGGCCCTCGTCCCCGGCGTATCCCCTCACCCCGGTGCCGGCCACGGTGCGGATCGTGCCGTCGGCGTCGATCCTCCGGATCCGGTTGTTGTAGGTGTCGGCCACCCAGACCGGGTACCCCGACGGATCCACCGCCACCCCGCAGGGGTTGTTCATGAGGGCCGAAGACGCCGGCCCGCCGTCCCCGCCGAACCCCACGCTGTCCACCCCCGCGAGGATCCCGACCTTCAGGCTGTCGTCCAGGGTCACGATCATGGGCACGTGGAAGCCGGCCATGTAGAGCATCCAGTGCGAGTCGAAGCACATGGAGAAGGTATGGTGGAGGGGGGTCTGGGACGCGGGCTGGCCGGGGACCGGCGTGGCCTCCCACCCCGTTCCCATGATGGTGCGCACCCGCCCGTCGAGATCGAGGCGCCGAATGCGCAGGTTGTTCCAGTCCAGGACCAAGAGCCGGTCTTCCTGGTCGAAGGCAAGATCGATCGGGTAGTAGAGGGCGACCTTGTCCGGGGTTTCGCCCTCGCCGATGTAGGCGGCCCGGCTCATCCCCATGACCGTGCAGATGGTGCCGGGTTCGCCGCACCGGTTCGAGGGACCGGTGGGGGAGGATCCGCCCCCGCAGGAAACCAGAAACGCGACGACGGCGGTCAAAGCCGCCATGGCCGCGGCGGGGAGGAGTCGGCTGGGGCGGGGACGGCGATGCATGGACGAACTCCTGTCTGAGACCACGGAACAACTGTACCAGTCTAGCAAAATTCCGACGCATTCGGTCCGCTTGCATGAGGCCGCAATGAGGACTATAATTATTTGGTTTCCTTGTCCAACCTTGCCCTTTCCTCCCCAGTGAGAGGTTCAACATGAACGATCGCCCCCCTCAGCGCGCTCGTTCCCGGCGGCGGGTCCTTTCGCCTTTGGGAATCCTCTGTCTCTCTCTCACCGCCCTGCCCCTGGTCTTCGGCTGCAACGGCAGCACCCAGCCCAAGGACACCGCGTGCAAGGACGGCCCCGGCGTCATCTGCACCTGGGCCGGGACCGGTTTCGCCGGGTTCAACGGCGACGGCCACGCCCTCCTGGACAGCGACATGTACTGGCCGGTGGACGTCACCTTCACCCCGTCCGGAGATACCTACGTGGTGGACTGGAACAACCACGCGATCCGGAAGGTTACCGCGGACGGGAAGTTCCTGACCGTGATCGGCACCGGCTACGTGGGGGACGGCCCTCCCAACCAGGAGGACCTGGTGGCCCCCGGCGCTCCCGGGACGACCATCAACCTGAACCACCCCACCGAGATCATTTCCCTCCACGACGGCACCATGCTCCTCGCCGCATGGCACAACCACAAGCTCCGCCACTACGACCCGGCGACCGGCATGGTGCTGGTCACCTGCGGCCGGGGGGCGGGCTTCGCCGGCGACGGCGGGCCGGCCGACGCGGCCCGGCTGAACCAGCCGGCCTCGGTGGCCGAGGACGTCGACGGGAGCATCTACATCTGGGATCAGCGGAACGAGCGGATCCGGAAGATCGATCCCCAGGGAATCATCCACACCGTGGCCGGGACCGGGGTCAAGGGGTTCAGCGGGGACGGGGGGGATCCGCTCCAGGCCCAGTTCGCGTTCCCGGACGGGTCGAACCCGTCTCCCGCCGGCGGGCTGGTGCTCGACGACCAGGGACGGCTCTACCTCTCGGACACCCAGAACAACCGGATCCGGCGGATCGACTTCACCGCCAACACGATCGAGACCATCGCCGGGGACGGCCAGGGGCGGCTCGCCGGGGACGGGGGCCAGGCCGTCCAGGCCTCGCTCTACAACCCCCGCGATCTCTGCTTCGGCCCCGACAACCGGCTCTACGTGGCCGACGAGCTGAACCACTGCGTCCGGGCCATCGACCTCACCACCGGCATCATCACCACGGTGGCGGGCACCGGGGAGGAGGGCTTCAGCGGAGACGGCGGTCCGGCCACCTCGGCCCAGCTCAACCGTCCCGCCGGCGTTTCCTTCGGCCCCGACGGCCGGCTCTACATCGCGGACACCTACAACCACCGGATTCGCCGGGTAACCCTTTAACCGGGAGGACGACATGAAGCAGCGGTACGGCATCGTCATCATGAGCCTGGCCGTCGCCCTGGTGTGGGGGGCGATGGGTTGCGGCGGAAGCTCGACCACCAAACCTCAACCCAAGCCGGAGTACTCGGTCATCCAGACCTGGATGGGGACCGGCACCGCCGGCCTCGGCGAGGACGGAAAGCCCCCCCTCGAGACCTACCTCTACTTCCCCCAGGATCTGACCTGGGGACCGGACGGGCTCGCCTACATCCTGGACTGGAACAACCACCGGGTCCGCCGCCTGAAGCGGGACGGCACCGTCGAGACCATCATCGGCGACGGCCAGCTCGGCGACGCCGAGCCCGGACCCGCGATCAGCGTGGAGCTGAACCATCCCACCCACGTCTCCTTCGATCCGCTGGGCCGGCTCATCCTCTCCGCCTGGCACAACTCGAAGGTGATGCGGATGGACCTCACCACCGGATGGATCGAGCCCATCTGCGGCACCGGAGGACGCGCCTTCGG
>CAYRIJ010000170.1:4482-8413 GCA_964424285.1 uncultured bacterium
GGGCGCCGGCCTCGCTACGAAACACCTCCTCCCGCATATGGTGCGGGCTACGTGTCGTTTGGGAGGAGGCGCGAACCCGCTGCCCCCACCGTGGCGGGGGTGAGCGGCTTCCAAACCCGGGTCAGTTCAGCTTCCGGTCCTCCGTGTCCCCGCCGGGCGCACCGGGCTTCGCGCGGAGCGGCCGGCCGGGCTCCGAACCCTCGTCCGGATCGAACGCGAAATCCGGATCCAGCTCCCGGAGCCGGGTGACGGCGTCGTCGAGGGCGTCCCGGCGCATGTCGCTGGGGTCCCGCTTCCACTCCGCGTACGCGTCGAGGAAGGCGTCCTGGCGGTCCTGGAGGAACTGGCGCTTCTGCTCGCTGTTGACCGTTCGTTCGAGATGATAGATCTCACCGCGGCTCAGTTCGTGGATGATGTCCATGTATTCTCCCCTCAGGTGGGCGAGAATCCGGGTGTAGCGGTCGAAGCCCGAGGAGAGCTTCTCCAGCACCTCGGAGATGGCCGGCTTCCGGCGATAGACGAGCTGGCTGTAGTTGTAGGCGAACTGGTAGTAGGTGCGGCCCCGCCCCATGATCGCCTCTTCGGTGGGCTCCAACTCCCGCCGTCCGGCCGCGCCGGAGCCGGGGAGCCGGTTGAGCAGGGTCTGGGACGGATTGTCGAAGATCCCGATCGAGATCAGGAGAAAGTCGGCGTTGGTCTTGTAGATCCGGTACTTGAGCCGGGCGTCGGTGGACCGGGACAGACGCCCGAAGACCTCGTGATCGTAGCGATGGAGATAGGGCTTGGCCCCCTCGAGGTATCCGGGATCGCCGAAGGACTGGAGGAGGTGGGCGAGGTAGACGTTCACGTCCTCTTCCTCGTTCCCCGGCTCGGAGGTGTCCCCGAGGTCCACCCGCGAGTGGAGTAGGGAGCGCATCATGAAGTAGTACGACGGCTTCACGCTCCGCGCCTCGTCGGTCAGATCGGTGAAGAGAAACCTCGACTCGTCCACGTTGCTCACCTCGTTCCGGAGGGCGCCTGGGCGACCAGCCCTCCCGGCCCCATTAAGAGCAACCGGCGTGCCAGCCCGGGAAGCCGGGTCGTGGACCGGATCGATCGCGCTCCGGGGCCCTTCCTTCGGCCCTAACACCTAGCCTACCAAGGAATAACCGCGCGCCTTCCCTGGGCGGGAAGGCCCATGCCGGGGTCTTTCCCCCCGATTCGGGAGCGGCTCCATCCCTTACCTCCGGGCATTTCGCATGTGACGCTCGCAAATTGGAGCCCGGCATGCGAATCGCATGGGGCTCCCCGCGCCGAACCCCATGCCGGGCAAGGGGTTCGTTTTCGAAGGGGAAATTCCCGGGCGGGCCCGATCGAAAGCCCCGCGGTGGCACGGGGGTTGCCTTCCGTAAGCGTCACCGCGTCCCCGGCCGGGAACCGAGCCTCCGAGGCGCGGCCGGGCCGGGAGCGCGGAGGGGAGGGACCGGGGCCGGTGGTGGGAGAACTATGCGGTTGCCCGGCGGGCGCCTTCGCCTTCCCTCCCCTTCGTCCAGATGACCGTTCCCCCGAAGGGGGGGACCTCGCGAGGCCGCCGGGGTCCGGCCCGAATCCGGGCCGGACCGCGCGGGGTTCGAACTTGAATCGGGAGGCTCAGGGGTGTCCCAACCGACGCGCAAGGAAACCGTTCCGACCGACTCCCCCCGGGTGGTCCTGGCCCTGCCGGACGGCGAGTGGTCGGACGAACTGGCCGCGGCCTTCTCCCGCGCCGGGTACCTTCCCCATCGCGCCCCCTCCCCCGAAGCCACCACCCTCGCCCTCTCCTACCGGCAGCCCGCCGCCCTGGTCCTGGACGCCGCGTTCCTGCGGGCGGCCGGGTTCCGCTTGCTGGACGGGGTGCGCATCGCCGCCCCCGGGGTCCCGGTGCTCGTGACCGCCGAGGCCTCGGACGAACAGCTACGGCTCAAGGCCCTGGTGCTGGGCGCGGAGGATTGCATCGTCCGTCCCTTCGCCGGACCGGAAGCGGTGATCCGGGTGAGGCGGCTCATCGAGCGGGGCCAGGCCGCGCGCCGGGTCGAGGCGGAGTCCCGGTCCGCCTCCTCCCAGGCCGAGGCGTTCAAGCGCGACGCCCTGGCGCTCCGGGGCCAGCTCCACCGGAACGTCGCCCTCCTCCAGCGCGCGGTTGAGTTCCACCAGCGGTTGGATCCGGTGGGGGACGGCCCCGCGCTCCGCGAGGCGTTCCTGCGACATCTCGCGGCCCAGCTCTCGGTCGAACGGACGGCGCTGCTGGCGCCGACCCACGACGACTCCTCGTGGCTGACCGCGCAGGCGTCCTGGGGGCTCCCGGAGCGGTTGGTGGACCGCGTCCGCATCCAGGCTTCCGGAGAGCTCACCGCTCTCCTGGAAGGGACCGGCGCCCCGATCGTGGTGGAACGCGTGGCCCGCATGCCGGGGCTCCGCATCGAGGTCGGGATCCTGGCCGCGGGCGGGTTCACCGCGTTGATCCCGCTCCTCCTCAAGGGTCGTCTCCTGGGGGTGGTGGTCTTGGGCGAAGCCCAGGGCGGGGGAGCGCCGGGTGAGGAGGTGCTCCGGCTTGGGCAGTTCCTCGCCTCGGCGCTCGTTCCGCTTCTCGCCGCCCAGGAGCACTGGGAGCGCGAGCGCCACGTCTCGGCTCACACCCTGGGGCTTCTGGTGACCCATCTCGAGGCGAGGGACCCCTACCTCCGCGGGCACAGCCTCCGGGTCTCCCGGCTGGCCGAGGATCTGGGGCACAGGCTGGGCTTCGGACAGGACGAGCTTTCCCGGCTTGCCGTGGCCGGATTGCTCCACGACGTCGGGCGCTTCGAGGTCGACGTGGCTCTGTGGTCCAAGGAGGCGCCGCTCACCGGGGAGGATTGGAGGCTCATCCGGCTTCACCCCGAGGAGGGCGCGCGCATCCTTTCCGAAGCGGCTTGGCCCGAGCCGATCCTGAACGCCGTTCGCCACCATCACGAGCGATGGGACGGGACGGGGTACCCGGGAGGCCTGGCCGGCGAAGCGATCCCGCTCGACGCCCGCATCCTGGCGGTGGCCGATTCCCTGGAGGCCCTCACCAGCCCCCGCGCCTACCGCCCGGCCCGCGACTACGCCGAGGCCCTGGAGCTTCTCCGCGCCGACGCGGGAAGCAAGTTCGACCCCGCCCTGGTGGAAGCCGTCCTGGCCGACGCCGCGGCCGAGATCAGGGCCTAGCCCGCCGGTCTCCTCCTCCCCCCGGCACCCCCCCGGAACCGGCTCGACCCGGGGCCCCTCTCCCGCGGCCCGGCTCTTGATCCATCGGGGTGTTGCGCCGGCCCCGGGGGGACTATTCTTGCCGGGGGGAGACGGAGCCGGGACCTCCGCCCGGCCGCGCCTCCCCGGGGGAGGAGATCTCGTTGGACGGCCGAACCCATCATGCCGGTTTGGCCGCCGGTCGGTCGGCGCGGGGTCGACGGCTGGCGCGCCTCGTCTTCCTCGTCTCGGTCGGGGTCTGGTTCCCGGCCGTCTCCTTCGCCCAGCCGTCCCCCGGCTGCGCCCGCTGCCATGACGCCGAGGCCTCGGCGTTCGCGAACTCCGTCCACGGACCCCTCGACTGCCAGGACTGTCACGCCGGGATCACCGCGATCCCCCACCCCGCGCATTTGCCACCGGTGGACTGCACCGGGTGCCACGACGACGCGGCCGCCGCCTACCGGGAGCACGGCGGAGCGAAGGAGTCGCCCGGAAGCTACTTCCCGGCCTGCTGGGACTGCCACGGGACCCACGACATCCTGCCCGCGTCCGACTCCCGCTCGCGGGTGGCCCCGGGAAACCTGGCCCGGACCTGCGGGGACTGCCACGAGGACCCGTCCATCGTCGCCGCCCATCACATCCCGATGATCACCCCGGTGCAGGTCTTCTCGATGAGCGTCCACGCCCGCGTTCCCGCCGGGGGAACGCG
>CAYRIJ010000171.1:0-8316 GCA_964424285.1 uncultured bacterium
ACCACCTGTCACCACCCGTGCCCCTGTGTCATAATCGGTGTCAGTAGACCGGTCCTGACCCCAGGAGGTGGAGTTGGCGCCACGCGACGCGGCGGAGCTGGAACGTCGTCTCGAGAACATCACCGAGAAACTGCTCGGGACCTTCGAGGAGCTGGACTTCGTCCACAGCCTGGCCGCGGTCCTGGCCCGGCCGGAGGGGATCGGCGACCTCGACGAGTACCTGGTGCGGGAAACCGCGGCGATCTTCCGGGCCGACGGGGGGTGGATGGCCCGGAGGGGGACCCTCGGCCGGCTGGAGACCACCGCCTCCCAGGGCATCAAACCGGCGGTCTCGGAGTTTCTGGCCCGCTCCCTCCTGGAGCCCCTGGTGGACGAAGGGGCCCTCCCCTACGTCGTGGACGACCTCCCGCGGGCGCTCAGCTTCCGCCTCCAGCCCGCGGATCGGAAGGGCCGGCTGGCGGCCCGGGCCCATGCCGGGGACCTCCCGCGGGCCTTTCTGGCCGCCCCCCTGGCCGCGGGGACGGACGTCCTCGGGGTGATCTGCCTCGGCAAGCGGGGGGCCGGGGACCTCTTCAGCGCGGGGGACCTGAAGCTCCTCTCCGCCCTGGCCATCCAGGCCGCCCTGTTCATCCGGAACGCGGACCTGGTCCGCCGGCTCCGGGACGAGGCGCGGAGCCTCGGGCGGCGGGTCAAGCAGCTCGAGGCCGACCCCCGCCGCCGCCCCGACCTCTCCTGGATCCGGGGCCCCAGCCCGGTGATGAAGCAGCTCGCCCAGCAGGTCGAGGCCGCCGCGGCCACCGACGCCACCGTGCTCCTCCTGGGGGAGAGCGGGACGGGAAAGAGCCTGGTCGCCCGGATCCTTCACAACCTGAGCGCCCGGCGGGACGGGCCGTTCGTGGAGGTGAACTGCGGTGCGGTGGCTCCCGGACTGGTGGAGAGCGAGCTCTTCGGCCACGCCAAGGGCGCCTTCACCGGCGCGGACCGCGAGCGCCACGGCCTCTTCGAGGAAGCGAACGGCGGCACCATCCTGCTCGACGAGGTGGCCGAGCTTCCCCCCGAATCCCAGGTCAAGCTTCTCACCGTGCTCGAGCAGCGAAAGGTGCGCCGCGTGGGGGAGAACCGCGACCGGAGCGTCGACGTCCGGGTGGTGGCCGCCACCAACGCCGATCCCCAGCTCGCCGTCCGCCAGGGGCGGTTTCGCGAGGACCTGTTCTATCGGCTCAACGTGATCTCCCTCACCGTGTCCCCCCTCCGCCAGCGGCGGGACGACGTTCTCCCCCTGGCCCAGCGCTTCCTGGAGGATCTGGCCCGGGAGACCAACCGCAAGGTGTCCGGGTTCTCCCCGGCCGCGGAGGAGGTGCTCCTGGCCTACGGGTGGCCGGGGAACGTGCGTGAACTCCGAAACGTGGTGGAGCGGAGCCTCCTGCTCAAGCAGCAGGGGGACCTGGTGGAGGTGGAGGAGCTTCCCGTGGGGCCCTCCGCCCGCCGCTCCGAGGCCTCGGAGGGGGCGATCACCGGGGCCCCCCTTCCCGAAGCGATCCAGCGCTACGAGAAGCGCCTCATCCTCGACGCCTTGAGCCGGCAGAACGGCGTGGTCTCCCGGGCCGCGCGGACGCTTCACATCTCGCGAACCAACCTCCACAACAAGATGCGGAAGCATGGGCTGGTGAGAAGCGACACGAATAGTGACGATAGTCATGACAAGTGACATATCCTGGAGCGACCCTCTTGCCTTGTAATCTCATGTTTTCCATCATGTTAGCTGCTTGGGGCCGGAATAGCGTCATGAATCGTGTCGTCTTGACCCGTGCCGGGGTCCCCGCGAGCCCGTCTGCACTGAAGCTATCCCTAACCGTCACAAGAGCTTGCCGGGAAATGGGGCAGATGGCACGGCGATTGCTTTTATGGGGGCCAGACGACGGGATGGCAACGTTTCGGCGTCGGGATGCTGGACCAGATCTGAGGAACACCCAAGGCATCCCTGACCTTCCCTGGCCTCGGTGCGATGAATGGAAAATGGACTGAGGGGTATCCTCCGAGGCCGGGGGGGTCTGCTTTTTGCGGACTGGGTTTCCCCGGCGGGTGGTCTCGAACCAAGGTCGGAGCGGAACCATATGAGTCCTCTGCGTATCGTTGCGAGACGCCTCCCCAGGCGACCACCGGGCATCCCCCCCGTGGTTTCCCTGGTCACGGCGGGTCTCCTGGTCCTGATCGCGGTGATTCCCCCCGCCGGCTGCGCCAAGCGCAGTCCCGTCGAGGCGGAAAGCCGGGAGACCCGCCTGACTCAGGGAGGCGGCCTGAACGGCAGCCCCGTCTTCTCCCCCGACGGACGACTCCTGGCCTTCGCCCACAAGTCGGCCGAAGACGGCTCCCCGTACATTCTGGAGACCGTACCGGTCGCCGGCGGTGAGCCCCGCGCCGTCTACTCCGATTCCTCGTTCATGCTTCCCCTGGCCTTCGCCAAGGACGGGCAGAGCCTGTTCGTGCTGTTCCGGTCGGACAACTCGCTTCGCCGGATCGGGATGGACGGGAAGGAACTCGAGACGGTCCACCGGCCGCGCCTCGGCGACTACGTGGGCATCACCTCCGACAACCGGACCCTCCTGATTCGCGCGTTCAACGGGGACAACTGGGACCTCGCGCTACGTCCCGCGGATCGGGACAGCGGCTACGACGTCCTGGCCGAAACCCCGGCCTGGGAGTTCGACGGATGCTTCGGTCCCAAGCCCGGGGACGTCACCGCGGTCAGCATGCCGGTGTACGGGGCCACCACCACCGAGTTCTCGGTGTGGTCCCCGGAGTCCCGCGAGTACAAGCCCCTCCCCGTTCCCAAGGCCCGCAACCACTACCCGGCGTGGTCGCCGGACGGAAGGTTCCTGTCCTATGCCTCCGACCAGGCGGGAAACCTCGACCTGTGGATCCTCGACTCGGTCACCGGTCGCACCACCCAGGTCACCGGGGGGACCGAGGAGGACGCGCACCCCTCGTGGTCCCCGGACGGGGAGCTGCTCGCCTTCTCCCGGGACGTCCGAACCTCCCACGTCTTCATCGAGAACATGGTTTCGGGAGAGACCACCCAGATCACCGAGGGCGCGCCGCGCGACGTGTTCGCCATGCCCTCCATGGACGGGAAGTGGATCCTGTTCCTGCGCCACGCCGGGGCCAAGGGGCAGGGGACCACGCTCTCGCTCTGCGTGTCCCCGAGCGAGGATCCCCAGGTGCGCCAGCTCGATCTTCAGGGGCTCATCCTGAGCGACAACGGGGGCGTGGGCTGGTCGCCGGATGAGGCTCAGATCGCTTTCGCCGCCGACGACGGAACCGGAAACGTGGACATCTACCGCATTCCCCGCGGCGGCGGGCCGGTCTCGCGGATCACCACCAATCCCGGGAGCGAGATCCTCCAGGAATGGTCCCCGGACGGCCGCTGGATCACCTACCTCAAACCGGAGGGGGGCGAGACCCAGATCTGGGCCATCCCGGCCACCGGCGGCATCCCCCGCCAGGTGACCCGGGGCGGGGTCCTGAACGAAGCGGGGATCTGGGATCCGAAGGGGGAGCGGATCGCCTACCTCTCCCTCCCCAGCGAGGGGGGATACCAGATCCACGTGGTCTCCTTCCGGGACCCGGCGAACGACCACCAGATCATGAAGGGGGACAGCTTCCTCATTCCCGTGGCCTGGTCCAAGGACGGCAAGGAGGTGTTGATCGGAGAGCGGTCCGCCAAGGCCCAGGTCCTCTGGGCCTGTTCGGTGGACGGCTCCGAGCGGGCCCGCATCGGAAGCACCGACGACCTGCTCTACGGCGGCATGCCGGCCAAGTTCGACCTCACCCCCGAGGGCGAGCGCTATCGCGACGTCATCTACCCGGGAGGCATCCGGGCCTACGTGGACGGCGATCACACCTCCGACGTCTACCTCCTCCGGGTCGGGGAGCTCCTGCGGGCGAGCCAGAACGACGACAAGGCGGGGGTGGCGCGGTGATCCGTATCCTGAACCGGATGGGGCGCTGCGTGGCCGTTCTCGTCGTCGTGTTTTTCCTGGCCTGAGAGGCCCGAAAGGGGCCCGGCATGGCTCGATACACCTTCCACCGGCCGCGGTCTTTGGCCTGTCGTCGGAGCCTGGGGTGTGCGATCCTAGGGATCCGGTCGAAGACTGGATCCGGTCGTTTTCCGAGCGCCGGAGGGCCGGATCCCCCGACGACGGAATCCTGAGATGTCGCTGATTCCCCTGGCTTCCATCCGCGCCAAGCTCATCGCCCTGTTCCTGGTGGGGGGCGTCCTCCCGATCGCCCTGGTGAGCCTTGTCGCCTATTTCAACTCGCTGAAAGCGGTGGAGGACATGGTGGGGAACCGCACCGACCGGCTGGTCCAGTCGGTGGGGGAGGACCTTTCCCGGAAGCTCCAGCGGCGGGTGAACGACCGGATTCTGATCGAGAACCGCCCGGTCCAGGACTACCTCCTCGCCCGCGACGGGTCGGGCGCCGCGACCCGGGTCAACACCTTTCAGACCCTCCGCATGTACCTCGACAACCTGTTCGAGGAGTATCAGAACTACTATAGCGATCTGGTGATCGCGGGCGAGAACGGCGAACCGGTGTTCCGCTATCGCGGAGCCGAGGGCGCGGAATCGATGCCCCTGGCCGGGGCCCCCGGGGCCCCGGGGGCCCCGGGAGGGGCGGCCGCTCCGGATACCCTGGTCGTCCCGGCCGCCCCCAGGACCGCCCTGGGGGAGCAGCTGACCCGGACCCTCGAGGCCCTGGGGCGGAACGTGACCGGCCAGATTCACGAAGAGGCCCTGCGCAAGGAGTCGATCGACAGCCTCAAGGCGCTCCGGAAGGGAATGGAGATCTCCGACCGGGTCTCCCGGCTGATCGAGAAGGCCCTCGAGGCGGCGGACGTCAACGTGAACCTCCAGCCGCCTCCGGCGGGATCCGCCCCCTACCCCGCGTCCCCGCGCGCGGTGATCCTGCGCGGGGTTCCCTCGGGCTGGGGCGTCACCGACAGCGACCTCCGGGCGGTCAAGCGCGGGACGGCCCTCTCCCACGGCGAGGTGCTGGTGTACGCCGACCGGGTGAGCCCCGGCGGCTCGCGGGTGCTGCGGCTGGTGATGCCGATCTTCTCGGTGGACGACAAGGATCAGCGCCTGGGCACCCTGGTCGCCAACCTCAAGCTGGACTATCTGTTTCCCCAGGATCTGTCCGCCGAGCGGTTCGGGGCCAACGGCGAGCTGGCGGTGGTGAACAGCTCCGACGGCGAGATCCTCTTCCACTCCCGTCCCGAGCTGATCGGCCGGAACATCCGGCTGGCCGACCATCCGCTGATCGACGCCTTCGCCGGGGGCGAGGGCTCGGAGCCTCCCACCGCGCCCTGGATCAAGGTTCCGGGAGAGCATGGGACCCGGCTGGCCTCGGCCATCGGGCTGGGGACGGTTCCGTGGACCGTGTTCGCCACCGCGCTTCCCCGCGAGTTCGAGAGCGAGGCGCGTCGCGCCGGGATCATCAACCTCCTGGTGGCGTGCCTGGCGCTCCTCGTCGCCGGCTCCCTCCTGGTGGTGGCGGGCGGGCGCATTTCCCGCTCGGTGGGGGTGGTCACCGCGGGGGCCCGGGAGATCGCGGCGGGGAACCTCTATCACCCCATCCGGGTCAAGACCCACGACGAGATCCAGACCCTGGGCGAGACGTTCAACGCCATGACCGCCTCCCTGCGCGAGAACATCGAGCTGCGCGAGAAGGCGGCCCGGGAGCTGGAGGCCCTGAACCGGACCCTCGAGGATCGCGTTCAGGAGCGCACGCGGGAGCTGGAGGCGCTGAACCAGGCACTGAACGAGGCCAACCGCGAACTCAAGGAGCTCGACCGGTTGAAGTCGAACTTCCTCTCCACCGTGTCCCACGAGTTCCGCACCCCGCTCACCTCGATCAAGGCGTTCTCGGAGATCCTGCTCGACGAGGCGGACACCGTGCCCGTCACCCCCGAGATGAAACGGTTCCTGGGGATCATCAACTCGGAGAGCGACCGGCTGGGCCGCCTCATCAAGAACCTCTTGAGCCTGTCGCGGCTGGAGTCCGGGCG
The DNA here is from genome assembly GCA_964424285.1 of uncultured bacterium. Lineage (GTDB taxonomy): Bacteria > Eisenbacteria > RBG-16-71-46 > JABDJR01 > JABDJR01 > CAVSKL01. Next base: position 6,068 of record CAYRIJ010000171.1, read on the forward strand.
GCTGGCCTGGCGGATGTCCGAGTTTCCGGTGCGCGACGTGGCCGAGGCCGCGGTGGACGGACTCCTCCCCGCGTTCAAGGTCAAGGAGATCCGCCTGGAGCGCCAGATCACCTGTCCGGGGGGGAGGGTGCGCGCGGATCGCGACCGGATCCAGGAGGTGATCACCAATCTCCTGGAGAACGCGATCAAGTTCAGCGAGCCGGGAGGCCGGGTCTGGCTCGGCTGCCGGATGGAGGAGCGGCGAGGCAACGGCGGACCCATGCTCCAGATCACCGTCCGCGACGAGGGCTGCGGCATCCCGCCCGACCACCTGGAACGGGTGTTCGAGCGGTTCTCCCAGGTGGACGCGTCGGAGACCCGGGCCCGGGGAGGGAGCGGCCTGGGGCTGGCCATCTGCCGGGAGATCGTGGAGCATCACGGCGGGCGGATCTGGGCGGAGAGCCCGGTCGGGGAGGGCGCATCGTTCCACTTCACCCTGCCGGTGGTGGGGGGCGGTTCCGGCGCCGAAGCCTGCGAGACGACGGAGGAGGGGCAGCGAGCCCGCACCGGGGAGGAGGAACAGCATGTCTAAGAAGGTTCTCGTCTGCGACGACGAACCCTACATCGTGGAGTCGGTATCCTACGTCGTTCGCAAGGCCGGATTCGAGGTGGACGTGGCCGAGGACGGGGAGGAGGCGCTCGCCAAGGCCCAGGAGATGAAGCCGGACCTGATCTTCCTGGACATCATGATGCCCAAGCTATCCGGCCACGAGGTCTGTCACCGCCTGAAGGACGATCCGAAGACCAAGGACATCTACATCGTCATGCTCACCGCCCGCGGCCAGGAGGAGGACGAGAAGCGCGCCCTGGACATGGGAGCGGACGAGTTCATGACCAAGCCGTTCAGCCCGCGGAAGATGCGGGCCAAGCTGCAGGAGGTCCTGGGCGAATCGGGTTAGCCGGCTCGCGAACCAATCGGGTTGGGGGTGATCATGGAAAAGACCGGGGCGGAGGGCTCCGCCAGGACCATAGAGAGCCTGACCAGGAACCTCCTGGAGTGCTACGAGGAGCTGGACCTCGTCTACCGGCTCTCCGGCCAGCTCCTCTCCAGCCTGGACGTCCAGCGGAACGTGGAGCGCATCCTCGGCGAAGCCATGGAGATCTTCGACGCCGACCTGGGCTGGGTGGCTCCGGCCGGCTCCGGGGAGGGACTGTTCCGCCCGGTCATGACCCGGGTGGGCGCGGACGTGGTCGCGCTCCTCACCGGCTCGGTGGTCGGGGAGCTGATCGAGGTCGGGAAGTCCCGCATGTACTACGCCCTCCGCGACGAGCCGGGCCTCTCCCGGGACGGCGTGCCTCACTCGTTCCTGTGTACGGTGATCAAGACCGACCGCGCGGTGTACGGGGCGCTCTGCGTGGGGCGCCACGACGGGGAATCGCTGTTCACCGCCGGGGACCTGAAGCTGGCCGACGTGCTCGCCTCCCAGGCGGCCATCGCCCTGGAGAACTTCCTCCTCAACCAGCGCCGGATCGACGAGCAGCAGGCCATGATCCGCATGCAGGAGGAGATCCGCCTCGCCCTGGAGATCCAGGCCAACCTCCTTCCCAAGGGGTCTCCGAGCTACCCCGGCTACGACATCGCCGGGCGCAGCCTTCCCGCCCTGGGGGTGGGCGGGGACTACTACGACTTCATCCCCATCGACGAGCGGCTCCTGGCGATCTCCCTGGGCGACGTCTCCGGGAAGGGGATGCCCGCCGCGCTCCTCATGGCGAACCTCCAGGCCTCGATCCGCGGGCAGACCCTGATGAAGGCGTCGCCCGGGGATTGCCTCCACCGGTCCAATACGCTGCTGTTCCAGAGCACGGACTCCGAGAAATTCGCCACCTGCTTCTACGGGATTCTCGACACCTCCGAGCACCGCCTGTGGTACGCCAACGCGGGTCACGAGCACCCGATGATCTTCTCCCCCGACGGGGGCATCTCCGTGCTCGACACCGGGGGCCTGGTGCTGGGGGTGATGCGGGAGATCGTCTTCCCCGAGGCCTCGGTGGAGGTCCGCTCCGGGGACGTGCTGGTGATCTACTCGGACGGCATCACCGACAGCGTGGACGGAAACGGAGCCGAGTACGGGCTGGAGCGGTTGACCGCGCTCCTCCATCGTCAACGAGGGCTTCCCGCCCAGACCCTTCTGAGCCGGATCATGGACGAGGTGGACGCCCACGCCGGCAGCGAACCCCCCTTCGACGACCGGACCCTGGTGGTGATCCGG
>CAYRIJ010000172.1:0-3575 GCA_964424285.1 uncultured bacterium
CTGCTTGGAGGTCTTCTTGGAGACCGAAGCGGGCTTTCGGGACCGCTTGGCGGCCGCCGCCACCTTTTTCTTGGCTTTCCCGGCAGAGGCCTTGGCCGCCCTGCTTCCGCCGGGTTGCCGCTTAGCGGAAGTCTTTGTCTTTTTGGAAGTTGACGCCTTGGCCACCGTGAATGCCCCTTCTCCATGGGGAAGCCCGGACGGGGGTTCCCCGCCCTGGGCGCCCTGTCCCGCCGCCCGGTGACGAGTCAAATCGTATTCGAGCCGCCGACCGAAAACGCCACCCAAGGCTACACAAAGGAGGAGCGACTGTCGAGCCCCGGCGTGAGGGTCGCCGGGGTGAGGCCCGCGCGCCCCCTGGAACGGGGGCGGGGCCCCAGGCCGGGCCCGGCTCCCCGGATCAGGGGGTGGAAGGGGCGGGATAGGCGAGGATGCTGAGCTGGCGGGCCAGTTCCCCGGCCACCCGCTGGAAGGCCTCGGTCTGCGGGGAGTCGGGGTGGCCCACCACCAGGGGGACGCCCTCGTCCCCCCCCTGCCGGATGGCCGGATCGATGGGAATCTCCCCCAGGAAGGGCACCTCGAACTGGCGGGCCGCTTCGGCCCCGCCCCCGTGGTTGAAGATCTCGTGGCGGCTCCCGCAGTCCGGGCAGACGAAGTACGCCATGTTCTCCACGATCCCCAGGATGGGCACGTTCACCTTCTCGAACATGCGGACCCCCCGGCGGACGTCCTCCAGGGCCACGTCCTGAGGGGTGGTCACGATCACCGCCCCGGCCAGGGGAGCGCTCTGGGTGAGGGTGAGCTGGGCGTCGCCGGTCCCCGGCGGGAGGTCCACCACCAGGTAATCGAGCTCCCCCCATTCCACGTCGGCCAGGAACTGCTGCACGAGCTTCCCCACCAGGGGGCCGCGCCAGATCACCGGGGTGTCCTCGCCGGCGATGAATCCCAGGGACATCATGCGAAGGCCGTAGCGCTCCAGGGGAATGAGCTTCCCGTCGCGGACGGTGGGGCGGGCGGTCCTGAGCCCCATCATGATCGGGATGGAGGGACCGTAGATGTCCGCGTCCATGAGGCCCACCCGGGCCCCGCTCCCGGCCAGGGCCGCGGCGAGGTTCACCGCCACCGTGGACTTCCCCACTCCCCCTTTCCCGCTGGCCACCGCCACCGCGTGCCGGACGCCGGGGAGAAGATCGGCCCCCATCGAGGCCGGGGCCTGGGGGACGCTGGAGGTCATCTGCACCTCGACCTCGGTCACCCCGGGGAGCGCGGCCACCCGGGCCCGCGCCTGGCGTTCCATCTCCCCCTTCACCGGACAGGCGGGGGTGGTGAGCTGGATGGTGAACGCGACCCGCCCCTCCTCCACCCGGAGGTCCCGGACGAAGCCCAGGGACACGATGTCCTGGTGAAGATCGGGGTCCTCGATGCCCCGCAGGGCGTCGAGAACGGATTCGGGACGGATGACCGGCTGCTCGCTCATGCTTGCTCCTTTGGGTGACGTTCGGGACGTCAAATCCTATCACGACCGCTTCGCCGGCTTCCTCGGGACCGCGCCCCCGGTTCCCAAACCTCCCGGCCTCTCCTACCATGGGTCCGGGGACGCATCCCGCGCCCCGCCAACGGAGGATCCGTGGATCGCACCGCGCAAGTCGTGATCGTGGGAGACGAGGTTCTGGCCGCCGAGGTGGAGGACCGGAACGGGCCGCTCCTCCTCGGCACCCTGGCCCGCATCGGGACCCGCACCACCGCCCTCCGGGTGGTGGCGGACCGGGAGGAGGACGTCGCGCGGGCGGTGCGGGAGGGAGCGGCGGCCGCCGATCTGGTCCTGGTGACCGGAGGCATCGGACCCACCCACGACGATTGCACGCGCCCGGCGGTGGCCCGGGCCCTGGACCGGCGCCTGGTCCCCCATCCCGGGGCCCTTCAACGGCTGGCGGGGATCCTGGCCGCCGGCTCCACCACCGAAGAGCGGGCCATGGCCGATCTCCCCGAGGGATCGGCTCTCCTCACCGCGCCTGGGACCGCCGCCTTCGGCTTCCGCGTCCTCGACGTGTTCGTCTTCCCCGGGGTCCCCCGGCTCCTGGAACAGCTCCTCGCCGCCAACCTGGCGCCCCTCCGCGGACACCCCTGGGTCCGGCGCGAGATCGCCACCCGGCTGCGCGAGGGGCTGGTGGCCGGTCCGCTCCGGGAGCTGGCCGAGGCCTGGCCCTCGGTCCGGTGGGGCTCGTACCCGATCCTCGGCCAAGGGGGGTGGAGTCTCAAGCTGGTGATCCGGGCCGAGGACGAGGCCACCGCGCTTCGAGCCGAGGCGGCGCTCCGAACCGTCCTGGCCGTCGCCGGGGAGGCCGGCGGTTGACCCCGCTCCGGCTCCCCGATTCCGGACAATCCAAGGAGTCGCTTGAGTTGGGCCTCCGGCTAGGCTAATATGGTCGGCTAGTGGGTCCGCATTTGGCATTTGGGTCAACCACGCGGGTCCTTTGCAATTGACGGTGCGCCCCTCGGGCATTTCTGGTTCGTCGGATCGTCGACCCCCGGTTCGTTTGACGGAACCTCTCGACATTCCCCCGGATCGCCGCCCCGGCGTCAGAACCACCTCATGACGGGTCGCGTACGTGAACGTTTGCATCGACATCCCCTCGCAGAGCGCCATCGAACCCCCATTCCTTCCGGCGTCCTCCCATTCGGGCCGATCCCTCCGAGTGCGCCGGAAGCGTCCCCTTCGGAGGAGTCATGGAAAGGCCTCGTGAAGTCGCCCTCTTCGTCGATTTCGAGAACATCCGCTACAGCGTGCTCAACACGTATCACCGGGAGCTCTCGGGCTCCATGCTCATGGAGATCGGCCGCCGCTACGGGCTCGTGACCCTGGCGCGGTCCTATGCGGACTTCGAGGAGCACCCCGAGCGCGTCCAGCGCGACCTTCAGGTCTCGGGCATCAGCGCGGTGAACGTGGCCTCGCTCCAGGTCGGCGAGCGCCCCAAGGGGGGGGCGGACATGGAGATGTTGATGGACATCTTCGAGACCCTCCTCGACCGACCGTTCCTGGGCACCTACATCCTGATGACCGGGGACCGCCGCTTCATCCGCATGGTCACCATGATCCGCAACCGCTACGGCAAGGAGGTGGTGATCGCGGGGGTCCGGGGCTCGGTGTCCAACGACCTCATCGAGGCGGCGGGCGGAAGCTTCGAGCCCCTGGAGTTCGAGCCGGTGGCCGACGACGAGCGACGGGACGCGTTCGTCCGGTTCGTGGACCGCCTGGAGCGCTCCAAGCCCTTCATCACCTTCAAGTACGTTTCCGCGGCCATGACGACCTCGACCGAGTTCCCGGGGCTGGCCGAGGACGAGGCCCGGGAATTCGTGGCCCAGGCCATCCAGGAGGGATTGCTCCTCAAGCAGCAACGGCCCGACGGGTACCGGGTCCTGCACCTGAACCGGGAGCGCCCCGAAGTGGGCGAGATCCTGGGAGCCGGCCGGGGATCGAACGGGGCCCGCGAGCACGAGGACGGGGACTTCGAAGACGAGGGCTACCTGGAGGAGGACGAGGAGTTCGAGGACGACTTCGAGGAGGAGGAGGAGGAGGA
>CAYRIJ010000172.1:3675-8269 GCA_964424285.1 uncultured bacterium
CCTCGACCCAGGCGGAGTCCCCGGTTCTGGGGCCGGAGGCCGACGACCGCCGCTGGAACCGCTGACCCCCCGGTCCCGGCGCCTTCCGACGCGGCCGCCGTTGCCCGCGCCCCCCGGCCCCCCTATACTCGCCCCCTCGAACCGGCCCCGGCTCCCAAACCCCGATTCCAGGAGATCGCCGCGCATGAGTGCCTTCCCGGGCTACGACTTCTACCATCTGGACGACCTGCTGACCGACGAGGAGAAGATGGCCCGCCAGGCCGTGCGCGACTTCGTCGACGCCGAGGTGCTCCCGATCATCGAGAGCGCCTACGAAGCGGGACGCTTCCCCATCGAGCTCAAGCCCGCCCTGGCCGAGCTGGGGGTGTTCGGGTCCAACCTGCCCGCCGAATACGGGTGCGCGGAGATGAGCAACACCGCCTACGGCCTGGTCATGCAGGAGCTGGAGCGGGGGGACAGCGGCCTGCGCTCCTTCGTCTCGGTGCAGGGGGCCCTGGTCATGTACCCCATCTTCACCTACGGGACCGAGGAGCAGCGCCGCACCTGGCTCCCCCGGCTGGCCGGCGGCGACGCGATCGGGAGCTTCGGTCTCACCGAGCCCGATTACGGCTCCAACCCCGGAGGCATGGTGACCCGGGCCCGCCGGGACGGGAACGAGTGGGTGCTGAACGGGGCCAAGATGTGGATCACCAACGGCGGCATCGCCGACGTCTCGGTGGTGTGGGCCAAGGACGAGGACCAGGTGATCCGGGGCTTCCTGGTGGAGAAGGACCGTCCCGGCTTCTCCGCCCCGGAGATGACCCACAAGATGAGCCTCCGCGCCTCGGTGACCAGCGAGCTGGTGCTTCAGGACGTGCGCGTCCCCGACGCGAACCGCCTCCCCGGAGCCTCGGGGCTCAAGGCCCCCCTCTCCTGCCTCACCCAGGCCCGCTACGGCATCGCCTGGGGGGCGATCGGCGCGGCCATGGCCTGTTTCCATGCCGCGGTAGAATATTCCAAGACGAGGATTCAATTCGATCGACCTATAGCCTCCTTCCAGATCACCCAGGCCAAGTTCGCCGACATGTTCACCGAGATCACCAAGGCCCAGGTTCTCTGTCACCGTCTGGGCCGGCTGAAGGACGAGGGAAAGGCCACTCCGGTCCAGGTCTCGATGGCCAAGCGCAACAACGTGGCCGCCGCGCTCGACATCGCCCGGGTGGCTCGCGAGATCCTCGGCGCCAACGGCATCTCCACCGAGTACCCGATCATGCGCCACATGATGAACCTGGAGTCGGTGAAGACCTATGAGGGAACCCACGACATCCATACCTTGATCCTCGGCCAGGAGGTCACGGGTATCGCCGCCTTCGCCTGAGCGGCCCCATGAATCGCCGCGCGGCCCCCCCGCCGACTTTCCCCTATTCGGAGGCGGCCCTCCTGTTCGGGATCGCCCTCGCCGCGCGCGTGGCCTACCTCGCCTTCTTTCGCGCGAGCCCCTTCTTCACCGCCCCCATCCTGGACTCCGCGTTTCACGACCGCCTGGCCCGCGCCTTCGCCTCGGGCGAGTTGGCCGCCGGCGCCCCCTACTTCCGTCCCCCGCTCTTCCCCTGGCTCCTGGGCCTTCTCTACGCGACGTTCGGGGCGGGCCCCTGGCCGGGCCGGATCCTGGGGGCGGGGCTGGGGAGCCTCACCGCGGTCGCGGTCGCGGTCGCCGCCTTCCGTCTGGGCTTCGCCCGCCGGGGACGCTGGATCCTGGGACTGGCCGCCGCCCTCTACGCTCCGGAGCTGTTCCTGGAGGGGGAGCTTCTGGCCGCGCCCCTGGCCGCCGCGCTCACCGCGTGGGGTCTGGTCCTGGCCCTGGCTCCCGCACCGCCCGCCGAGACTTCGACCCGCTCCTCCTCCGACCCCGGCCGCGGGGCGTGGCTCGGCGCCGCCGCCCTCTGGTCCGCCGCCGCCCTCGCCCGGGCTCCCCTGGCCCTCCTGCCCCTCGGGGACGCGCTCCTCGGCCTCGGCGCCCGCCGCGGCCGCGCGTGGCGCGCGGCCGCCCCCCTCCTCATCGCCGCCCTGATCTGGCTCGGCCCCGCGCTCGTCATGGCCTCCCACGGGGCCGGACTCCGCTTCCCCTCCACCCAGGGGGGCATCAACCTGTACGTGGGCAACCACCCGGGAGCGGACGGCCGCGGGGTGAGCGCCCCCGCCCTGGGACCGGTGGGGGGATGGCGGGACTTCGCCGACGCCTCGGTGCGCGCGGCCTCCGCCGCGGTGGGCCATTCCGCCACCCCGTCCGAGGCCTCCGCGTGGTGGACCCGGAAGGCGCTCTCCTTCTGGAGGGAACACCCCGGCTCGGCGCTCCGGGTGACCGCGGCCAAGGTCCTGTACCTCGGCCACGGTTTCGAGACCCCGAACAACCGCTCCCTCTACGAGGCGCGCCGGGACGTGCCGTGGCTGGGGGCGATCCTCTGGAAGCTTCCGATGGCCTACTGGCCGAGCGGGCTCCTCTTCCCGCTGGCGCTGGTGGGGGCCTGGTCGGTGAGGCGCCGCCGCCGGTGGCGGCCGGTGCTGCTCACCGCGGGGCTGGTCCTGGTTCCCCTGATCTTCTTCTTCGTGTGCGCGCGGTTCCGGGTTCCCGCCCTGGCGCCGCTCATGCTGCTGGCCGGGGCGGGGGCCGTCGCCCTCGTCCGGGCCGGCCGGAAGCCGGGGCGGTGGGCGGCCTTCGCGGCCCTCTATCTCGTCCTGAACGCCCCCTGGCCGGGCGCGATCCGCGAGGACCCGGCGCGGGACGCCCTGGCCCGGGGCGAGGCGGCGCTGAACGCCGGGCGGCCGGCGGAGGCGGAAGCGGCCTACCGGCGCGCCCTCGACCTGGACCCGGGGGAGGGACGGGCGGAGTTGGGGCTGGCGGTGACCGCCGAGCGGGAGGGCGACCTCGATCGCGCCCTGGCCGGGGTGGAACGCGCGGCCGGTCGCCTCCCGGGATCCTGGGAGGTTCAGGCCGCGTGGGGGCGGATCCTCCAGCGGCTGGGCCGGAAGGAGGAGGCGGTGAGCCGGCTCCAGGCCGCCGCCGCCGACTTCCCCGAGAACCCGGAGCTCTGGGGCCGGCTGGGCCTCCTCCGGGAGACCCTGGGCCGACCCGACGCGGCGCGCCGGGACCTGGAGCGGGCGGCGCGGGCGGGAAGCCGGGACCCCGAGGTATGGAACAGCCTGGGACGGTTCCGCCGCCTGGCCGGCGACCGGGCCGGAGCCCGGGCGGCCTGGGACCGCGCGCTCGACCTGGATCCCGGAAGTTTCAAGGCGCGCTTCAATCGCGGGCTCCTCGAGGCCGAGGACGGGAGACGCGAGGCGGCGCTGGACGACCTCGGCCGGGCGCTCGCCGCCGCGCCGGACTCCGCGTCCGCCGCCGGGGTCCGGCGCGCCCTGGCCCTGGCCCGCAGTCGGTTGCCTTGACAGCCGTTGAGTCCTCGCCTAGACTGCGTCGATCATCCGCCGTGGCCAAGCGGTGCGGCGGTAAGGGCTTGAAGACCTTGTTGCCGTGCCGCGGCGTCCCCTCCTCAGGAAGCCAACGAGGCGCCCTCGGGCGTCTCGAGCACTCCGGCATTCACCAGCAAGGTTTCGTCGAAGCGATACGGCTCCGAGCCGCGGGCCTCCGCCCTCGAAAGGGTATCGCGCGCCGGGATCGGGCAGGGAGTGCCTCTCGGCAGAAGTTCCGGACGCGTCAACCGTCAACTAAGGGGGACAGGGTTCCATGAGACTGCGCTCGCTAACCATCATCGCCATCCTGGGGGTGGGGGCCGCCCTCTCCGGCTGTCAGGCCAACCGGGAAATGCAGGCGGAGCTGGTCAATCTGAAGAGCAGCACCAAGAAGCAGCTCGACTTGCTCAAGCAGCAGAACGAGTTCCTGAACCGGAAGCTGAACTCCTTGACCACCAAGGTGGACGATCTCACCAAGGCCAATTCGGATCTCTCCGATCAGCTCGCCACCTACGCCAACCGGCCGGAAGAGGTGAAGCTGGAGATCATCAGCGAGGTGAACACCCGGTTCCAGGCCATCGCCGAGAGCCAGAAGCAGTTCCAGCAGGACGTGCAGGACCAGTTCGACCAGGAGACCCAGAAGCTGGACAAGAAGCTGGATACCCAGCTCGCGGACATGAACAAGACGCTCAACAAGCACACCGCGTTCGTGAAGTTCGTGGCGTCCGAGCAGGACTCCATCAACCGCGTGTTCGCCAACCGCTTCGACAGCCGCCCCTGGTACCAGTCCATCATCGGCAAGTGGGAAGACCGCGAGCGCCAGGCCGGGGAAACTCCCTGACCCGCGGTTGAGCATGCGCACTCGGCCGCGCCCGGCGCGGCGCCGTACCGGGGCCCGGCTCGTCCGGGCCCTCGGCTTGCTCCTCCTGGCCGGCGGGCTGGGAGCCTGCGGCGGGTCCCCCCGGAGCGAAACCCCGCCTCCCCCCCCGGGCTGGGCGGACTCCCTCCTCGCCCATCGCGCGGCCAAGGACGCCTACTTCGGCCGGCCGGACTCCCCCCTCACTCCGGAGCAGCGGGCGGCGTTCCGGGGGCTGCACTACTTCCCCCCCGATCCCTCCTTCCGCTTCCTGGCCGATCCCGACCGGTC
>CAYRIJ010000173.1:0-8184 GCA_964424285.1 uncultured bacterium
GCCCGACGTGTTCGAGGTGTCCGTGTTCGACGACGCGCGCTCGGTGAAACGCGTGGCCGGCGCGGCACAGAAGGTGTCCGAGGAGGAGCTCGAGCGCTTCGAGGATGACAACGTGCACCGCATCCTCGAGCGCATCCCCGGCGTCACCGCGCGCGGCGAGGACGGCTACGGGCTGCGGCCCAACATCGGGATGCGCGGCGCGAACCCGGATCGCAGCGCCAAGGTGAACCTGCTCGAGGACGGCTGGCAGATCACCGGAAGCGGGGGAACGCCCCTTCCCGGAGGCGTGGTGCGGAGCCACGGGGACCACCGGGTGGCCATGGCCTTCCTGGCGGCCGGCCTCGGATGCCGGGAGGGGGTGCGGATCGAGGATCCCCCCGGCATCGAGACCTCCGACCCGTACTTCCTGACGAACTTGAACCACATTCTGGAACGGACGGTATGAGCGATACTTCCGCCTCTCCGGCACTTCGGAGCATTCGGGTGGCCATCGACGGCCCGGCCGGGGTGGGGAAGACCACCACCGCCCGGGCCCTGGCCGACCAGCTCGGGCTCCTCTACGTGGACACCGGGGCCATGTACCGGGCCCTGGCGGTGCGGGCGGCGGCGACCGGGGTCTCTCCCGACGACGCCGGCGCCTCGGAGGAGCTGGCGCGGGGCGCCGCGCTCCGGCTGGAGCGCGCCCCCGGCGGAACCCTGCGGGTGGAAATCGACGGCGAGGACGTGACCGAGGCCATCCGCACCGATCGGGCCTCGGACGGAGCGAGCCGCATCTCCGTCCATCCCGGGGTGCGCCGGGAGCTGGTGCGCTGGCAGCGGGAGCTGGCCGCCGAGGGGGGGGTGGTGATGGAGGGGCGGGACATCGGGACGGTGGTGCTCCCGGACGCCGAGGCCAAGGTGTTCCTCACCGCCTCCTCGGAGGAGCGGGCGCGCCGGCGGCACCGCGAACTCCAGGCCCAGGGGCGGAACCCGACCTTCGAATCGGTGCTCCGGGACCTCCGGGAACGGGACGCCCGGGACCAGGGCCGGGAGAGTTCCCCCTTGCGCCCTGCATCGGACGCGGTTGTGGTAGACTGTACCGCCCTTGGAGCCCCCGATCAGGTGGCCGCGGTCCGCCGGGTGGTGGAAGCGCTGGTGGCCATGGGCAAGGGGGCGTTCGACAGAAGTTGACCCTTCCGCACGATCCGCGCTCGCGGCCCCGGGCCGCGGGGCGGCGCGCCGTACCGCGCCGTCGGACCCGCGCGGGAGGACGTTCCGGACCGGGCGACCCGCGGATCCGGACGCGCGAGTTCCCACACCGCACTTGCCGGGGAATCGTGCGCCCGTGCCGCGCTCCGACCGGCCCCGGGACAGGCGCCAGTGAACCGAACCAGGCGGGTTCGGGCGACGTTCGGCACGGGGTCGGACGCCGATGCCTCGGAACCGCCGCACGAACCGAGCGGGAGACGCAGGGCGCGTTCTCCCACATTCGGAGGACCCCAACCGACATGAGTGAAGATATGAACCTCGCCACCGGTGAGACCGCGGAAACCGAACCCAGCCCGGTGGTCGCCGCCGAAGAGAAGCCCCAGACCGTCAACATCCTGAACCGGGATGAGGACGAGGACGGAGCCCCCGACGCCCAGACCCTCCAGATGCTGGAGATGGTCGAGGAGTCGATGCGGAGCCTGGAAGAGGGCGAGATCGTCCTCGGCACCGTGCTGCGCGTCGACGAGAAGGAGGTCCTGGTCGACATCGGAGGAAAGTCCGAGGGAGTGATCTCCATCGACGAGTTCTCCGACTCCGACTCCATCAAGGTCGGGGATCGCATCGACGTCTTCCTGGAGAAGATGGAGAACCAGGACGGTCTGGTCGAGCTCTCCAAGACCCGCGCCGACTTCGTCAAGGTGTGGGACAAGGTGAAGGAGGCCTACGACAACGACCAGGTGGTCGAGGGGCGCCTTCTCCGCAAGATCAAGGGGGGCGTGGTCGTCGATCTCTTCGGAGTCGAGGCGTTCCTGCCCGGGAGCCAGATCGCGCTCCGCCAGGTGCAGAACGTGGAAGAGCTTCTGAGCCAGGTGCTGCGGTTCAAGATCATCAAGCTCAACAAGCGGCGCCGGAACATCGTGGTGTCGCGGCGGGTGGTCCTGGAGCAGGAGCGGCAGGCCTTGAAGGAGAAGATCCTGGGCGAGCTGGCCAAGGACCAGGTGCGCGAAGGGGTGGTCAAGAACATCACCGATTTCGGCGCGTTCGTGGATCTGGGCGGTATCGACGGCCTCCTTCACATCACCGACATGTCGTGGGGACGGGTGAACCACCCGTCCGAGGTCGTCTCCATCAGCGACAAGGTCATGGTCAAGGTTCTGAACTTCGACCCCGAGCGTGAGCGCATCAGCCTCGGACTGAAGCAGCTCACCCCGTATCCCTGGGAGAACGTGGACGAGAAGTACCCCGCCGGCACCAAGGTGCGGGGGAAGGTGGTGTCCATCACCGACTACGGCGCCTTCGTGGAGCTGGAGAAGGGGGTGGAGGGCCTGATCCACATCGGCGAGATGTCCTGGACCCGCCACGTGCGCCATCCCTCCAAGGTGGTCGCCATCGGAGAGATGGTGGAGTGCATGGTGCTCAAGGTGGACAAGGACAACGAGAAGATCTCCCTCTCCCTGAAGCAGACCGAGACCGATCCCTGGGAGACCCTGGACCTCAAGTACCCGGTGGGCTCGCGCTTCACCGGAAAGGTCCGGAACCTCACCAACTTCGGCGCCTTCGTGGAGCTGGAGGAGGGGATCGACGGCCTGGTGCACATCTCCGACATGTCGTGGACCCGCCGGATCAACCATCCCTCCGAGGTGGTAAAGAAGGGGGACGACGTCGAGGTCGAGGTGCTCAACATCGACAAGGGGGGCCGCCGGATCTCCCTGGGCCTGAAGCAGACCCAGCAGAATCCCTGGCCCGCCCTGGAACGGAAGTTCGCTCCCGGAACCCTGGTGGACGGACGGGTGGTGCGGTTGATCGACCGCGGGGTGGTGGTGGACCTGGGTGACGACGTCGAGGGCTTCGTGCCGCTCTCCCAGTTGGGGATCGGCGACAAGAAGCCGGCCGAGGCGTTCAACGAGGATGAAGTGCTCCAGCTCCGGGTGACCAAGGTGGACGGCCAGAACCAGCGCATCGTGCTCGCGGTGCGGGACGTGGCCGACGCCGAGGACGTGGACGACGGTCTCCCCGAGTCCTCCTATCAGGGCAAGTACGCGGGCTCCGGAACCGCCTCGCTGGGCGAGCGCCTGGCCGAGGAACTCGAGGCCAGCCGGAAGGCCGCCCTCGAGGAGGAGGACCAGGAAGCCGCGGCGGAGACGCCCGTGTCCGACGAGGGCGGGGAGAGCGTTCCGGAAGAAGACGGAGACGCCTCGGAGTGATTCGCTCCGATCGCGAGACGATCACGGAGGCGGCCCGCCCGACGCGGGTCGCCTTCCGTACTTTCGGGTGCAAGCTCAACCTCTACGAGTCCACCGGGATGAGCCAGGCCGCGGGGCGGGAGGGGTTCACGGTGGTGGACGAGGACGCCGGGGCCGACGTGGTGGTGGTGAACACCTGCTCGGTGACCATGCGCGCCGACCAGGAGGCCCGCCAGTACATCCGGGCCCTCCACCGCCGAAGCCCCGAGGCCCGGGTGGTGGTGACCGGGTGCTACGCCCAACGGGCGCCGGGGGAGCTGGCCTCGCTGCCCGGGGTGGCGCTGGTCGCCGGCCACGCCGAGAAGGACGGGTTGGGGACGCTGCTCACCGAGCTTCCCGAGGTGGGGTCCGCGCCCCGGGTGGCGGTGGGAACCCTGGAGGGGAAGGGCATGACCCGCCTCCGCGCGGTGGGGGTGGAGGGCCGCACCCGGGCGCTCCTCCGGGTCCAGGACGGGTGCAACTCGGCCTGCACCTATTGCATCATCCCCAAGACCCGCGGTCCCTCGGCGAGCCTTTCTCTGGAAGAGGCGCTGGACGAGGGCCGGAGGCTCCTGGACGCCGGCTACCGGGAGCTGGTGATGACCGGCACCCATCTCGGCCACTACGGCGTCGACCTCTCCCCGCGGAGGAATCTCTCCGACCTGGTGGAGGGGCTCCTCGGCCTCGACGCTCCCCACGCCTGGCGGCTCCGGCTCTCCTCCGTCGAGCCCCAGGAGATCGACGACCGGCTGGTGGAGATGCTGGCGGGATCCGCGATCCTGGCCCCGCACCTTCATCTTCCGCTCCAGTCGGGGAGCGACGACCTGCTTCGGGCCATGCGCCGCTCCTACCGGACGCCGGCCTACCGCCGCCAGGTCCGGAAGGTGGCGGCGCGGGTGCGGCCCCTCGCCCTCGGCGCCGATCTCATCGTGGGCTTCGCCGGGGAGACCGAAGGGGACTGGCGGCGGACGCTGGGCATCCTGACCGAGCTTCCCTTCACCTACCTGCATCCCTTCACCTATTCGCCGAGGCCGGGCACGCCGGCCGCCCGATGGAACACCCGGCCCCCCGGGGACGTGGCCGGACGCCGGCTGCACGCGGCCAAGGCGCTGATGGCCGAGAAGAACCGCGCCTTCCGGCGGAGCCTCGTGGGGACGAACTCCGTGGTGCTGGTGGAGGAGACCGACGCCGACGGCACCTGCCGGGGCCTCACCGAACACTACGTGCGCGTGCGCTTCCCGGCCATGAAGCGCCTGATCGGCCGCTTTGCCCTTGTCAGCCTGACCGGATTGGCCGAGGATGGTCTATCCGCGAGGATGCTGGAGGCGATTCCCTGACCGATGAATCCGGGCTGGGCTAGAGGAACCGAATGAAGGCATACCTGGAAACCTACGGTTGCCAGATGAACCTGAACGAGTCCGACGTGCTGGGGAAGCGCTTCGTGGAGGAGGGCTACACCCTGGTGGAGAAGCCCGAGGACGCGGAGGTGGTGCTGGTCAACACCTGCAGCATCCGCGAGCACGCCGAGGCCAAGGTGATGAGCCGCCTGGGAGTCCTGAAGCGCCTCAAGGA
This sequence comes from uncultured bacterium, assembly GCA_964424285.1. Lineage (GTDB taxonomy): Bacteria > Eisenbacteria > RBG-16-71-46 > JABDJR01 > JABDJR01 > CAVSKL01. Next base: position 4,983 of record CAYRIJ010000173.1, read on the forward strand.
AGCGGGGAGCTGCGAGGTCCTGGCGGTGACCGGGTGCATGGCCCAGCGGCTGGGGGGGGAGTTCCTGGCCCGGGTCCCCTTCGTGGACCTCGTGGTGGGATCGGGGGCCTATCCCCGGTTCTTCGAGGCCCTCGACGCCCGCCGTCGCACCGGCCGCCCCCAGGTGGACGTGGGTTTCGCCCGCGACTTCCAGGTGGAGGACCGGCCCCTGATCGAGCCCGGCTCCATCAAGACCTTCCTGACCATCATCCGGGGTTGCGACAACGCCTGCCACTACTGCATCGTACCCTTCACCCGGGGGCGCGAGCGCTCCAAGCCGATCGGCCAGATCATCCGGGAGGCGGAGTGGTGCGTGTCCCGCGGGGTGAAGGAGATCACCCTGCTCGGGCAGAACGTGAACCATTACCGGGACGGGGAGTTCGGTCTGGCCGACGCGCTCCGGGTGACGGCGGGGGTGGACGGGATGGAGCGGGTCCGCTTCACCACCTCGCACCCCGGCTACATGACCGACGACGTCCTGGTGGCCATGGCCGAGGAGGAAAAGGTGATGCCCCACCTTCATCTCCCCATGCAGTCCGGGAGCGATTCCGTGCTCCGGGCCATGAACCGCGAGTACACCCTTTCCCGGTATCGCGAGCTGATCGGGCGGGCCCGGGACCTCATGCCCGACATCGCCCTGTCCACCGACGTGATCGTGGGCTTTCCGGGGGAGACCGACGAGGACTTCGAGGCCACCCGGCGCGCCATGGAGGAGATCGGCTTCGACTCCGCCTACATGTTCAAGTACTCTCCCCGGCGGGGAACGGTGGCCGCCGGGCTCGCCGACGACGTGCCGGCGGAGGTGAAGCAGAGGCGGCTGGCCGCGGTGATCGAGCTCCAACGCCGCGTCACCGCCGAGCGGTCGGCCCGGTTCCTGGACCGCGAGGTGGAGGTCCTGGTGGACGGCCGAAGCCACCGCGACCCGGAGGCGGTGGTGGGGAAGACCCGGGAGTTCAAGAACGCGGTGTTCCGGGGGTCGCCCGCGTGGGTCGGCACCCTCCGGAGAATGCGGGTTGTGGAGACGCGGGGGGTGACCCTGACCGGAGTGCCGATCGGGGAGGCGGACGCCGCCACCCACGCCGCCTAGGAGGGACTGTATGTGGTTCGTGAAGGCCTTCCTGGCCATCCTGGTTCTGGCCGGTCTGCTCTACGTCTCGCTCCTCAACGCCGGTCAGCACGTCAACATTTACCTCACCGATCCCAACATCCCCACCATCCCCAACGTGGAGCTCCCGGTGGTGTTGCTGGGGAGCTTCATCCTCGGGGTCCTGGTCTGGTTCATCGTCTCCTTCTTCCAGGTGGTCTCCGCCAAGTCCGAGGTCTCGGCGCTCAAGCGGAAGAGCCGCCAGCTGGCGCGGGAGCTGACCGACCTCCGGAACATGCCGGTGAAGGATCTCGATCCGGAGAGCCTTCCCGCCGGGGTGGGTGACGGGGATACCCGGGAAATCTAGCCGCCGGCCCGGCCGCCGGCGACGAAGCGGGAAGCCATGACGCCATCGCAATTCCTGATCCTGGCCGCAGCGGTCGTGGGGCTCATCGTCATCCTGTGGTTGATCTTCGCCTGGGTGCGGGTGCAGCGCCGCCGGGTGGCGCCGCCCCAGGCCCCCTACACCATGGCCCTGTCCGCGTTGATCGGCGGCGATCCCCGGGAGGCCCTCCGCCGGCTCAAGGAAGCGGTCCAGCTCGACTCGGAGAATCTCGACGCCTACATCCGCCTGGGCGACCTCCTGCGGGAGAGCGGCGAGGTGCAGAAGGCCCTGGCCGTCCACCGGGATCTCACCGTGCGCCCCCGGATCGAGGACGCCGACCGGGCGCGCATCCTGGAGAGCCTCACCCGGGATTACCTCGCCGCCGGCCGCTACGAGGAGGCGGGGCAAAGCGCGGAGCGGCTCCGTCACATCGAGCGGGGGAACCGCTTCGCCCACCGCGCGCTCCAGCAGGTCGCCGAGGCGCTCAAGGACTGGCCGCGGGCCATCCAGGTCGCCGAGGAACGGGTCAAGGTGGAAGGGCGGGACAAGGCGAGCCTGGCCCGTTACCGCGGTTACGTGGGATCCCAGGAGCTGGCGGCGGGAAACCCGAAGGAGGCGCGCCAGCACTTCGAGGAGGCCCTGAAGCTCGACCCCGACTGTCTCCTGGCCTACCTCTACCTCGGGGACATGGAGCACGCGGAGGGGCGCACCGAGAAGGCGGTGGAGCACTGGCGCACCCTGGCCCTCAAGAACCCCGAGCGGGCCGGGCTGGTGTTCGACCGCCTGGAGCGGGCGTTCTTCGAGATGGGGCATTTCGGGGACGTGGTGTCCTTCTACCAGGAACTGCTCCATCGCGCCCCGCGCGAGGCCTCGGTGCCGCCGCTTCTGGCCCTGGCGGAGATCCACCGCCGCAAGGGCGACCTGGCCGAGGCCGAGACCTTCATCCACGAGGCCCTGGAGGTGGACCCCGATCATCCCCGCGCCCATCGACATCTGGTGAAGCTGGCCCTGGACCGCCGGGACCCCCAGACCGCGCTTTCCCGCCTGGATCGCCTCCTGGCCTCGCTCCAGGACGCGGAAGGACCGGGGGACTGCCGTCACTGCGGACGGGCCCTGGCCGCGCCGGCCTGGCGCTGCCCCCACTGCCAGGCGCTCGATCCTCTGGGGGTCTGAGGTGAGCGCGCGCATCCCGTCCTCGATCCTGGCCCTGGCCCTGATCCTCGCCGCGGCCCCCGCCGGGGCCGCCGGGCCGGCGGTGGAGCGGGCGCGGGCCCTGGCCGCCGGCGGCGACCGCGCCGGGGCCCGGGCGGTGATCGACTCCCTCCTCGCCCTCCCCGGCCTCGACCCCGCCGAGCGCGCCGGCGCCTCGCTGGAGCGCGCGCGCCTGGAGGTGGAGGGGGGCAAGTACGAGAGCGAGCTTCGGGGACTGCTCGAAGGGGAGAAGGATTCGGCCCGCGAAGGGGCCCTGCGGCTCGCCCTGGGCAAGGTGCTGTTCGCCAAGGGGGACCTCCAGGGCGCGCTCCGGGAGTTCGGAGAGAGCCGCGAGAAGGGACGCGAGGAGGAGGGGAGTCTCTGGGAGGGACTCACCGCCCTGGCCCTGGGGGACGGACCCACCGCGCTGGAGTCTCTCGAGCGGGCGGCGGAATCGGGCAACCGCGCAATCCGGGACCGGGCCCGGATCGCTCTCGGCGACG
>CAYRIJ010000174.1:0-8158 GCA_964424285.1 uncultured bacterium
GGCGGGCGAGGCCGTCGCCGACACCGCGGCGGTCTCGGATTCCCTGGTGGCGGTGGTGCGGGAGATCCTCCGCGAGGAGCTCCGGGCCATGGGGTTCCCCCGCCCTCCCGCATCGACCTCCGAGGCCTCGATGCCGACCTGGCCCAGGGAAGCGCCCCCGATCGGGCGCGGAGCCCACGGGCCGATCACCGTGATCATCCCGCCCCCCGAGCCGGCGCCCGCGACGCCCGGGAGCCGGGAAGCGGCCGGAACCGCGGGCGCCCCCTCGGAGTCGCCGGCCGCCCCGGGCCGGGGGGAACCCTCGAGCGCGCCGGGATCCACTCCCCCGGCCTCCTCCATCCCTCCGGGAGAGCCCTCCACCAAACCCGAGGTCTCGGTTCCCCTGAGGGTAGGGGCCGGGGACACGGTCCGCGTCCCCGAGGTCGGAGAGACCACCACCGCCCTGACCCCCCGGGTCATCCGCCGGGCGTTCATGGAGCCCGGACTCCTCCGCACGAACCTCATCCTCTTCGAGACGGGGAAGACGACCTTGCTCCCGATCTCGCGGGAGACGCTCCTCACCATCGCCGACGTCCTGGCCGGGTTCCCCGAGGCCCGGATCGAGGTGGCCGGGTACACCGACAGCCGGGGGAGCGCGGAGATGAACCAGGAGCTCAGCGAGCGACGGGCGGAAGCGGTGCGCGCGTTCCTCGTCGGCGAAGGCGGGCTCGACCCCGGCCGGGTGACCGCCCGGGGCTACGGGGAGAGCGGTCCGGTGGCCTCCAACGCCACCGACACCGGCCGGGCGCTCAACCGCCGGGTGGAGTTCCGGGTGCTGAACCCCGAGGCGCTCGTCCGCTGACCGCGGAGGCGGACGCCCGGGGTTCGCCCGGACGGATCGCGGATCCCTCCGCGGTATGGAGTGCGGTCGCGCCCGGGGCGGCTACCGGTCCCCCATGTCCTGCTCGGTCTGGAACTCGTCCACCGTCCCCGGGAAGTCCTGCTCCCAGGTCTTGAGCGGCCGCCACGAGATCCCGTTCATGTAGTAGATGGCGTGAAGGCTCAGCGGGCGCTTGGAGATGAAGAAGGTGCCCACCATCTCGATGGGAAGGGTCGGCCATCCCACCGGGTCGAACCCCGGCATGTAGACCTGGACCAGGGCGGTCATGTCGGTCGGCCCGCAGAAGAGGCTCCGCGGATGGAGTCCGGTGAGGAGCAGATCCGCCTGATCCTGGGACCCGAAGTTGGGCATGATGTAGCCCTCCATCCGCACCTTCTTCCCGTCGTAGAGCCGGAGGCTGTCCGGGAAGGTCACCTCGGTCGGCGGGTTGTAGAAGGTCTGGCGGAGGAGGTCCCATCGGAGGAGCGGGGGCTTGTCGGCGTTCTTCGCCGAGGCCTCGGCGATGGAAGCGCCGTGCTGCGGGAGCGGCAGGAGCAGCGCCCCCGACGAAACCGCCACCAGGGCGGCGAAAAGAATCGCGAATCGATGTCCGGGTTGCATGCGCACGTTCAACTCTCGATATCCATGGGTAGGTTTCAAAACCGCCCACGAGAGGCGGCTATCGGTAAACAAGTCATCCTAGCAGGACGGGGGGATTTCGGCCATGTGGGTCCGGGGCCGATATCAATTATGGATGGGCGCGATCGCCCCTCACCGGGGTGGGTTGCCTTCGAGGTCGTCCCCGGGATCCGGTGCCGGACCGGTCTCGACGCGAATCCGCTCCCGGTAGCGGACGAAGCGGCCGGGGGGCTCGGGGCGGCGGAGGAGCGAACGCCAGAGCTGGCGTAGCTCGTAGAGCATCAGGGCCTTGAATATGGACCACATCAGGGTGTCCGCCAGTGACCTTCGACCCACCGGTAGCCGCGCTCACGATCCACCCACTCCCAGTGGCCGGGCACCCACACCGCGCGACGCTCGGGCCGGGGCGGGCGGAACTCGGCCTGGACCGTCGGCCCCGGCCTCCCGCCGGCGCACCCGAGGGAGCCCAGGAGAAGGAGCGCGAGCGCGATCAGCAGCCGGCTTTCGGCCGGGAATGGTTCGGCCTTCATACCCGTTCCTTGGCTGGAGGAGTCCCTGCAACAACCTGGAATATCGGCCTTTCGGCCCCGGCCTTGAGGGCGGGCCCTCCCCCCGCCCGGTGGGGGAGCCGCCCCGCCCGCGGCGGACCCTCCCCTCCGGTTTGCCCCGGCCCGTCCCGGCTTGTATGATGCGGAAACCGTCCCCCCCCTGGTCTCACGGCCCCGGCTCAAGGTGCCCATGCACAAACCGGTCATCCTCCTCGCCGTCCTGGGGTTCACCCTCGCCGCTCTCCGTGCGGGCGCGGAGCGTCCCGCCGAGGCCGCGCCGCCGTCCCCCGAACTCCTGAGGACCCTGAGCCCCGGGGACCTCGCGGACCTCCCCCGGGAGCCGTCCCTTCCCCCCGGGGTCGCCCGCCTGGCGGAGGCGGGGACCGCGGGGCGGCGCTGGAGCGGCCACCCCCGAGTGCTGGTAATCCTGGTGGACTTCGACGATCGCCCCGCCGACCGCGCGATCCATACCCCGGCCACCTACCGGCGCCTGCTCTTCAGCCGCGGCGAGGCGGACACGGTGAGCCTTCGCGAGTACTACCTGGAGGCGAGCTACGGCCGGTTCGACGTGACCGGCGAGGTCGTGGGCTGGTACCGGATGCCCAGCCCCTACGCCTCCTACCCCGGGGGGGACTCCGGGCTCTGCCGGGCCTGCTGGCCCCACAACGCGCGGGCGCTGGCCGCCGACGCGGTGCAGGCGGCGGTGGAGGACGGGGTGGATTTCAACCGGTTCGACAACGACGGGCCGGACGGGGCGCCGGGGAGCGGGGACGACGACGGGATCCTGGACGGGCTTCTGGTGGTGTATCCGGGCTACGGGGCCGAACGCACCGGTCGGAGCGCCGATCTCCGCTCCCACTACTGGACCATGACCACCATGACCCGGGTGGGGGCGGTCCGCGTGCCCGACTACGCCATGTTCTCCGGAGACGACAACGTGGGGGTGGCGATCCACGAGTTCGGGCACGTCCTGGGGGGGGAGGACCTCTACGACGTGAGCGTGCAGGGGAACGGCCTCGGGGTCTACTCGGTCATGGCCTACGGGATGTGGCTGGTGGACGCCACCCATCCCTCGGGACCCGATCCCTTCACCCGGATCGAGTGGGGGTTCGTCGAGCCCGTTTCCCTCCTCGCCGACCAGCCCGACCTGGACATCCCCGCGGTGGGAACCGAGCCCTTCGTGCTCAAGCTCTGGACCCGGGGGGAGTCCGGACCGGAGTACTTCCTGGCCGAGAACCGCCGGCGGGCCGGGATCGACGACTATCTTCCCACCGACGGGCTCCTGGTCTACCACGTCGACACCGCGGTGCCGGCCCAGAGCGATCCGCGCCGCTACCGGATCCGGGTGGTGGAGGCGGACGGCCGCCGGAGCCTGGAAGGGGAGTTCCCACGGAACCTCGGTGACCCGGGCGACGCGTTTCCCGGAACGCTCGGCGTTCGGGACCTGGCCGAGGACACCCGCCCCGACACCCGCGCCAACGACGGGACCCCCACCGGGGTGGCGATCCGCCGGATCGGAAGGCCCGGGCCGGTCATGCGTGCCGCGGTGGAGGTGGGACGGTACCTGGGCCGCGAGCCGATCCTTCGCATGGACGTGGTCCCCCCCGGCGGGTCCCTCGCGGATCTGCCGGAGGAGGGGGGCGCGGTGCGGCTTCGCCTGTCCAACCGCGGGCCCCGCCTTCCCGCCGGGACCCTGCGGCTCCTTCCCACCCCCCTCCTGGACATCTCCGGCCCGGCCGCCGTGGACGTGGACGCCCTGAACCCGTTCGAGACCCGCGATACCGAGCCGCTCTGGACCGTCCGGTTGCGGCCCGGGGTGCCGGAGTCGGGGGCGCCGGTTCTGCTCGAGGCGGTCTGGGAGAGTCCCGGCCGGGACTACGACCTCGCCGCTCCCCTTCCCACCGGAGCCTCGGTCCGGGGGAGGGAGGGGTTCGAAACGACTTCGGCGGCGGTCCGGACCGCGGCGGTGCGCGAGGGGGCGCCTCAGACCTGGAAGCGGCAGAGCCTGCGGGTGGCCTACGGGGACTGGGCCTACCGGGCGCGGCCGGTTCCGGGATGGATTTCCACGTCCGGGGCCGACGGAGGGCTCATCCTGGGACCCTACGAGCTTTCGGGGGACTCGGAGCTTTGCTTCGACCACTATGTGAGCACGCGGAGCTACGGGAGCTATGCCCTCGACGGCGGTTTTCTCGAGTGCTCGAACGACGGAGGCGCCACCTGGCGGGCCCTGACCCCGGACGGGGGCTATCCCAAGACCCTCGCCCTGGCCGACGGCAACCCCTACCCGGGGACCGCGGCCTGGGGGGGGAACATCGGGGCCTGGGAGGCGGTCCGGGTGCCGCTGATCGGCGTCCGGGGCCCGACGCTCTTTCGGTTCCACTTCGTCGCCGCCTACGGCGAGGCATCCGACATCTTCGACGGGTGGACGGTGGACGACGTCGAGGTGAGGAGCTGGGATCCCCCCTTCGCGGCGACCCTGGCCGCCGCTCCGGCCGGGGACCGGCGGATCCGGTTCGACGTCCGCGTTCGCCCGGTGGTGGACGACGATACCGCGGGGGAGGTCCGGCTGATGCGGGAGCGCGGCGGGGAGTCCCTCCTCCTGGCGGTGATCCCGTTCCGTGGCCGCCGGGACCTGGTGGAGTGGCTGGCCGACGTCGTTCCCGACGAGACCGCCCGCTACGACCTGCGGTGGGGGCCGCATCTCGGCGCGCGCACGCCCCCGGTCACCGTCCAGACGGGTCCGTCCGCACCGGGGGGATTCCCGGACGGCGTCCCCGCGGTGATCCACGCCCGGCGGGGGGAGTGGATCACCTACCGCGTGGCCGAGGCGTCCCCGGTGGCCCTGGACCTCTTCGACGTTCGCGGCCGGCGGGCGGCGCGCCTGGCCCGGGGGAGCCGGGAGCCGGGAACCTACCGGGTCCTCTGGCCCGCAACGGGGGAAGACGGACGGCGGCTGGGATCGGGGGTCTACTTCCTTCGCCTCACCGCCGGTTCCGACCGGGAGACGCGGCGGGTGACGCTCCTTCCCTGATCGCCGCCGGCCGATCGCGCGCCCGGTTGCGGTTTTTCGACGCGATCCCTTTCTCTCCCCCGGGTTCGAACCTATACTGGACCCGTCGCCCGGGTCCGGCGCGACGTGACCGTCCAGCCCCCACCCAGGAACGATAGACCGGAGATCTCGCTTGTCCTTCCGCCGTTTGCTCATCCTGCTCGCGCTCACCCTTCCGGGGTGGGGGTTGTCGCCGGCCGCCGCCGCCATGCCGCTCCCGCCGCTCCCCACCGACGCGTCCTTTTCCCCCGGGATGCGGTCCCTGGAATCGGATTACCTCCGGCTCCTTCAGACCGTGGATCCGGTGGGAGCCACGCTCCTGGGCCTTCACGGGGGAGACCGGACCCTCGGGCCGGCCGGCTTCGCGGGACGGGACTCGGTGCGGAGCGCGCTCCTCGACTTCGAGTCGCGGGTCGAGACCGTGAAGGACTCCCTGTACTCGGCCGACGACCGCTACGACGCCGCCCTCATGATCTACGATCTCCGCCGCCGCCGGTTCGATGCGGACAGCCTCGACGTCTGGTCCCGGGATCCGGGGACGGCGATCCGGACGGTGGCCAGCGGGTTGAGCGGGCTTCTGGACGGAAACCCGGGCACGGTCTCCGGCCGGGTCCGGAGCCTGGTGGCCCGCGAGCGCGAGGTTCCCTCCTTTCTCGAGGTGTCCCTGAGCATGGTCCAGAATCCCCCCCGGATCCTGGTGGAGCAGGCGCTCGCCGAGGCCGACGCCCTCAGCTCGTTCCTGATCGACGGGATTCCCGCCGCCGCCTCGGATCTCGCGGACACCGCGCTCACCGATTCCCTCGCCGCCGCCACCACCGCCGCGCTCCGGGCGGTCTGGGACTACCGGCGGAGCTTGAGCGAGGACGTGCTCCCCCGATCCTCCCGGGAGGCCGCTCTCGGACCGTTGCGGTTCGCGGGGTACCTGCGGGCGGAAGAGGGGGTGGCGACGCCCCTGCCCCGGCTTCGCGCCCAGGCCGAGGCCGAGCTGGCCCGGCTGGACGCCCGTTTCCGCGCGGCGGCCTTCCGCATGGATTCCACCCTCACTCCGGGGGAGGCGATGCGGCGGGTGGCCGAGGACCATCCCGATCCGGGGGAGATCCTGGCCTTCACCGAGACCGCGATCGGCGAGGCCCGGAAGTTCGTGGATCGGGACGGCGCGGTGCCGGTTCCCAAGGGTCCCCGGGTCCTGGTGCGTGCGAGTCCCTCGTACTCCCGCTGGACCAACGCCAGCCTCGCCGCTCCCGCCCCCTTCGCCCCGGGGGACCGGGCCGGGGTGTTCTACGTGACCCTTCCCGACCCGGACGCGCCCCCCGCGGTCCGCGAAGAGCAGCTCCGGTTCCTGAACCGGTCGCTGCTCCGGAACCTCGTCGCCCACGAGACCTGGCCCGGCCATTATCTCCAGGCCCTGGTCTCGAACCGGCTCGACCGCCCGGTCCGCCGCGTGGTGCAGTGCGGGGCCTTCGTGGAGGGCTGGGCGCACTACGCCGAGGCCCTGACGGTGGAGCGCGGCTATCGCGCCGAGGACCTGGGCTTCCGGCTGGCCACCTTGCAGTCCGCGCTCCGGCGGGCGGGCCGGTTCCGGGTCGCGCTGGGGCTCCAGACCGAGGGGTGGACGGTCGCCCAGGCGGCGCGCTTCCTGGAGGATCGCTGTTACCTGGAGCCGGCGATCGCGGAGCGGGAAGCCGCCCGGGGAACCTTCGATCCGCTGTACCTGGTCTATACGCTGGGGAGGGTGGAGATCGAGGCGCTCCGGGCCGAGACGAGGCGGGCGGAGGGAAAGGACTTCGACCTCGAGCGCTTCCACGCCCGGCTCCTGGCTCTGGGAGCGCCGCCGCTCCCCCTGGCCCGGAACATGATGCTTCGGGGCGATCCCGCCGGGGGCCACTGGCTGGACTGAGGGCCGCGCCCCCGCGAGCGAGCGCGCGACCGGGGCGCCCGCCCCGGGGCCGCTTCCGGGAAACACCCGGGCCGGCGATTGCCGGGAGCTACGCCGCCCCGGACAGGTCCACGTCCGCGCCCTCGGTGCGTGCGCCGTCGAGGATCACGCCGAAGATCCGCGCCCCGGTGAGGCGCGCCCCGCGAAGGTCCGCCTTCTCGAGCCGCGTTCCCTCGAGGATCGCCCCGGTCAGGTCGGCCCCGCGAAGATCCGCCCCGCTCAGGTCCGCCCGATCGAAGATCGCGCTCCGAAGCCTGGCCCCGCGAAGGTCGGCGCCGGCGGCCAGGGCGAGGGTGAAGTCCGAGGCCACCGCGACCAACCGGCGGAGATCCGCCCCCTCCAGATCGGCGCCGTGCCAGTCCACGTCCGAGGCCACCGCCCGGGTCAGACGGACCCCCCGGGCCAGGACGTCCCGGGCGAAGGACCCCTTGAGGTAGGCCCCGGTGAAATCGGCGCCGGTGAGGGTGGCGCCCTCCATGCGCGTCCCGGCCATGTAGGCCCCGGGAGCGATGGCTTCGGTGAGATCGGCGTGGCTCAGGTCGGCGCCGTCGAGGACCGCCCGGGCCAGGCGGATCTGGTTCATGGCCGCCCGCACCATCCGGGCGCCGGCGAAGTAGGCTCGTTGGGCGCGCACCCGGCCCATGTCGGCTTCGGAGAAATCGGCCCTCCCGGCGTCGGCGTCCACCAGGCGGGAGGCGTAGAGGAGGGCGCGGCCGAGGTTCGCCCCGCGCAGGACCGCCCCCTCGAAGTTGCTCTCCGGAAGCATGGCTCCGGTGAAATCCAGATCGCTGAAGTCCACGTCCTTGAACTGCGAGCGGGCCAGGTCCTCGCCCGCGCCGACGGCGCGGGACTGGAGGGTGCGATATCCCTCCCGGTCGTCGAGGTGGAACCAGCAGACCGTGGACATGGGAAGCGCGGGATCCGTACAGGCTTCGGTTTGGCAGCGCGCGGCCGCCCTCAATGCGGTCATGGGACATCTCTCCCGGGGGCGCCGGCCGGGCGCCCCCCTCGCCCTTGGGATCGGCGGCGCAACCGGGGTGCGTTAGCGAATCGGAGCTCGAGTCGCCACCGCCGGTCCGGGTCCGGCAGCCCCCTAGAGCCCTTCGATCTGCACCTCGTTGATCGTG
>CAYRIJ010000175.1:0-8145 GCA_964424285.1 uncultured bacterium
GACGTCGCGAACCGCCGCCAGATTGTGTGCATGACTTCTGAATCGGAACACTAGTGCATCACCGACAGCAGGAACCCCGCCACCACTGCGGTTCCGATCACCCCGGCCACGTTGGGTCCCATGGCGTGCATGAGCAGATGGTTCTGGGGGTCCTCCTCGAGGCCCACCTTTTGAACCACCCGCGAAGACATGGGGACCGCGGAAACTCCCGCCGCGCCGATGAGGGGATTGATGCGGCCTCGGGAGAGCAGGCAGAAGAGACGGCCGAGGAGCACGCCCCCCGCGGTCGCCACCGCGAAGGCCACCGCCCCCATGACCAGGATCTTGATCGAGCTCCATCGTAGGAAGCTGTCCGCGGTCATGGTCACCCCCACCGAGGAGCCGAGAAGGATGGTGACGATGTTGATGAGCTCGTTCTGGGCGGTCGCGGCCAGGCGGGAGGTCACCCCGCTCTCCCGGAGCAGGTTCCCGAACATGAGCATGCCGAGGAGGGGAGCCGCGGGAGGCACGATGAGGGTGCCCACCACCAGAACCGCGATCGGAAAGATGATCTTCTCCCGGCGGGAGACGATGCGCATGGTCCCCATGTTGATCCGCCGTTCGCGACGGGGAACCAGGAGCCGCATGATCGGGGGCTGGATCACCGGCACCAGCGCCATGTAGGAATAGCTGGCCACCGCGATGGGGCCCAGGAGCTGCGGCGCGAGCTTGGTGGCCAGGAAGATCGAGGTCGGGCCGTCGGCCCCGCCGATGATTCCGATCGACGCCGCCTCGCCCGGGGTGAACCCGAGGGCCATGGCGCCGAGGAGCGCGGTGAAGACGCCAACCTGGGCGGCGGCCCCCAGGAGGAAGGTGGTGGGCCGGGCCAGCAGGGGGCCGAAGTCGGTCATCGCCCCCACCCCGAGGAAGATCAGCGGCGGGAAGATCTCGAGGTGAATGCCCTGTCCCAGGTAGTGGTAGAGGCCGCCGATGGAGTCGGAGGTCGGCGGGGCCAGGATGCCGCCCAGGGGGAGGTTGGTGAGGATAGCCCCGAAACCGATAGGGACCAGGAGCAGGGGCTCGAAGTCCTTGGCCACCGCCAGGTAGATCAGGAGGGCCCCCACCGCGATCATCAGCACCGCTCCCGGGGTGAGCCCCTGGAAGCCGGTTTCCGACGCGAATCGGGAGAGTATCTGGAATAGGTCCACCGCCCCGCCCTTCCCTCCGATGGCTAATCGAAAGTGACCAGCACCTGACCCTGCTGGACCGTGGCTCCCACCTCGATCCGCACCGAACGGACCTTCCCTCCGGAGGGGGAGGCGATGTCGCTGTTCATCTTCATCGCCTCCAGCACCAGAAGGACGTCGTTGGCCTTCACCATGTCCCCGGGCTTGACGTTCACCTTCTTGACCGTCCCCGCCATCGGACTCACCACCGTCTTCCGGTCCACCCGCTCCCCCGGTCCGGGGGCCGGGGGGGGAGTCCGGGGGAGGACGCTCTGGGCGGAGCTGACCAGTTCCCGCCGTTCCAGGCGATTGGCCGGAGACGGGTTGGCCTCGTCGTCCTCCAGAAGCTCCACCTCCACCTCGTAGCCCACTCCATTCACCGTCACCCTGAACCGTTTCATGGTTCCCTCCGCACCACCGCGTGCGACGCCATGACCTGGAGCCTCCCCATTCGGCTCCAGGATCCCTCCCGGCCCCGCAGGTACCGCACGGTGCGGACCCGGGCCGGGGAGCCCGCGGCGACTTCCACCGCCGCGGCGATCACCGCCACGGTCTCCGGGGAGATCCCGTCGGGCTCGTCCTCCGCGCGGCCGTCGCCCTCGGCCTGGAATCGTTGCTGGGTGAGGGTCCGCCGCCATCGCTCGGCCCGCCCGATGGCCCCCATGACCAGGGCGAGGAGGCTCAGGGAGGCGAACGTCACCGCCAACCCGAGCAGCGCGATGAGGAGTCCTTGTCTCAACGATTCCCCCTCGGGGTTCAGAGCGGCATGGTCCCGTGCTTCTTCGGCGGCCGGAGTTCCCGCTTGTTGCGGAGCGTCTCCAGAGCGAAGGACACGTACTCCCGAGTATCCCGCGGCTCGATCACGTTGTCGATGTGCATCCGGGCCGCGGCGAGGTAGGGCGACGCAAAGCGCTCCCGGTATTCCTCGATCCGGTCCGCCTTCAGAGCGGCGGGGTCCGCCGAGGCCGCGATCTCCCGTCCGTAGATGATCTGCACCGCGCCCTCGGCTCCCATCACCCCGATCTCCGCGGTCGGCCAGGCGAAGACGCGGTCCGCCCCCATGCTCTTCGCGCACATGGCCAGGAACGACCCGCCGTAGGCCTTCCGGGTCACCAAGGTGATCTTGGGAACGGTGGCCGCGGCATAGGCGAAGAGCATCTTGGCCCCGTGCCGGATGATGCCGCCGTACTCCTGCTTCACCCCCGGCATGAATCCGGGCACGTCCACGAAGTTCAGAAGCGGAATGTTGAAGGCGTTGCAGAAGCGGATGAACCGGGCCGCCTTGACGCTGGCGTTGATGTCGAGGGCCCCGCTCATGACCATGGGTTGGTTGGCCACCACCCCCACCGTTCTCCCCTGGACCCGGGCGAACCCCACCACGATGTTGGGGGCGAAGTGTTCGTGCACTTCCAGGAAGTCCCCGTCATCCACCACCCGTAGGATGATCGAGCGCGCGTCGTAGGGCTGGCGCGGGTCGTCGGGGATGAGGGAGTCCAGGACGGGATCGCTCTCGTACACCAGGGTCCCTTCCGGCGGACCGGGGGGATCGAGGGTGTTGTTTCCGGGAAGGAAGGAGAGGAGCCGGCGTACCAGCCGGACCGCGTCCTCCTCGTCCTCGGCCAGGAAGTGGGCCACCCCGCTGAGCGAGGTCTGCACTTCGGCCCCTCCCAGGTCCTCGGCGGTCACCTCCTCGCCCGTCACCTCCTTGATCACGTCGGGGCCGGTGATGAAGAGCCGGGAGATCCCCTTGACCATGATGATGAAGTCGGTGATGGCCGGAGAGTAGGCCGCTCCCCCGGCGCAGGGCCCCACGATCACCGAAATCTGGGGGACCACGCCGGAGAGCAGGGTGTTCCGGTAGAAGATCCCCCCGTAGCCGGCGAGGGCGTCCACCCCCTCCTGGATCCGCGCCCCTCCCGAATCGTTGAACAGCACCACCGGCGCCCCACAGAGAAGCGCCTGGTCCAGGACACGGCAGATCTTCTCGGCGTGGATCTCGCCGGCGGTGCCTCCGGCCACGGTGAAGTCCTGGCTGGATACGAAGATCAACTGGCCATCGACCGCACCCGCGCCGCCGACCACCCCGTCGGCGGGCATTTCCCTGCCGGCCATGCCGAGATCGACCGCCCGATGGCGGGCGAAGGCGTAGAGTTCCTGGAAGGTGTCGCGATCGAGGAGGGCCCGGATCCGCTCGCGGGCGGTCCATTTCCCCGCCTGACGTTGCTTGGCCACGCGGTCGGGGCCGCCCATGGCCTCGACCCGGGCCCGCTCATGGCCGAGTCGTTCGATCTTCTCCCGTGTCGTCATCCACCGCCCTCCTCGGGGCCGGGATCGGCCCGAGCCCCTGTTCCAGCCCCCCATCTTAGGCCGGGGACGGTGGCGGGGGTAGCCTTCTCCCTCGATATCCCGTTTCCATTGGGGGGTGACGCGTAGCGGAAGGCCGGTAGCGGTCGCCTCGACCGGGAACGGAACCCAAGCGGCAACGAATCCGGGCCCGTCGGGGCGCCGAAGCCGGAACACCGAGGAATTGTGACAATTTTTGTATTCTATGATTTCCGGTGAGGCTGCCGGATTACTATTGCGATGGATTTCGTCCGCTTGTTGTCGGTCCACCGCTTCGGTATAGTGCCGGTTGCGAGTTCACGCACCCCGACTTCTGGGAGGAGCATGGAACACCGATCGGCTCCGCTTCCCTCGTCCGGTCGTCGCCGTTTCCTGGGATGGCTCCTGGGCACCTCCGGCGCGGCGTTGCTCTTCTCCGCGCTCTATCCCGTCCTCCGGTTCATCAGCCCACCCCGTGTTCCCGAGGCGAGCACCAACCAGGTGGAGGCGGGCCCGGTCAACGACCCCGAGCTCATCCAGAAGGGGTACAAGATCATCCACTTCGGGAACGACCCGGTGATCCTCATACGCGCCGCCGAGAACCAGTTCGTCGCCCTCTCGGCCACCTGCACGCACCTGGACTGCATCGTGGAGTTCCAGAAGAACCGGGAGCGGATCTACTGCAATTGCCACGGCGGGGTCTACGATCTCTCGGGTCGCAACGTGTCCGGTCCTCCCCCCCGGCCGCTCACTCCGTACAAGGTCGACGTTGTCGCCGCCCAGGGCGGCCAGCCCGCGACCATCATCGTGTCCCGGGCATAGGGCATGTCGCGCGAGTCCCTCTTCCGATGGCTTGATCGCCGGCTCCATGTCTCCTTCCTCGTCGACGCCGGCTCCCACAAGACCGTCCCCCTCCATCGCTACACCGTCTTCTACTACCTGGGCGGCATGACGCTGTTCTTCTTCATCGTCCAGGCGGTGACCGGCGTGCTCCTCATGCTCTACTATCGCCCTTCGGCCGGGGAGGCGTTCGAGTCGGTCGAGTTCATCATGACCACCGTTCCCTTCGGCTGGCTCTTGCGGTCCATCCATTCCTGGTCGGCCAATCTTCTCGTCTTCTTCGCCTTCCTGCACATGGCCACCGTCTTCATCATGAAGGGCTACCGCCCGCCGCGGGAACTCACCTGGATCACCGGTTGCGCGGTCTTCTTCCTGGTCATGGCCTTCGGGTTCTCCGGCTATCTCCTTCCCTGGAACCAACTTGCCTTCTTCGCGACCAAGGTGGGCACCGACATCGCGGGGTCGGTCCCGGTGGTCGGAGAATGGCTCCTGCGGTTTCTCCGCGGAGGCGATCGCGTGACCGGGGGAACCCTCTCGCGGTTCTACGGCTGGCACGTGGCCATCCTGCCGTCGATCACCCTGCTCCTCCTGGGGCTCCACCTTCTCCTCGTCCAGATCCACGGCATGAGCGAGCCCGAGGCGGTCCGGCGGCGCGAGGCGAAGTCCCCAGGCATGAAGTTCTTTCCCCATTTCGCCCTCCGCGATCTCTTCGGGTGGACGGTGGCCCTGGGCGTGCTGGCCGCCCTGGCCGCCTTGTTCCCGTGGGAGCTCGGCGAGAAGGCCAACCCCTTCGCCCCGGCCTACCCGAACATCCGGCCCGAGTGGTACTTCATGTTCATGTTCCAGACCCTGAAGCTCGTCCCCGGGGGCGAGATCGCGGGGATCGAGTACGAGGCGTTTCCCATTCTCCTGTTCGGGCTGGCGGGGGTGGTCCTGCTCCTTCTCCCCCTCTTCGACACCGGCGCCAAGCGGGGACGAACCCTCTTCACGAACGCTCTCGGAGGGGCGGCCCTGGCCTACGCGGTGGGGATGACGGTGTGGGGCTATCGATCCGCGGTACCTCTGCTCCTGGTGGCCGCGGTCGCGGCGCTCCTGGTCCTGACCGCGTGGCTCACGCGCGGCACGCGGAGGTCACCATCGTGATCGGGCTCTTGAACCTCATGCTCCCGCTTCTTCTCGCCGCGGATCCGGCGGCGATCGCGCCCGCGCAGACGTCCTGCACCGGGTGCCACCTGAGTCCCGACCTGTTCGACGCCGAGAGCCTGAAGGAGTGGGAAGGGATCGACCGGGACGTGCACCATCAGGCCGGACTCTCCTGCCAGGACTGTCACGGCGGGAACCCGGATCCCGCGTTGAGCGGGGACGCCGACGCGGCCATGGACCCGAAGTTCACCGCCAATCCCTTCCGGGGGGCCCCGCCCCGGACGGAGATCCCCGCGTTTTGCGGCCGGTGCCATTCCGATCCCGTCTACATGAAGCGTTTCCGTCCCGACCCGCGGATCGATCAGGAGCAGGAGTACTGGACGAGCCGTCACGGCAAGGCCTTGCGCTCCGGGGACGTCAACGTGGCCACCTGCGTCGACTGCCACGGCACCCACAGGATCCTCCCCCCGGACAACCCCGAGGCCCCGGTGTACCCCACCCACGTGGCCGAAACCTGCGGCCGGTGCCACTCCGATCCCGAGCGCATGAAGGGCTACCGACTGGACGACGGCCGGCCCCTCCCGGTGGACCAGTACGCCCGTTGGTCGCGGAGCGTCCACGCCAACGCTCTCCTGGTGAAGGGGGACCTCACCGCCCCCACCTGCAACGACTGCCACGGCAACCACGGCGCGACTCCTCCGGGGGTCAAGGAGGTGGCGTTGGTCTGCGGCCAGTGTCACGGCCGTGAAGCGGACCTCTTCCGGGCGAGCCCCAAGCAGGTGGGATTCCAGAACCACAACGACTTCCTGGCCGAGGCCGGGGACGAGGGTTGCGCCTCGTGTCACGACGCCGACAAGCCGCCGGGCACGGTGACGGGGATTCAGCGCTTCTACGGGTGCGTGGTCTGCCACGAGAACCACGGCGTCGTCCGCCCGACCATCGCCCTCCTGAGCCCGCTTCCCGAGACTCCGTGCGCGCTCTGCCACGAGGGTCCCAACCCGGCGGGCACGACGGGAGAGCCGGAGAACGTCCAGAAGCACTTCCGGGAAGTGCGCGACGCCCTGCTCGCCAAGACGGTGGGGATGGCCCCCGAAGACCGGTTCGACTGGCTGGTCGACCAGGCCCTGGTCCTGGACACCCACACCGTCCCCGGTGGGGAAGGCGAGGCTCCCACCCTCCGGCCCGAGTTTGCGCGCCTCTTCGAGCGCTTCCGCATCGGCAAGACCCACTACACCTTCGTGGATCCGGAAACCGGGACCGAGGTCAAAGCCCGCGTTCGCCGGTGCGGCGATTGCCACGCCGCGCCCCCGGATTCGGAGCCTCCGGAAGGCGGCTTCGCCGTCTCCCAGGAGTATCTGGACGACATGCACGCGCTCACCTTGCAGATCGCCCGGGCCGAGCGGAGCTTCCTCGCCGCCCAGCGCGGCGGCGTCGAGGTCCGGGAGGCGCTTACCGAGCTCGATAGCGCGGTGGACAGCCAGATCCAGCTCGAGGTGCTCGTCCACGGATTCTCCACCAGCCAGGATGGAGCGTTCGTCGCCAAGCAGAAGGAGGGCATGGCCCACGCCCAGGCGGCCGCGGTCACCGCTCACCGTGCGCTCGAGGAGCTGACGAACCGCCGTCGCGGTCTCGGCATCTCCCTCGTCTTCATCCTCATCTTCCTCACCGCCCTCGGCCTCAAGATCCGCGATCTCTCCCGCCCCTGATCCAACCGGCGGGCGATCGACCCGCCGGCGGCGGGAGGATCGCACCGACCGTCCGGGGGACCCGCCGCCACCTCCCCGACCCCCTCCGGGGGGACCCGGGTCACGATCCGGGTGAGCCTGAGCGGGGTGCTCTCGGGGTGGGACGAGGAGGTTCAGGTCCCCAGCGGGCCTCGGCCCATACGGAGGGGGGAGTCGCCTCCCCGGTCACCCTGATCGCCGGTGACGGGTGACGCTGCCGGCGGAGACCCGGAACCCGCCGAGGTTCGAGGGGGTGCCGTGATGGATCTGCCGGGCAGGGGTCCGGCCGTCCGGCCGGCAAGAGGGACATCCGGGGTCGGCGTGGAGAGCGCCTCCCTTCCCCCACCGCGGCCGGTTCGGGGCGGACCTTCATCCCCGGGTCCGACCCCTTCCCGGTGCACCGAACAAAACGGGCGGGCGCCCATCCGGACGCCCGCCCGACTTCCAGAGACCTATCGTCGCAATGGAACCCTACCGGCCCGGATCGGTCCGGTCGACCGTGGACCGAGCCTCCCTCCCCCCGGCGACCGCCGGGCCCCGTTCAGGAACGGCCGCCCGGGCCCCGAGAGGAGGTTCCGAGCCTAGTGCACCGCTGCGGCGCTCGCCCCCATCCTGGAGAGACCCTCCTCGAGCAACGCCCTCGCGTAGTCGGGGTTGTGGACGCCCATGCTCTTGTCCTCGTGCATGACGTAGAGCCAGTTGTACAGCGCGATCCCCTGGTCCTCGGGGGCCGACGTGACGGTCGGATGACCGTCCTCCGAGTTCTCGTTGATGAGGTTGGCGGCCAGGAGCAAGGCTCCGAGCTGGTGCCCCAGGTCCTCGATCTCGGTCTGCACACCCTTGTAGTCGAAGCTCGTGGCCTCGGGGTGGCAGCGCTGGCAGGTCGCCAGGGCGGGCTCGAAGTGGTGGTC
>CAYRIJ010000176.1:0-1151 GCA_964424285.1 uncultured bacterium
AGCCCGCTCACTTCCTGCTCGCTCAACCTCACCCTCCCACCACCCGCTCCCTACGCACTCCCCACCCACTCCCCACTCGCTCCCCCCATCTCCACCCCGGTCGTGAGCACGACCTTCCCCAGGTTCCGCCGCTCGTGCAGATACCTGTGGGCCGCCGGGGCCTGGGTCAACGGGAACGCGCGGTCGAGCACGGGGCGGTAGGCGCCGGACTCCGCCCCCGCCCGCAAGCCGGCGATCGCCGAGGCCATCACCGCGTCCTCCCCCCACATCGCGAGCACGTTCAGGCCGAAGAGCCCGTGGTTCCGCTGGATGAGCTTGAGCGGGTTCATCCACAGGAACGGCCAGAGGGCGCGGGCCGCCACGAACCAGTTCCGCTTCCGCCCCGAGGCCATCTCGCTCACCCCGTAGGTGACCACCCGTCCGGTCGGCTTGGGGAGCGACATGCTTTCCCGAAGCCCCTTCCCTCCGCGCGACTCGAGCACGATGTCCACGCCGTCCGGCGCCCAGGCGCGAACCACCGCGGGGACGTGCTCGCTCCGGTAGTCGATCCCGCGCTCGGCGCCCCAGCGCTCGGCGGTGCGCGCCTTCTCCGGCCCGCCGCAGGTGCCGGCCACGTGCGCCCCCGCCGCCCGGGCGATCTGGAGCGCGGCCGAGCCCACCCCGCCGGTGATCCCGTGAACCAGCACGTAGTCCCCGGCCCGGACCCGGGCCATGGCCACCAGGGCGAACCACGCGGTGATGTAGGTCACCGGGAAGGCCGCGCCTTCCTCGAAGGACCAGTCGGGGGGGAGGGGGAACACCTTCCCCGGCGGGGTCACGATCTCCTCGGCGTAGCCGCCGAACCGGGTTCCCGCGATCACCCGCATCCCGGGGGTGAGATCCGGGCGGGCCCGCGCCGCCTCCTCGGACAGCTCGGTCAGCACCCCCGACACCTCGTAGCCGGGCACGAAGGGACGCGGGGGCGCCTCGGGGTAGAGCCCCATCCGCATCACCAGGTCGGCGAAGTTCACCCCGGCCGCGGCCACCCGCACCCGCACCGTCCCCGGCTCGAGCGCCGGGGGCGGACCGCTTCGCACCTCCATCACGTTCACGTCCCCGAAAACGGGGATGACCACGCGTCGAATCATGCCGCTATCAGACACCACCGGTCG
>CAYRIJ010000176.1:1251-6445 GCA_964424285.1 uncultured bacterium
CGACGAGACCTCGTCACCCGCACACCCCCGCCCGGACCGGTCGCCCGCCTGTGGGCGTCGCACCGCTCCGGCATCCTCCATGCATGGTGGAGCCGGACGCCCGTCCTTTCTTCCGTCCACATGAAGAAAGGAAACCCTCATCATGCCTCGCCATCGTTCTCTCATCGCCTCCTTCCTCCTCGTTGCCAGCGTCGGGTTCGCGGTGATCCCGGCCGAGGCCACGGTCCCCTCCACCTGGGGACGGATCAAGAGCCTCTACCACACCGAACCCGGCGTCATCGCCGGTCCCGGGCTCACCCCGGCGGTGGCCCGGAGCGCGGTCCGGGTGGTGGACCGGACGGTTCCCGGACGGTGGAGCGGCCCGCTCCAGGTGGGAGTGATGGGACGCTCCCGGCTGGGCCGCGTGCTCGAGGTGATCGGGAAGGAGGATGGAGGCGCCCTCACCGTCAGCCTGGTCACCGACCGGGGACACTACCTGGGCGGAGCCAGAGTCGATCCCGAGGCCGGCACCCTGACCGACGTCGCCACCGGGCGGGTGCTCTGGCGGGGAGACGTGAAGGAAATCGATCGGGCCGGGTCCGAGGACGTCCTCAAGGGGATCGTCCACCGGATGGGGGACATGGGATGCGCGGCGATCGCCAACGCCGCGCTCCAGAACTGCCTCGTCGCCCTCGGCCCCACCGTCGGGTTCATCGGCGCGGCGATCTGCTTCGCCCTCGCCGCGGCCACCCTCTCCGCCTGCGAGGCCGCCAACCACCTGGACTTCTACCTCGAAAAGGGCGACTCCACCGGCTGCTCCTGCCCCGGGCACTAGCGTCCCGCAGCCGAAGTCCTGCACACCGCCTGCCGGCGGTTCGCCCCGGGCGCGGTTCGCCCCGGGCGCGGAGCGCGCCGGGACCGGCCTCTCCGGGGCGGCGGGGATCCCCGCCGCCCCCTCTTGGCCTCCTCAGGGGCTCCCGGAACGCATTCCCCATTGCCGCGGCGGCTTCCGACCCCGTACCTTCAGGTCGTCCGCGCCGGGGCCGATCATGTCTGGTACCATGCCCCGGTCCATGAACACACCATCATCGAGGTTCTCGCGTATGTGGAGGGCATCGCAGCGAACCTGGATCGTGGTCGCCTTCGCCGTTCTGACGGCGTTCGGGGGGACGCTCGAGGCTCCCCGGGAGGCGGCCGCTTTTTCGGTTCGGGCCCACAATGCCGGAGCTTACGACCCCGCCTCGGGGGAATGGCTCTATGCCCAGTCGATCGACACCCGGGTCCCGGTGGCCAGCCTCACCAAGCTCGCCGCCGCCCTGACCTTCATCCGCCTGCACGGGGACCTCGACTCCCCGATCACGATTACCCGGGAGGACTGGACCGGGGTGGGCCGCACCCGGCTCCGGATCGGGGACCGGATCCCCGCCCGCACCCTCCTGAAGCTGGCCCTGGTGTGTTCGGACAACTGCGCGGCCCGGGCGTTGACCCATCCCTTCGGCCTCACCTACGAGGCCTACGGCTACCGGATGCAGGAGACCGCCCACGGGCTGGGTTGCCGGAACTCCGTCTTCGTGGAGCCGACCGGGCTGGATGAACGAAACGTCTCCACCGCCCGCGAGGTGGCGCTCCTGTTCACCGCCGCGCTCCAGCAGCCGCTCTTGCGCGAGTACCTGGGGACCCGCCAGTTCGAGCTGGAGACCCGGCGCGGTCCCCGGACCATCGTCCATTCCTCGCGGCTCCTGCGCGCCCGGGAGGAGGTCCTGGCCGCCAAGACCGGCTACATCGACGAGGCCGGCTACTGCATGGTGGAGGCGGTCAGGGACTCCGGCGGCGAGTTCATCACCGTGGTGCTCGGCGCCCCCACCAAGCGCGCCCGCACCTGGGAGTCGGTGAAGCTCATCGACCACGTGCGCCAGGCCCGGAAGAAGCGGCTCTGAGCCGGAGGGGCGACATCCTCCGCTGAGCGCCCGATTCAGGGCACCGGCACCCCGATCACCTGGACCTCTCCGCGGGTGAGCCGCTCCGTCTCCTCTCCCTGCGCCCTCACCCATCCGGCCGCCCACCGTTCCATCGCGGTCCCCAGCGGGGCCCCGAAGATCTGCGCCACCAGCCCCTCCGGGTGGGGGTAGTGAACCACGGTCACCTTCCGGTCGGCGGGGATCCCCGCCGCCTCCTTGGCCGCCTCCACCGCGGCGTGGAGGTCGCCGAGCCGGTCCACCAGCTTCCGCTCCAGCGCCTGCCGCCCGGTCCAGACCCGCCCCCGGCCCACCGAATCCACCTCGGCCGGGGTGAGCCCGCGGTGCGCGGCGATGTCCGCGATCCAGCGGTCGTAGTCCCCCCAGTGGGCGGCCTCGACCCGCGCCATCTCCGCGGGGGTCCAGGGGCGGACGTCGGAGTAGAAGTCCGGGTCGGGCCCGATCCCCACCCCGTCCTTGGTCACCCCCATCCGGTCGTAGAGCCCCTTCATCACGAACTTCCCGGTGATGCTCCCGATGGAGCCGGTGATGGTGTTTCCGTCCGCGATCAACGTGGTGGCCCGGTAGGCGATGGAGTACCCCCCCGAGGCGGCCACGTCGGCCATGGACACGATCACCGGCTTCCGGGCCGCCGCCACCCCCACCATCCGGCCGATCCGGTCGCTGGTCAGGCTCGATCCTCCCCCGGAGTCGATCCGGAACACGATCGCCGCCACGTCGTCGTCGTCCATGGCCCGCTTCAGGTCCCGGTTCACCGTCCCGTGCCCCATGGTCGTTCCCAGGACCGGGTTGTAGCCGCTCTCCGCCCCTCCGATGTAGCCCTCGGCGTGGACCACCGCGATCTTCCGCTTTCCCTTGAGCCCCACCTTGGCCGGCTCGATCCGCGCGTAGTCCGCGCCGGTGACCAGGGCGGGCTCGTCCTTCCCCCGCGGCCGGGGAAGGGCCGCCTTCATCTCGTCCCACCACCGGGCCCCCGAGGCCAGCCCCGCGTCCACCAGCTCGTCGGTGTGGAGGAGGGTCGTCTCCAGCACCGCGTCCACGGCGAGGGTGTCCACCGAGAAGCCCTCGGCGATGTCCCCGATCACGTGGGGGTAGATGTCCCCCAGGATCCAGCGCGACATCTCCCGGGCCGGCTCCGACATGTCGCTTCGGGTGACCATCTCCGCCGCCGACTTGAAGCGGGAGATGCGGTGGATCTGGGGGTCGATCCCGAGCTTCCCCAGGGCGTCCTTCACGAAGAAGCGCCCGGAATACATCCCGCCCATCTCCACGTAGGCGTTGGGGAGAAGGAACAGGGAATCGCAGGCCGAGGCCACGTAGAGCGATTTCAGGTCCAGGACGTCGGCCCAGGCCCAGACCGGCTTTCCCGCCGCCCGCACCCGGGCGATCCCCCCGCGGACCTCCTCCAGCTTCCCGTACCCCGCCCCCGGGCTCTGGAGGGTGATCAGCACCCCGCGGATCCGCCCGTCCACCGCCGCCTTGTCCAGGTTGGTGAGGATGCCCTGGAGGGTGGGCGCGGCGGAGACCAGGATCCCCGAGGTCGCCCCGCCCACCGGGTATTCCGGCATCTCCCCGCCCACGCCCTGGACCAGGATCGACCCCTTCGCCACCTCGGGGGGGCGGCCCCATTTCAACCAGGCAACTCCGGTGAAGGCCAGGAACAGGAGCGCCAGCGCCACCAGCGTGGCCAGCACCGACTTCAGAAACGACCCCATGACGACCTCCCCATGGTGCGGCCGAGGCGGCTGCACTATACTCGCGTCTTTGCGGCTTTCCCGACGCGACCCGGTCGTGAGCCTCCGGCGGCGGGAACCGCAGTCCTCATTGAAGCCGCTCGCGGGCGCTTTGCCAAGACCAAGGAGGCTCCGCCGCCGCGGTTCCGAAAAACGACAACCCGTACCCGGAAGTCGAGATGTCACGATGACCAAGCTCCCCCGCCTTCGCACCCTCGAAGTGCTCCACATGCCCGAGGAGGAGGGCGCGAACTACGTCCTCCGCGATCCCGAGGGCTACACCGACGACGAGCTGATCCTCTCCGAGCCGGCGCTGTTCGTCGCCGCCCACTGCGACGGCGACCACGACCGCGGCCAGCTTCGCGAGGCGTTCGAGAAGCGGTACGGGAAGCCCCCCAAGCCGGAAGAGGTGCAGATGCTCCTCGATCGGCTGGAGCGGGCGGGGATGCTGGAGACCCTCGCCTTCGAGGCGCGCCGGCAATCGAGCCACGATGCCTTCCTGGCCGCGCCGACCCGCTCCGCCGCCCACGCCGGGACGAGCTACCCGGCCGATCCCGAGGAGGCGCGGCAGGCGGTGCGGCGGTTCGAGGAACTGGCGGCGTCCATGGAGGAGCCGGGGGAGCGCCCGGCGGGGGCCCTGCGCGGGGTGGTGGCCCCCCATATCGATCTCCGGGTGGGCGGGCCGTGCACCGCCCTCGCCTACCGCCTCCTCGCCGAGGCCCCGGCGGTGGACACGGTGGTGGTGCTGGGCACCTCCCACGCCTGCCCGCGACCGGCGTGGATCGTCTTCGACAAGCCCTTCGAGACTCCCCTGGGCCAGGTGCCGGTGGACGCGGAAGCCTGCCGGCGGCTGGGCGGGACGGAGTCGCGGACGCCGGAGGAGCTCTACTTTCATCGTCGCGAGCACTCGGTGGAGTTCCAGGCGCTCTTTCTGGCCGCGCTCCGGGAACGGGGGCGCGATCTCAGGATGGTCCCGGTGCTCTGCGGGTCGCTCCGGGATCCGGCCTCCGAGCCCTCGGGCGGCTCCGGGTTCCTCGCCGCGCTCCGCGGGTTTCTGGCCGAGCGGGGGGACCGCGCGGTGGTGGTGGCCGGCGCGGACCTCGCCCACATCGGCCCGCGCTTCGGCGATCCCGGCCCGCTGAACCCCGATGGATTGAGCTACCTGGAAAACGAGGATCGGGAGACCCTGGCCCGGGTCGCCGCCGGAGATCCGGCGGGGTTCTACGCCTCGATCATGGCCGGGGGGGATCCCCGGCGCATCTGCGGGCTGAGCCCGGTCTACGGTCTCCTGTCCGCCCTTCCGGGCGTGAAGGGCAAGGTGCTCCGGTACGAGCAGGCCACCGACGACACCGGTACGGTGAGCTATGCCAGCGTGGGGCTCTGGGGGTAGCCTGGTGGCGAGAATCGGACCTGGGACGGCGAGGAGGTTGCGCAGGATGAAGACGGGAACGTGGTGCGGGGCGATGGCGCTGGCGTGTTTCCTGGCCGCGGGGTCCGCGGGCGCCG
>CAYRIJ010000176.1:6545-8110 GCA_964424285.1 uncultured bacterium
TGGTGCGGGGCGATGGCGCTGGCGTGTTTCCTGGCCGCGGGGTCCGCGGGCGCCGACGAGGACGTGAGCGGCCACTGGGAGGGGGCGGTCCAGATCCCCACCGGTGAGCTGGGGGTGAAGGTGGACCTCCAGGTCGACGGCGGGGTCTGGTCGGGAACCATCGACATCCCGCTTCAGGGCGCCAAGGGGCTCGCCCTGGGGGACTTTTCGGTGGAGGGGGAGGCGGTGCGCTTCTCGATCGTGGGCGTCCCCGGAAGACCCACCTTCGACGGCACCCTCCAGTTCGGGCAGATCCAGGGAACGTTCTCCCAGAACGGAGCCGAGTTCCCCTTCCACCTGGGGCGGGGGGCCTCGGCCGGGCCCAAGCGTCCCCAAACCCCCAAGCCCCCCTTCCCCTACACCTCCGAAGACGTCACCTACACGAACGGCGACGTGATCCTGGCCGGCACCCTCACCCTTCCCAAGGCTGACGGCCCCTTTCCCGCCGTGTTGCTGATCACCGGGAGCGGTCCCCAGGACCGGGACGAGACCGTGTTCGAACACAAGCCGTTCCGGGTGATCGCCGACCGCCTCTCCCGGCACGGGATCGCGGTGCTCCGGGTGGACGACCGCGGGGTGGGGGGCTCCAAGGGGGACGTGGCCGGGGCCACCAGCGCCGACTTCGCCAAGGACGTCGAGGCCGGGGTGGCGTATCTCAAGGGCCGCCCGGAGATCCGGGGCGACGCCATCGGCCTGGCCGGTCACAGCGAAGGCGGCCTGATCGCCCCCCTCGTGGCCTCCGAGGATCCCGACGTGGCCTTCATCATCCTTCTGGCCGGCCCGGCGGTGCCCGGGGCCGACGTCCTGGCCGCCCAGAACGAGCTCCTGGCCCGGGCGGGCGGCGCGAGCAAGGAGGCGGCGAAGGAGCGGGCGGCCGAGAACCGGAAGCTCACCGGTCTCGTCGCCGCCGGGGCCGACACCGCCGAGGTCCGGGACATGGTCCGGACCGTGGTCGGGGAGCAGATGAAGTCCCTGCCTCCCGCGGAGCGGGACAACCTGGAGAAGAACCTGGACGCCCTGGTCGACGGCCAGACCCGGAGCATCATGAGCCCCTGGATGCGCTTCTTCATCACCTACGACCCCCGGCCCACCCTGGCCAAGGTCACGGTGCCGGTCCTGGCCCTCTACGGGGAAAAGGACCTCCAGGTGCCGCCGGACCAGAGCGTGTCCGAGCTGGAAAAGGCGCTGAAGCAGGCCGGCAACCACGACGTCACCGTGCGGGTGTACCCCAAGCTCAACCACCTCTTCCAGACCGCGGAGACCGGGGCGGTGAGCGAGTACTACACCAACGAGGAAACCTTCAACGACGCCCCCCTGGACAAGATGTGGTCCTGGATCCTGGAGCGCTTCGGGCCGAAGTGAGCGGGACCGGGATGCCCCATCACGAACCGCCGCCGTCCCGGGGTTCAGCCGGGAGGGCGACCGGCCACACCGCCACCACCGCGGGGAGCCGCACCCCCGCCCGGAAGATCCCTTCCGCCGGGTTCTGCCCGTCGACGCCCGCGTAGGAGCGGTAGCGGACCGCC
>CAYRIJ010000177.1:0-8088 GCA_964424285.1 uncultured bacterium
TCGGCGGTTCCGGGAGGATAGGACAGACGGCTCCCGGTCTGGGTGATGTAGCCCAGGGACCCTTCGAGCTTGATCCAGCGCTGGGGCGTGAATCGCGCGTCCAGGTTCCAGTTCCGCCGGTCGGACGTCGTGTTGCGTCCGGAATCGAACACCTGGCGGCTCTGGTCGAGGGAAGCGGAGACCTTCAGTTTTCCCGGACGCCGGTAGAGGAGCCTCCCCTGACGACTGTCGAGGTTGATCTCCCGGAGGTCGATCATCAGGTAGTTCTGAGGGTTCGGGGTTCCGGTCAGGCTGAGCTGGGTCAGGGAGAACCCATCGTGGATGTTGTAGGTTTCCTGGACCGCCGACCGGTCCCCCACCTCATCGAGGATGATCCCGCCCAGCTTCACCGTCCCGTTCCACGTCCCCGCCCGGAGCGGAGCCGCCCCCAGGACGAGGATGAGCATGGCCAGAACTGTCGCGCGCGTCTTCATTCGCATTCGCACCATCCTACTACTGGTGACAGCCTGCTTTGAGGCAGCCTTGGTCCCGGAGCGACTCGCTCAGGAAGTTCCGGCTGGTATAGGAACCGTGAATGTCCACGTGGCAGTCGTTGCAGGGCAGGTTCGCCCATCGGGTCCCGTGATGGGAGTTCATCTGGTGCAACGGGACGGTGTGGCACTGCTTGCACAGCAGGAAGTTCGGGGCCTCGTAGGGCTGTTTGAGCATCCGCGGCAGGTAGGACCCGTGGGGGTCGTGGCAGTTCATGCACCCCCCCTCCTCCGTGGAGTAGTCCACCGTCGCCTGGTGCTCGTAGGGGAACGGTCCCTGGAACTCGCCGTGGCAGCTCGTGCACTGGCTGCTTCCGTTCCGGGACATGTCCCGGGAGCCGGCGTCCATGGTCTTGTGGCAATCGACGCAGTTCATGACCCCGTCTTCAACCGGATGCCGGAAGGGCTTGGCGAATTGGCTTCCCACCGAGCTGTGGCAATCCAGGCACAGCCGGGGCTGCGCCTGCTTGAGGAGCGGAGGCTGGGTGGAAGCGTGGACGCTGTGACAGCCGCTGCAGTTCACGTCGTTCCGGGCGTGAACGTTCTTCTCCATCATGTTCTGCTGGTGGCTGTTGAGATGGCAGGTCGAGCAGATCTTGCCTTCGGCCGCCGCGCTCAAGGCGGCGGGAACCGGCATCGGATACTGCTCCGGATCCTCCTCGTAGTGACGGGAGTCCCCGCGGTGGCAATCGGTGCAGGCGACCCGGATCTCGCCCCCCTGGTCGGACTCCCTGGTCACCCAGTGGGAGGTCAGGGCGAGCGAGTCGGCTTTTCCCTCATGGCACGTCAGACATACTTCGGTTTCACGAGGGTTGTCCCCGGCGGAGGGATCCGGCTGCGAACCGGAGAGAAGAACGATGACAAAGGGAACGAGGAACAACCCCGGCAGGTAGCGACGCAGTTCCTTGGCTTGCTCTTTCAATGGGCCCCCTCCGAAGAAAGACCGCCTCTGTAGCTCTTTCAGGGCGAAACCTACCAACACCTTAACGAAGCCGTCAAAGTGCTTTTTCCGATTTGGCTTATTCCCTTATCGTCTTTCGGAGGAAGAACTCCCCATTCAAACCTGGAATACGAGGTATCAAGAGAAAACCGATAGTTTCTGTCATAAAGACTCCCTCCCGACCCGTCCCCCGCGCGTTCCCCCGGGGGAAGGCCCGCCCGGAATGCGGCCTCCCCCCGAGCCCGTCGTCCGCCTACGGTCCGGCCGGGGAACGCACCTTCATGTTCTCCCCCAGGTGACATTGCATGCACAGGTCCCGGGTCTTGTCGTGGGACAGGAGCGCCTCGAAGGGGCTCGAGTGCGGGTTGTGGCAGGACGTACAGGTGATGGCCAACCCGGTCCGGGGGTCCTTGGTCGGCCCCTGGTAGGGGTGGAAGTGGGACTTGGTCACGTCGTCGTGGCACTGGAGGCAGAGCTTCTCCTGGGGCTCGTTCAGGATGCCCCGGGTCGCGCTTCCGTGAGGGTCGTGGCAGGTGTCGCACCCGCCCACGTCCGGATGCTTGTGCTCCCCGGCGAACATGGCCCGGTCGTGGCAGGTGAAGCAGGTCGAGGCCTCGTCCTCACGCCTGAGAAGCGACGCCGTCCGCCCGGCGTGGGGGGAATGGCAGTTGAGACAGGCCCCCTTCTCGGTCAACGCGGGGTGGACCACCGGCTTCTCGGCGTCCTTGGCGTGGCCGCCGTGACAGGTCACGCAGAGCGCCGCTCCCTCCGCCTTCAGCCCGTTCTGACCGGCGTGACAGGCCATGCAGTCCTTCTGGGCGTAGGGGGCGTGGTTGTAGGCCAGGACCAACCCCGGCTCGGTCGACCCGTGGGGATCGTGGCAGCTCGTGCAGTCCCCCTTCCCCGCCTCGAACCCGCGGTGCCTGGCCTTGAAGGCGGCGGCGGCCTCGTCGTGGCACTGCCCGCACAGGGCCTTGGCCGGCTCGGTCAGGAGCCCCTTCACCGTCCCCACGTGGGGGTCGTGACAGGTCTTGCACCCCCCCTCCTTGGCCGGAGGATGGGCGTTGGCCAGCCGGCTCCGCTCCACCACCGCCGGGTGGCAGTCGGCGCAGAGGCCCGGAACCGCCTTCCTGAGGAGCCCGGGCATGACCCCCTCGTGTCCGCCGTGGCAGACCCGGCAGTCGCCGTCCCGGACCGGGCCGTGGACCAGAGCGGGGTCGGCCTTCTTGATCCGGTCCCCCGGGTCGTCATGGCACCGGGCGCAGAGTCCCGGCCCCGAGTCCACGAGCAGGGTCGAGTCGGCGGCGGCATGGGGATTGTGGCAGCTCGCGCACTCCCCCGCCTCCACCGGGGCGTGAAGCCCCCGGGGGGGCGCCGGGGCCTCGATCTTCCCGTGGCAGGATCCGCAGAGTTCAACCTGGGTGTCCACCAGCTCCACCTTCCCCCCCGGGGACTGGGGCTTGTGGCAGGTGGCGCAGGACCCCGGACCGAAGGGCTCGTGGCGGACCGCCCGCAGGAGCCCCTTCTCACGGCTCCGGTGCGGGTCGTGGCAGGACAGGCAGCTTCCCCCCTCCGGGGCGAAGTTGTCGTGGAGCTTCCTGAAGCCCCGGTCCTCCACGTCGTGGCAGGAGCTGCAGGGGTTCTTGAGCGCCACCAGGCCGTCGGCGCCCTTGGTCTGGTGGGGATCGTGGCAGACCTCGCAGTTCCCCTCCTTCACCGGGGGATGGACGGTTCCGCTGTCCAGGGAGTCCTTCATCGCGGTGTGGCAGGTGAAGCAGATCTCGCCCTTGGCCGCCCGCAGGAAGGGCGGCCCGTCCGCGGTCCCGTGCGGATTGTGGCAGGCGGCGCACTTTCCCGCCGCCGCCGGCTCGTGGAGGGTCGCCGGGGGAAGGTCGGCGGCCACCTCGCCGTGACAGCTCCCGCAGAGCTCGGCGGCCGGGCTCACCAGGAGCCCGCGATGGGTCCCGGCGTGCGGTTGGTGGCAGTCGGTGCACTGTCCCTCGGCGAAGGGCGGGTGGGGGTTCGCCACCCTGAGCTCGTCGACCTGCCTCGCGTGGCAGGGCAGGCAGACCAGGGGCTGCTTCTGGACCAGGATGGCCGGGTTGTCGCTCCCGTGAGCCTGGTGGCAGTCGGCGCACCCGTTCCCGGCGAAGGGGAAGTGCACCACCGGGAGCTTCCGCTCCCCGGCGGTGTCCTCATGGCAGGAGAGGCAGGTCACGTCCTCGGCCTGGGTCAGGAGATGCGGCTGAGTGCTGACGTGCGCGGTGTGGCAGGCGCGGCAATCGTCCTGGAGCGGGGCATGGGGCACCTTGACCGAATCGGCGGCGGCGATCACGTCCTGGTGGCAGGACGCGCAGAGGTCCGGCGAGGCCTTCCGCAGCATGGCCTTCCCGCCGCCCCCGTGGGGGGTGTGGCAGGCGTCGCAGGCCAGGGCCTCGAACGGGGCGTGCCGCGACACCAGGTCCTTCTGGTCGCGCGGATCCTCGTGGCAGACGAAGCAGAGGTCCTCGGCGCTTCCCTTGAGCAGGAACCTGCGGTCGGCGCTGTGGGGATCGTGGCAGAACAGGCAGTCCCCCTCCGCGGCGGGGGGATGGCCGCCCGGCGCCGCGGCGGTCTCCCCCACGTCGGAGTGGCAGGTCACGCAGAGCTCCTCCTTGGACGCGGTGAGCTCCTCGGGCTTGTCCGGCAGGCCGGCGTGGCAGGCCTGGCAGTCCGCCTCGGCGTAGGGGGCGTGCACGTATCCCCGGTTCTGGTCCGTGCTGGTGGAGCCGTGGGGATCGTGACACGATGAACAAGACGCGCCCGCTACCTCCGGTCGAGCATGGAGTTCCGGCAGCTCCGATACGGGACCGTGGCAGCGGGCGCAAAGCTCTTTCTCGGGCGCGACCAGGAGGTTCGCGTTGGCCGAGTCGTGGGGAAGGTGGCACTCGGAGCACTTCCCCTCCTCGAAGGGCTTGTGCTTTCGGGTGGAGGCGATGGCCGCCTGAAGCTTGGGATGGCAGGAGGCGCAGGTCTCGGCTTCGGGACCGCGGAGCAGCCCCTTCTGGTTCGAGGCATGGGGGTCGTGGCAGGCGTCGCAGGTAACCCCTTCCACCGCCAGATGGTCGGAGCCCGCGTCCGGGACCGCCTTCACGTCCTGGTGGCAGTCCGTGCAGAGCTGGGGAAAGTCCTTCTGGAGAATCAGCGACTGGGCGAACCCGTGCCGCTTGTGGCAGGACTCGCAGTTCTCCTGCGCCGTCGGGATGTGGACGACCTTCTTCCCCTTGAACTCGTCCCGGGCCTTCTGGTGGCAGTCGTAGCAGGGGCGCCGCTGGAGCGCCTCGCTTCGGCCGGCGAATTCCGGCAGGGAGAGCCCGGCCGAGACGGCCAGGATCACGAGCCCGAGGCTGACGACGGCGGAGCGAACGCGGGGAACCATGTCACTTCTCCTCGGCGCTGGGAGGTTCGTAGCCGCGAACTTCCTTGAGCTGGAACGTGAAGAACGATTTCGGCGAGAAGTGCGGCGGGAAGTTCAGGAACGCCCACGAGCTGTCGACCGGCGCTCCCTCCTTGAACACCAGCACGTGAACGGCCGGGTTCTTCATCTCCATGGAGAAGTTCACCGGCTTGCCGTCGGCGATCTTGAAGTCCGGCATGAAGCCGCTCACCCGCGCGGTGTAGGGAGTGTCCCCCAGGTACATCATCTCGCCGAACTTCACGGTGTGGGACTCGCTCCAGTCCGGGTACAGCCGGTTTCCCACCTCGAGGCCGAAGCTCAAGGTGGTGTCGGCCGCGATGGCCGCGGTGTCGGTCCCCGCTTCGGGTCCCGTGGTCCCGGGAAGCGAACGAAGCATGGCGGCGGCGTCCGAGTCCGGAGACGCCTCCCCGGGGTGAGCGGCCGCCGGGTCCACCGGCGCGTCCTGGGGCCGGGCCGCGCCGGCCCAGACCCAAACCAGAAGCCCCAACCCCACCGCGATCAAGATCCGTCTCATCCGATCCCTCCCTTTCCCGGCGCCACACCCTCGTCCGTCCCGGCCGACCTTCCCGAATCCCCGGGGGGCGGCGGGCCCGAGGCTCCGGCGCCGCCCTTGACCGGCGGCAGGGTGGAGAGAATCCCCTCCACGGTTTCCGAAGCCAATCGCTCCAGGCTCGACACCCGCCCGATACCGAACACGCTCTCCTTGTCCCCGCCGTCCCGGCTGTACACCGCGCTCCAGAGCACCTTCCCTCCGGGCACCTCCAGGAGCCGGAGGGAGACCGAGACCTGGGGCACCTGGCTTCCGTCCGAATCCCGATAGCCGTAGGCGAGGACCGACCCCACCAGGAGCGCGTTGGCCCCCATCTCCACCCCCAGGGAATCCACCAGATCCGGGGGCAGGCGGTCGGTCATGATCCACGGCTGCTTGGAGAGCGCGGCCTCCACCCGTCCCACGTCCACCACCGCGATCCCCCGGTGCTCGGCCAGGGCCACCGCGAGCATCGGGGCGAGCCGGTCGGGGGCGTCCCGGGTCGGGGTGTAGTTGGCCAGGGGAAGGATCCCCACCCGCCAGCTTCCGCTCAAGGGCTCCGCCACGTACGCCCGAGGCCCCGGCGCGCAGCCGGCCAGGACCAGGACGACGGCCGCGAGAACCGCCTTCCGGCTCATCATCGCCTCGCTCGCGGAAGTGAGGACAAGAGCTCCCGGCAGACGTCGGCGGTGAGGGTCTCCATCAGCCGCACCCCTCCCCAGCCGAAGAGGGGGACACCGGCCCCGCCCTTCCGGGTCTCGCTCGCGCTCCAGACCAGGCGGCCGGTGGCCGCGTCCACCAGGCGCACCTCGATGGAAAGCAGCGGATAGGTTTCGCGCCCGGAGCTCACCATCTCGTACTGCCGCACCGTTCCCATGAAGATCCCCTGCACCCCCGCCTTCTCCCCCAGCTTGGCCAGTTGTTCGGTCGACCAGGGAGTCTCGGCGGGGATCCCCCCGCGGATCTGGGTCATGTCCGCGGCGAACTGCCCGGGCTCCACCACTTCCGCGAACCCCCGTTCCAGGAGCTCGGTGAAGAACACGTTGGTGACCCGGTATCCCGCCGCCCGGTCCTGGGCGAGGCTGGTGAAGGGGACGATTCCCACCCGCTCGTAGTAGGGCAGGTCGGCCTCGGGGTTCAGGAACCGGGTCGGCCCCCCGCAACCGGAGACGGCGAGAAGCGTCGCCGCCGCCAGGAGCGCCCGGAGCCTTGGAAGGTTGCTCATGAAGTTCTCGCTTCCCGTCTAGAAGTTCCGGTCCACCGAGAGACCGTAGGTGTCCAACGTGGCCCTCCCCCGGACCGCGACCTGCCGCCAGGAGAGCTGGATCCGGGTGCGGCGCGCGGGCCAGAAGGTGTAATCGGTTCCCTTGATGATCTCGGAGGAGCGCGAGGTGAGGACCAGGGCCTCCCGCCGGGACCAGTCGAGGGAGAGGGAGCTGCGCTGGCCGAGCCGCAGGTTCCCGGTCAGGCTCCCGTAGCGTTCCTCGCGGTCGATCCGGCCCCGGCCGTCCTGGCGCCGGTAGGTCGCCACCAGGTCCGCCCCGGTCGCCGGCTGGTACCCGACCTGGTACTCCCACTGGCGATCGGTCTGGGCCTTCCCGTCGATCTCGGGGAGGGTGTCCCTCCGCCAGGTGACCTCGAACCGGGTATCCCGGCTGGGCAGGGTGCGGAGCTGGACCAGGCGATGCCACTGGGTTCCGGTGGAGACCGAGCCCCCCGCGCGCGACGCCCGGAGCTCGGCGCGGGCGTTGATGCCCTTGCGAAGGCGGCCGTCCACCAGGGTGAAGACGGTGTTCTGGGGGATCGAGCCGTCTTCGGAACGGATGTTGAACGAGCGGAGATAGCCGGACTGGAAGGTCATTCCCCGGACGATATCCCGCCGGAGGATGGCCTGGAGACGGGCGTAGTCCGCTTCGATGTCCCCGTCCACGGCCTGGCGCCGTCGATACTCCCGGAGCCCCTCGAAGCTCAGCCCCTTCACCGGCTGATAGGCCACGCGCCCGCTCAGGTAGCGTTCGTTGATGCTCTGGTCGGCGGTCAGGGCGTTGTCCTCGCTCCGGCCCCAGTACACCAGCGCCGAGGTCCCGACGGTGAGCCGCCGGCTCGGCGCCCAGCTCGAGTTCAGGTTCATCCTCTGGGTGTAGAAGGTCCGGTCCCGGTCCCGGGAGCCGTAGGTCGAGTAGAGGGCGTCGTAGGTGGCCTGGGCGTTGGCCCGTCCGAGATTGACCCCGGTCCGGAGCCCCCCCCGCCATTCCTCGGTCCGGGTGTCGGGGTTCAGCCCTCCCATGGGGCGCGCGTCCAACCTCCGCCAGGAAAGGTTGCTGCCGAAGATCCCGCCGGCGGCGTAGGAAACCTCGGCCCGGCGATCGTCGGTGGTGGACCGGCCCTGCAGGGTCTCCCGGTCCTGGCGTTCGTACTTCAGCGCCATCCTCGGGGCGCCGCGCGGGCTCACGTCGAGACCGAAGAGCAGGTTCCGGTCCCGGGACGTGCTCACGCCCACCGACGCCTGCTGCCAGGGGGTGAACTGGGTGGTGAGACGCCAGGCGGGCTTTCTGAGGTCGGCGAAGAAACGCGAGCTCAGGAGGTCCGAGTTCTCCTGTCCCGGGTTCGCCCGGTAGGAGAGGGACATGCG
>CAYRIJ010000178.1:0-4003 GCA_964424285.1 uncultured bacterium
GGCGGGACGGGCTTCTCCGTTCTCCCCGCTCTGCAGGGATCCCGCGGCCCAGATGGTACCATCCGGGGCCTGGGCCAGCCGCCGGATGCGGGCGGAGGGAATGGCCGCTTCCCGCTCGATCCCGCGCCCGGGGGGCCACCGGAGGAGGAATCCGGTTTCCATGCCGCAGGCGAGGTAGAGGGTGCCGTCCGCGGCGATCAGGATGTCGTTCACCCTTCCCAGGGTCTCCGGATCGGGCAGCACGATCTCGGCCCAATCTCCGGCCACGGATCGAAGCAGGAGGAAGGCGGTGTACTCGTCGGCGCCCCCGGCAAAATTCGTGATCGACCCTCCCAGGAGAATCCCCCCGGGGGCGCTCACCGCCACCGCGCCGAACTCCCGGTTGGAGCAGCCGCCGCAGGGGACGTCGATCCGATCCCAGCCCGATCCGCGATTCAGGAAGAGCACCCGGCTCGGCGACTCGGGCGACCCCTCCGCGCCGTCGTCGAATCCGCAAGCGACCCAGAGCCCGTTCCGGGCCGCGATGCTCTCCAGGCCGCGCTCGTTCTGGTTCGCGGGGAAGGGCAGCGATTCCGGGGTCCACACGTCGGCGGCGGTGCTCACCATCATCGGTTGGTTCCCGATGGCCCCGCCTCCGAACCGAAGCGTGTCGCCGCTCGCCGCGAAGCAGGTCCCACCGAAGTCGAGGTCGTGACGGCTCCAGCCTCCCCGTTCGTCGAGGATGAACCCCCCGCCCGCCGTCGGGTCCGCCCCGGCGATCACCGCCTCGCCGCCGGCCGCAGCGCCGACCGCGGAGAGCAGTCCCTCGGCGGGCAGGCCGACTCCCGGGACGGGAGCCCAGGTGCCGTCTTCCCTGAGCGAAGCAAGAAGCGGGGTGAAGGTCTGAACGGGGGTCGTTCCCTCCACGCCCGCTCCCGCCGCCAGGCCCCGGGTCGCCGAGAACGCCAGCCCGAGGACGTAGCCCTTCTCCGGGACCCCGGCAAGAGTGGTTTCCTCCCACGGACCGAGGGGATCCGGCCGAACCGGATCATCATTACAGGCGAGGAGCAGGGCCGCGGAGCAAAGCGCCCCGATCCCCAGCAACGACAGGATCACGCGTTTCACATCAAAGCCTCATCATCTTCCCGCGGCTCTTGCAGCTACCTCCGAGGAGGAGAGGATCCCCGTCCCCCGCTCTCCGGGAATCTACCAAAAGACGGGACCGTGGTCATCGCCGACCACGGTCCCCTCTCGAAGCCTGAAGCGCGGATGACCCCCGCAGGGATCTCCGTCGGATTCCGCCCTGGGTTACTCCTGGGTCGACGGGACCGAACCGTCGCCCTCGGAACGGTACGCCTGCTTGATGGCGCCCCACGACGTCGGCTTGACCGGCGTCGGGGACTCGCAGACCTTCCAGCACCCACCCGCGTAGCTGGTGACGTACAGGCAGTTGTTGCAGAAGGTGATGCCGGCCGGCCTGGTCAGGGTCGCCCAGACGGTCTTGGTTCCGTCCGGCTTGACCCGGTAGATCTTGCCGTCGGACATGTCCGAGGCGAACATGTCGCCGCCGAAGCTCCCGCCGGTCGCCCAGTCGAACTGCTCCGGACCGACCATTCCTCCCGTGAACAGGGTCGCGCTCCCGCCGCTATCGACGGTCACGATCCCGACGCCGAGACTTCCGGCGGCGCTGGTCGCGTAGAGCCCGGTTCCCCAGGCCCCGCCCGGCCCGAACCGGAAGTAGGAGGACTGGAAGTTGGCGAACGGCGTGATCACGCCCCCGGGGGTGACGGTGCTGATCGCTCCGAAGTAGGAGATGGCGAAGAGGTCGGTGCTGTAGGCGCCGGTGGGATCGAAGGTCACGTCGCTCACGTTGGGGAAGTTGACGAACAGGGACGGCGACCCCGACGGATCGAGACGGGTGATCCGCCCGGAACCGTAGGAGGCCACGTAGAGGTAGGTGCCGAAGTCGTTGGCCGGACCGGGGCCGAACGCCATGCCCACCGGGAACTGGATATCGGGAGCGCCGGAGGCGAACGGGGAGGGATCGTCGGCAAAGTCGATGCGCTCGACGGCGTCACCGCTGCTGTCGTCGATGTAGACGTAGTCGCCCCACACACCGCCCGGACTGCACGCGGCGCCCTTGGGGCCGGTTGATGTGCCCAGAACGGTCACGTCGAAGCCCGATTCGTTCAGCGTGAACTGGGCTGACGCCGTCCCCGGGGTGATGCAAGAAACCAGTACCGCCGAGACCGCCAGGGTCATGGTGGCAGTCAGAATTCGCCTTGCTGTCATCTGGTCCTCCTGAGGTGCGGTGGGGTGCTTCCCGCTCGGAGTGCCCTGGTGGCTCCATCGTGCACGGGGTTTGAATGGTGTCGGTTGACGACCAATTATATCATGAATCGAGCCTGATTCGAACCGTCGGATCAGGTTTCAAGGCTTCAAATCGGGTCATTTGCCCCAAGCTCAAGGTTGGATTATGGGAACGACAGGGTTCTACAAGAGGGAGTTGGCGGAGGGATGCGCCGACGGTCCGGCCGGAGAGATGGAGCGGTGCGACAGGGCGGCGGGATTCCGGGGACGGCGCCCCGGGCGCCGGAGACCCGCGATCTAGAAGCTCCCGCCTCCGGCGTAGTCCGACAATCCCATGCGCTCCAGAACCTCCCGGTACCGCGGTTCGGTCAAGAGGCCGAGGTGCGGCTCGAGGCGGGAGAACTCGAGGATGCGGGAGCTGAGCGCCGATCGCTGACGGTAGGTCTCT
The DNA here is from genome assembly GCA_964424285.1 of uncultured bacterium. Classification (GTDB taxonomy): domain Bacteria; phylum Eisenbacteria; class RBG-16-71-46; order JABDJR01; family JABDJR01; genus CAVSKL01. The sequence continues at coordinate 2,738 of CAYRIJ010000178.1, forward strand.
TCGATGCCGTCGAGCACCCTGTCCTTTTCGCCGAGAGCGGAGTCGATGTAGGCCAGAACCACCGGATCCACCGCGACGCTTTCGGTGTCCCGTAATCCCTCCTGAATCGCGAGGGCCTTGTCCCGGTCCCCGGCCGCCCCGTAGACCCGGGCCACCCAGGACCGGGCCAGCGGGGTTCCCCCACCGTGAAGCGCGGCCTCCGCCAGTTTGATCTCGGCCACCGCTTCATCGTGGCGGCCCTGTCTCGAATAGGTGTTGGCCAGCTTGATGCGTCCCCAGATCCAGTCGGGATGGAGGGCGATGGCCGCGGTGAACTCGCGGACGGCCCGATCGTAGTCCCCCATGAGCATGCAGACGTACGCCACGACATGAGTCGGGTTGGGGGAAACCGGGTCCAACCGCCTGGCCCGCTCCGCCATGTCCAGGGCCTCGGGCAGGCGGTTGACGGTGCCCAGGAAATCGGCGTATTCCAGGTGCGGGACGTCCCGGCCGGGCCCCGCCAGGACGGCGCGGCGATGGGCTTCGTCCGCCCCTTCCCAGTCCCAGTCGAAGGCCCGCATCATGCCGAGAGCGGTCTGGGCCTCGGGGAGACCGGGATCGAGGCGGACGGCGGTCCGAGCGGCGGCCCGGGCCCGTCGCCGGGCCTCCTGCTGGTCCAGGATGTTGTGAAAGCTCTGAATCATGTAGGACTCGGCCAGCGCGGCGTGGGGCAACGCGTAGCGGGGGTCCCGCTCCGCCGCTTCCTCCAGGTACTCCGCTCCCTTGACCATCTGGGTGGCGGTCCCGATGAGCAATGACCTGCCCTTGAGATAGAGCAGGTACGCCTGCGGATCGACATCCTGCTCCACCAGACGCGCCACCTCATCGCTGGAGAGGGCGTCCTTGAGCTGCCGGGCCAGGCTTTCGGCGAGGTCCCGCTCCATCGACGCGGCTTCGGCCAGTGGCCGGTCGTAGCGATCGCCCCAGAGACGGCGGCCGTCGGGTACCCCCACCAGCTCGACGTTCAATACCAGGCGATCCCTCCGGGGGCGGAGCTCTCCCAGCACCAAGGCGTCGACCCCGAGCCGTTCGCCCAGGACCGGGATATCCCGGGGCTCGTCCCGCAGGGCGAAGGTCGCGTGCCGGGAGATGACCCTGAGATCCGGGATCCGGGCCAGGGTGGCGATCAGGTTCTCGGCCAGGCCTTCGCAGAGGTACTCCGCGTCCTCGTCCTTGGCCCCGTTCTCGAACGGCATGACCGCCACCGATTCGATCCGGGAGAGTTCA
>CAYRIJ010000178.1:4103-8087 GCA_964424285.1 uncultured bacterium
CTCCCCCGGGTCTGCTCGGGGCTCATGTAGGGGACGGTCCCCAGGATCTGTCCCGCTTCCGTCATGTCCGAGACGGTCTCGGGTACGAGGTCCATCGTCGCCGCCAGGGTATCCGCAGTGAGATCGGTCTCGGGGCCGAGCCGGGCCAGGCCGAAGTCGAGCACCTTCACCTGTCCGCGATCGGTGATCATCACGTTCCCGGGCTTGATGTCCCGGTGAACGATGTGGCGGGAGTGAGCGTCGGCCAGGGCGTCGGCGATCTGGATACCGATGCTGACCGCCTCGCCGACCGGAAGGCCTCCCTGGATGATCCGGTCGGCCAGCGTCACCCCTTCGATGTGCTCCATGACGATGTAGCTCACCCCGTCGGTGTCGCCCACGTCGTAGATGTGGGCCACGTTGGGATGCTTGAGGGCCGACGCCGATCGCGCCTCCACCGTGAACCGGCGGCGGCGCACGGCGTCCGCGGCCAGTTCCGGGGGTAGCACCTTGAGGGCCACGGTGCGCTTCAAACGGACGTCCTCGGCCAGATACACCGCCCCCATCCCGCCCTCTCCCACCTTGCGGAGGATTCTATAGTGGGAAATGGTCGTGCCGATCAAGGTTGTCCCGCCGTTCGGATCAGGGAGATGCAGACAGGTTGAGGAGGCCGGATCATAGCGGATAATCCTGACACCGCGGCCCCTGGCTGACCAATGGGTTGGGGCGCAACACCTTGGACGGTGGATACGGCGGGGGCCGAACGCTGATGGCAAGCCCTTCAGTTGTTCCGAGACCCATGATCCTTCCGAAACAGCAGACGTACCGTTCCGAACGGGACTCATCCAGCGGGATCGGAGACGGACGATCAGGACTTGTTCGTCAGCCCCAGCCCCAGGCTCTCCACGAACCCCGGCCAGCGCGGATCGGTGCGGAAGGGATCGAACCCGGGGTGGCCGATGAGCGAGATGACGGTCTGGCACTCGTCGCGAGCCGCCTCCAGGATCGTCCAGGCGGTATCGCGATCGCCCAACTCCCCCAAGGCCCAGGCGGCGGCGGCCACGGCGGGAGCGGGAGAGCCGGGACCGTCCCCCGAAGCCGGACGCGCGGCCAGTTCGTCGAGCAGGGTGCGCGCCGCTCCCCCCCTGCCGGCGCGGGCCAGGGCCCAAGCCAGCACCCCCACGTAGTGCGAGGCACGGTTCGTCGCGGCGACGGCGTTCTCCAGAGCGGCGATCGCCTCGTCGTACCGGCCGCGCTGCACCAGGACGGAGGCGAGGCTCCAGAGGGCCAGGGTGTGCCCGGGTTCCAGATCGAGGCCCACCTCCAGATAACGCTCCGCCTCGTCCACCCGCCCCACCACCAGGAGGCTGAGGCCGCTCATCCCGTAAGGATAGGCGGCCAGGGGATCCATGGCCCGGGCGCGCTCGAAGATGGCCGCGCACTCGTCACCGCGCTGCTGGGCGGCCAGGGCCATGCCCTGCCAGCAGGCGGCCTGGACCTGCTCGGAGCCGGCCGCGAGGGCGCGGTTGAACGCGTCCTCGGAGGCGGGCCAGTTACGCTCGCAGAAGGCGATCATGCCCCGCACGCAGTCTGCTTCCGCGGTTTCACCCTGGAGCTTCTCGGCGGTGATCAGGGCCCGGCGGGCCTCTTCCAGGGCGGGACGGGACGGGCGCATGGCGTAGGTGGCGCAGAGGACGGCAGTCTCGGCCAGGCCCACCCACGAGGGACCGTGAGTGGGATCCAGGTCCAGGGCGTTGCGGTAGCTGGCGGAAGCGGCGGCGTGGTCGTTCCGCAAGCGCAGGTAGCGCCCCTTGAGGAAGTGGCGGTAGGCATCGAGGTTGTTGACCTGGGCGCGCGCACGAACGGGGAGATCCTTGGAGGCGCGACGGTCCTCGCGACCCAGGTGGCTTCGTACCGCCTCCACCACCCCGGCGGCTATCTCGTCCTGAACGGCGAAGACGTCCTCGGTATCGCGGTCGTAGCGTCGAGACCACAGGTGGTAGCCGGTTCCGGTGTCCACGAGCTGGGCGGTCACCCGCATGCGGGTTCCGGCCACGCGCACGCTCCCTTCCAGGATGTGGCCCACGTTCAGGGCCCGGCCGATGTCGGGGAGGTCGCGGTTCTCGCTTCGGGCACGGAACGCCGAGGTGCGCGAGGCGACGCGGATCCCCGGGATGGGAACGAGAGCGTTCATGATCTCCTCGGCCATGCCCTCACAGAAGTAGTCCTGGTCCTTGGCCGCACTCATGTCGGCAAAGGGAAGGACGGCGATGCCGTGGCCGAGTTGCTTCTCCGGCCCGGCTGATTCACGGTTGCCGCTCTGGAGCGTACGGAGTTCGTTGTGGATGTCGCGGGCGGTCTGGATGCGGTGGTTGGGCTCCTTGGCCAGACACCGCCGAACGATCCGGCTCAGCTCCTCGGGAAGCTCCCTCCGGCGCTCCGTCACCGGCGCCGGCTCCTCCTTCAGGATCGACGCCATGATCTCGGGGAAGCTCCCCCCCTCGAACGGCCGCGTCCCCGTGGCCAGCTCGTACAGCACGACCCCCAGCGCGAACAGGTCCGTACGCGCGTCCACGGCCTTGCCTTGCAGCTGTTCCGGAGCCATGTACGGCACCGTCCCCAGCACCATTCCCTCGCCCGTGAGCGGCGCGCCCAGGGCCCTGGTTGCACCGGGGTCAGCGGGCTCCTCCGCGGCCGTCTTGGCCAGCCCGAAGTCCAGCACCTTCACCCGCCCCTGCTTCGTGAGCATCACGTTGGCGGGCTTCAGGTCCCGGTGCACGATCCCCGCCTCGTGCGCCGCCTGAAGCGCATCGGCCAGCGAAACCCCGATCCGGAGCAGATCGGCAAGCGGAAAGCCGTCCGGCGGGAGGCAGTGATCCAGGCTCTGGCCCTCCACCAGCTCCATGGTGAGCAGGTGAACCCCCTCCGCTTCCTCCACCGAGTAGATCGTCACGATGTTGGGGTGGTTCAGGGCGGCCACCGCCTCGGCCTCCCGCTGGAAACGAGCCAGGCGGGAGGGGTCGGCGGCGACGGCGGCCGGCAGCACCTTGAGGGCCACCTGCCGCTTCAGCCGGGAGTCCGTGGCCCGGTATACCTCTCCCATTCCCCCCTCACCGATCTTGGCGGTGACGGTGTAGTGGGCCAGGGTCCGGCCGATCATGGGCGGGTCCCGAAGTGGTGTGTTCATGGCCGCCAACTCTAGCACTACCGGCTACGCGCAACAGCGTGGCGGCGGGAATGCCCGGATCGGGGAAGCCGCCCGCGCCTTCCGGGGCCTGCGGCCGGAACCTACTCGCAGAAGACGCGGACGACGTCGCCGTCGTCCGTATTCACCTCCACGTCCAACTCCCGAAGCGCCTCGATCAGCTCCTCACCATCGAGACCGTTGAACCGGGACAGGTCGATTCCACGCTCGGAGAGGCGCCGGCTGGCCTTCGAGGGCATCAGCGTCGTGAGCTTGATGCCCGTTCGAACGAGTCCGATCGGAACGCGGATGTTGACGTTGTCCTTGCCGTCGACGACGACGCGAAGGTATTTGAGAGATGCTGCGTTCCGGTCGCCGCGGTCGCGCCCCGGCTCGGCGGTCGCCGTGGACGCCCCGGGGGAATCCAGTCGGGACAGGAGCTTCTCGCCTTCTTCGGGGGTAATGGTGCCGTCGGCGACCATCTGGAGGATCTTCGCTCGTTCATGGGGCATCTTCGGGTCTCCTTCTCTCAGGGTTTCCTGGGTCCTGACGAATCCGATTCGCACCGCCTGCCGCCCGCGGCGACCGGCTCAACGCCGGCATCGCCCTCGGGCCTCACCGATTCAACCTCTCCAGGGCCTCATCGACGGTGATCTCGCCTCGCGCGAGCTGATCGAGCACGAGCTCGTTGGGGGTGGGTACGTTGAAGGTCTCGTCGAGCCGGCGCGCGATCGCGTTGAGGCGGTTCTTCACCGTGGGATAGCTCACCCCGAAGAGGCTCTCCATCTTCTTGATCGAGCCGTGGTGCCGGACGAAGGCCA
>CAYRIJ010000179.1:0-1558 GCA_964424285.1 uncultured bacterium
ACCGGGAAAGCGGTGACGTGGCACTTCAAACAGGCGTCGGCCTTCTGGGGATCGTCGATTCCCAGCTTCTTCGCGGCCGCCTTGGACTCGTCGCTGGCCAGGGCCTCGAAGGCCTTGGCGTGCGCGGTTCCCGCCCACACCTTGTACCGGTCTCCGCTGGCTTCTTTGCTGTGGCACATCTTGCAGGTCTTGACGCCCACGTAGGTGTACTCGGCCTTCTTGGCCTCGTCCTTCTTCGCATCCTGGGCCGCAGCCACCAGCCACGTTCCGGCCAACGCCAGACCCACGGAAAGGACGATCAGGGTTCTCTTGCCTCTCATAGTTTACCTCCCTGTCCGACCGGGCACCCGGCTCGGACGCTCACCTTCACCAGAACACGTCGCGCAACCATACAGGACGACTCCAACCTAGTAAATGGAATCGTCACCGGAATGACAGTCGTAGCAGTGCATCTCCTTCCAGGCCCCATCGATATCCACCGGGTGCTTGAACTCCAACCCCTGGGTGGTCACCGTGTCCCCCAGGTCCGCGGACAGACCCTGGGCGATGATCGTGTGGCAGAGGTTGCAGTTCGAGCTGATCCGCTCTCCTTCGGCGTTCCGGAGCTCCGAGCCGTGGCAACGGAAGCAGCCGGGAAACAAAAAGTGACCCCGATTATCCGGATACCTGTCCCAACGCACTTTCATGGCCGGGAACATGTTCTGGTTATAGATACCCTGGACCGCGGGGATTGCTTCCGCCGGGAGGTCGATCCCCTTCCCGGCGTAGAAGTCCTTCAACGAGGCGGCGATGGAGTCCATGGCCCCCTCCTCGGTCTCGTAGTTCCGTGACAGAACGGCCACCGATTCCCGCTTGATCCACGGGATGCCGGGGTTCAGGACCCCCGCCGCCATGGCGGTGTTCACCGCCTGCATGGGAGAGAGGTAGTTGTGGGAGGGGCGGTTGTGGCAGTCGATGCAGTCGAGCTGCCGCACCAGGCCCTTGGCGTTCCGCGTCGTCATGACCGAGTCGGGGAGCGGCTCCCCGGACCGCGAGAACACGACCTCCTTCCCATCCTTCATCCAGGTCACCTGGTCGAAGGCCTGCCGGGAGGAATCGGTCGAGACGTAGGTCATGTGGTTGTCTTTGTCGATGTGCCAGTGAATGCCCGAAGCGTGGCCCTGGCTGGATGCCGAGGTTCCCCCCACCTTGAACAGCATCTCGATCTTCCAGTGGGTGTTCTCCTCGTCCCCGAGGTAGTGATCGTGGGTCACCTCGTTGGCCGCGTAGAACTTGGCCGGCCAGTGGCACTGCTCGCAGGTCTCCTGGGCGGGCCGGAGGTTCTGAACCGGGGTCTCGATCGGGGTGGGGTAGGTGTGAAGGATGGTCTTGAACACCTGGCGGGCGCCGGAGAGCTTGCTCCGGACGTACCAGCCGGCCCCGGGTCCGATGTGGCAGCTCACGCACTCCACCCGGGCATGGGCCGACCTGAGGTACGCGGTGTGCTCCGGCTGCATGACGGTGTGGCAGGTCGTCCCGCAGAACTCCACCGACTCGGTGTACTGATACCCCTGGTAGA
>CAYRIJ010000179.1:1568-8085 GCA_964424285.1 uncultured bacterium
CCTCGCTGCCGGTGGTGACGAGCAGGAAGACGCAGGTGCCGGCCACGAAGGTGATCAAGGCGTTGCGATGATGGGGGTTCCCGAGGTCCACCACCACCGGCCGCAACTGCCCCCGCTCCCGGCGTTTCTTCTCCCGCCACATCCCCAGGGGGATGAGCAGGAGACCCAGGACCAGCACCGCCGGGAACACCATGTAGATGAAGATCCCGATGTAGGGGTTGGTCCCCCCCGAGAACACGTTGAGGAGGTAGAGGATGACCACCGCAGCGAGGCCGAAGAGCGCGGCGGCCGCCCCCAGCAGGGTGATGACGTTGTAGGCCAACCCCGGATAAAGCTGTTTCTTCTCGTTCTTCGCGTTCACGCTGTCCCCGCTTCAAGATCGATTCGGCTCGTTGAAACAGATCGTTTCGATGCTGTTTTCGCTCCGCGTATCCTGCCATGACCCCATCGCGACACGACATCTTAATGAGCAAATCCAGAATTTGTACAGCGGACCTTCCCGGTCGGGGATGAGCGCCGGTCGGGGCCTCGTACGGAGGGCCCGGTCGCGAGCCGCAACCGCCGCTCCGGGGGCGCGGTCCCGCCCGAAGGCGATTGGACAACCTCCCCCCCGAACGGGGATCATCAGGGACCGCACGGGAACGGCAGCCCCGTCGAGAAGGAGGATCCATGGAGTACGTGAAGCTCGGCGACACCGGCCTCGAGGTCTCGCGCATCTGCCTGGGATGCATGTCCTACGGGGACTCCGGCTGGCGGTCCTGGGTGCTGGACGAGGATGAGACGGCATCTCACTTCCGGACCGCGGTGGAGGCCGGGATCAACTTCTTCGACACCGCGGACATGTACTCCCGGGGGCGGAGCGAGGAGGTGACGGGCCGCTACCTGCGCGAACTCACCCGGCGCGACGAGACGGTGGTGGCCTCCAAGGTCTTCTTCCCGGTGCACCGCGGACCCAACGGCGGCGGGCTGAGCCGGAAGCACATCCTCGACGCCTGCGACGCGTCGCTCCGGCGCCTGGGGCTGGAGCACATCGATCTCTACCAGATCCACCGCTTCGACCCCAGGACCCCCATCGAGGAGACGGTGGACGCCCTGGACTCCCTGGTGCGGGCGGGCAAGGTCCGGTACCTGGGGGCGAGCAGCATGGCGGCCTGGCAGTTCGCCAAGTTCCTGTTCACCGCCGACCGGAGCGGCGCCCACCGCTTCGTCTCCATGCAGAACCACTACAACCTGGTCTACCGGGAGGAGGAACGGGAGATGATCCCCCTCTGCCGGGATCAGGGGGTGGGGATCGTGCCCTGGAGCCCCCTGGCCCGGGGACTCCTGGCCGGGAACCGGTCCCGCGAGGGGGCGGAGCCCACCGAGCGCGCCCGGACCGACGGCTACTCCAAGGAACTCTACGGCCCCGACGACTTCGACGTGGTGGACGCGACGGTGGAGGTGGCGAAGGCGAGAGGGGTGAAGCCGGCCCAGATCGCGCTGGCCTGGCTCCTTCAGGCCCCGGGGGTGACCGCCCCCATCGTGGGGGCCACCAAGGTCCACTACATCACCGAGGCGGTGGAGGCGCTGGCCATCCGGCTCGACCCCGAGGAGGTGGAGCGGCTCGAGGCCCCCTACCGGCCGCACCCGGTTCTGGGGCACCGGCCGCCGCGGGGGGTGGGCCGCTAGCCCGGGGCCGCCTCCGCCGTGAGACGGGCGCCGGGGAGGCGGAAGTCGCGGGGCTCAGCTCCGCGGGAACGGCTCGACCGGCTCCGCCTCGAAGAACTCCGGGCGGTCCTGGGCCAGCGCGGAAAGGTAGTGCTCCGCGTCGAGGGCGGCGGCGCAGCCCGCCCCCGCCGCGGTGACCGCCTGGCGGTAGCGCTTGTCGTGCACGTCGCCGGCGGCGAAGACCCCGCGCACGCTGGTCTCCTGACCGCGCTTGAGCACGACGTAGCCGTCGTCGTCCGTCTCCACCTGCCCGCCGAGGAAGGCGGTGTTGGGGACGTGGCCGATGGCGTAGAAGAGCCCGCCCACGTCCAGGGTGCGTCGCGAGCTGTCCTTGGTGGAGATGAGGGAGATCCGCTGGAGCTGCTTCTCCCCCTCGAGCTCCTCCACCACGTGGCTCCAGATCACCTCGATCTTGGGGTTGGCCAGGACCCGTTCCTGCATCATCTTGCAGGCCCGGAACTCGTCCCGGCGATGGATGATGTAGACCTTGGAGGCGTACTTGGTGAGAAACGTCGCCTCCTCCATCGCGGTGTCCCCCCCGCCGATCACCGCCAGGGCCTTGTTCCGGAACATGGGGAGCGCCCCGTCGCACACCGCGCACGCGCTCACCCCGTTCTGCCAGAAGCGGTCGCTCCCTTTGGGATCGAGCTTCTTGGCCCGGGCCCCGGTGGCCACGATCACCGACAGGGCGGCGATCTCCCCGCCCTCGGAGGTGTGGAGGCGGAAGGGGACCCCGGAGAGATCGGCCCGCACCACGTCCACCTGCTCGGTCCGGGCGCCGAAGCGCACGGCCTGGGCTCGGAAGCGGTCCATCAGATCCGCTCCCCCGAGCCCCTCCGGGAAGCCGGGGAAGTTCTCGATGTCGGTGGTGGTCATGAGCTGCCCGCCGGGGATCTCCCCGCGGTCGTTGGCGATCGACCCCTCGAGGACCAGGGGGGCCAGCTCCGCCCGGCCGGCGTAGACCGCGGCGGTGAAGGCCGCCGGCCCCGACCCGATGATGACCACGGTTTCCGGTTTCTCTGCCACGCCCGACACCTCCGATGAATGATTCCAGGTTCCCGGCCCCGAACCGGCGGGACGCGGGGGGGGCCGATGCGGGGATCCGCTCCCTCGCAAGCAGGACGCAGATCGTCCCGCCGGGGTCACCGTGGATCCCCACTTATCCTACACGGGGATATTCCCGGGGGTCAGGGGAGACCGGGGCGTCCGGGGGGCGGGAACCTATCCGGCGACCTGGGCTCCGACCCGCTCCTTGATGAGGAGGACGGGGACATCGAGGGCCCGCGCCACCTTCTCGGTCTTGCTCCGGAGCAGGGTCTTCCCCTCGTGGATGGGGAGCAGGACCAGGGTGGCCTTGCAGTCCCGGGCCGCCTTGGCGATCCCCTCCACCACGTCCTCCCCCATCAGGGTCTCGTAGTGCAGACAGGGGGTGCCCAGGCAAATGCTCTCCCCGAACATCCGGAGCTGGTTCCGGGTTTCGTCCTTCACGTCCCCCTCGGACCAGGGAGCGCCGAGCCCGCGGATGAAATCGTCGTTCTCCCCGAACTTGCTGAGGCGGAAGACGTGGAGCTCCGACCCGTACTTCCGGCGCATTTCGCAGGCGGAGATGATCGCCTGCCGGGAGGCGGGGGTGAAGTCGATGGGTACCAGAATGACCTTGAAGAGCCCGGTTGGATCGAATTCAGCAGGATTTCCGGGACAGTCGTTGTTTTCCATGGCCGTCTGCCTCCTCCGGGCCCCGCCGGCGTCCTTGCGGGGGGCTCTCGTTCGAGTCTACCCGATCTATCACTCAGGGGATCATCTTTATTCCTTAACTGTTCTATTCCTCCCCGGCGGAGAACGAGTTCGGTTCGCCGCGTGCCCGCTGGCCCCCCCTCCGTTCCCGTCAGGTGATACGGCAATTCAAGATTCGGCCCTCGACGGACCGGGGGAGACTCCGTAGAATCGCCGTCGTTTGGCTTCCGCCGGAAACGGCCCGGCGGGGCCCGGATACGGGACAATTTCAATAAGCGAGGATCAGGATGGCGACGCTCTTTATCCCAAGGGAGATCGTTCCCGGTGAGACGCGTGTGGCCACGAATCCGGACACGGTGAAGCGACTGGTCAAGGAGGGGCACTCCGTGACCGTCGAGGCGGGTGCGGGGGTGGGAGCCTCCATTCCCGACCAGGCCCTGACCGAGGCCGGGGCCACCGTAAGTTCGGACGTGGCAGCCCTGTACGGCGGCGCGGACGTGGTCTTGAAGCTCCACCCCCCCCGCATGAACGACACGTCCGGGAAGCACGAGGCGGAGATGGTGCGGGAAGGCGCCATCCTGGTGTCCTTCCTGTGGCCCCTGGAAAACCTGGATGCGGTCAAGATCCTGGCCCGGCGCAAGGTCACCGCCTTCGCGATGGACCAGATGCCGCGGATCACCCGGGCCCAGAGCATGGACGCCTTGTCCTCCCAGGCCAATCTCGCCGGGTACAAGGCGGTGATCATGGCCGCGGAGAAGCTCCCCAAGATCTTCCCGCTCATGATGACCCCCTCCGGGACCATCGCCCCGTCCAAGGTGGTGATCATGGGAGCGGGGGTGGCGGGCCTGCAGGCCATCGCCACCGCCAAGCGCCTCGGCGCGGTGGTCGAGGTCTCGGACGTCCGCCCCGCGGTCAAGGAGCAGGTGCAGAGCCTCGGGGGCCGGTTCATCGAGGTCCCCACCGACGAGGCCATGGAGACCGAGGGCGGCTACGCCAAGGAGGCCTCCGAGGAGTTCCTCCGGAAGCAGCGCGAGATCGTCCGCAAGCACGTCGTGGAGGCCGACGTGGTGATCACCACCGCGCTCGTCCCCGGAAAGCCCGCCCCGAAGCTCATCTCCCCGGACATGGTCCAGGAGATGCGCACCGGATCGGTCATCGTGGACCTGGCCGCCGAGCGCGGCGGAAACTGCGAGCTCACCGAGCCCGGGGAGACGGTGGTGAAGGAAGGGGTCACCATCATGGGGACCCTCAACATTCCCGGGACCGTGCCGTTCCACGCGAGCGACATGTACGCCAAGAACCTGCACTACGTGATGCAGCACCTCTATCCGAAGGGCGAACTCAACCTCGACCTCGAGGACGAGATCAACGCCGCCTGCATGGTCACCCACGGCGGCGAGGTCAGGCTGCCCGCGGTCGCGGAGCGGCTGAAAGGAGGGGAGTAACGATGTTGCCCCTGGACGTTCTCGCCGGTAACGGCGTCCTCATGATCGGCGTGATGACGGAAACCTACAAGCTTCCGTACCACCCGCTCCTGGTGGCGCTCTACGTGGCGATCCTCGCCACCTACGTGGGTTTCTACGTGATCTCGAAGGTGCCGCCGACCCTGCACACCCCCCTCATGTCGGGATCCAACGCGATCTCCGGCATCACGATCGTGGGGGCCCTGTTCCAGGCCAGCCAGCAGAACTTCGAGGTCGGCACGCTGCTCGGGATGTTGGCGGTGTTCTTCGCGATCACCAACGTGGTGGGCGGTTACGCAGTGACCGACCGGATGCTTCAGATGTTCCAGCGGAAGAACTAGGAGAGGCCGGCCATGAGAGATCTTATCCAAGTCACGTACATGATCGCCGCCGTCCTCTTCATCATTGGACTGCAGCGATTGTCCCGGGTCCGATCCGCCAGGGGCGGAAACAGGACCTCGCTGGTGGGTATGGCAATCGCCATCCTGGCCACCGTCGCCGATCTTCTGACCGGGGGGCAGTTTCACATCCTCTACATCATCATCCCCATCATCATGGGTTCGGCGCTGGGGCTCTTCTGGGCCTACACCGTGCCCATGACCTCGATGCCTCAGATGGTGGGGGTGTTCAACGGGTTCGGGGGGTTGGCCTCGATGTTCGTGGCCTACTCCTACTTCTACGAGCACTCGATCAAGCTCGGGGGCGGCGTGCTGTCCAAGGTCGGGGCGCCCTTCGGGGGGCCCGACGTGGCCATCACCGTCATGCTCTCGGTGCTGGTGGGAGCGGTGACCTTCTCCGGCTCCATCATCGCCGCGGGTAAGCTCCAGGGCTGGGTGAACGAGCAGCCGGTGCTCTTCCCCGGACGTCACGTGGTCAACATCGTGTTCCTGGTGGCCGCGGTCGCCCTCGGGGTGTGGGCCGGGTTCATGGGCGGCACCGAGACCGCGATGATCGTGGGCGTGGTGGTGCTGGGCATCGCCGCCCTCTTCCTCGGGGTCGGGCTCACCATCCCCATCGGCGGAGCCGACATGCCGGTGGTGATCTGCCTCCTGAACGCCTACTCCGGGATCGCCGGCGCCCTCACCGGGTTCGTGATCAAGAACAACCTTCTCATCATCGCCGGCTCCCTGGTCGGATCCTCGGGGATCATCCTCACCGACATCATGTGCAAGGCCATGAACCGCTCCCTGGCCAACGTCCTCTTCGGCGGCTTCGGAGCCACCGCGGCCACCGGCGGTGCCGGCAAGGGCGGCTACACCAACGTCAAGTCGGTGGGGGCCGAGGAAGCGGCGATGCTCCTGGAGAGCGCGAGCAGCGTGGTCTTCGTCCCCGGCTACGGTCTGGCCGTGGCCCAGGCCCAGCACGCCGCCGCCGAACTGGGAAGCCTGCTGGAGAAGAACGGGATCAAGGTCTCCTACGCCATCCACCCGGTGGCCGGCCGCATGCCGGGACACATGAACGTGCTCCTGGCCGAGGCCAACGTTCCCTACGACAAGCTCTTCGAGATGGACGCCATCAACGACGACTTCAAGAACACCGACGTGGTCATCGTGCTGGGAGCCAACGACGTGGTGAACCCGGTGGCGCTCCACGACAAGACGAGCCCCATCTAC
>CAYRIJ010000180.1:0-8079 GCA_964424285.1 uncultured bacterium
AGTGCCGGGTGCTGATTTCAATCTTCATCTCGATCCTCCCTTGTTCCCATCGGCTGGCCGGTCCGACGCCGCGCCGGGTCGCCGTCCCCCGCCGGGCTAATGACGTTTCCTCATGCGGGCGCTGGAGATACCGAGCTGCTCCCGGTACTTGGCCACCGTGCGCCGGGCGATGTCCACCCCGTCCGCCTTCAGGGTATCCGCGATCTTCTGGTCGGAGAGGGGGCGATGCTTTTCCTCTCCTTCGATCAGGCGGGTGATCTTCTCCCGGGCCGCCTTGGACGAGATGTCGTCTCCGTCCGAGGTTCCGAGGCCGCTGGAGAAGAAGAACTTGAGCTCGAACACCCCGCGGGGGGTCTGGACGTACTTGCCGCTGGTCACCCGGCTCACCGTGGATTCGTGCATCTCGATTTCCCGGGCCACGTCCTGGAGGGTCAGGGGCTTCAGCTGCAGCACGCCGTGGTCGAAGAACCCCCGCTGCTTCTCCACGATCTTGGTCATGACCTTGACCATGGTGCGCCGCCGTTGTTCGATGGTCTGGACGATCCAGCGGGCGGACTTGAGCTTGGTCTTCACGAAGTCCTTGGTCTTCTGGTCCCCCCCGCCCTGATCGAGCAGCACGCGCTCGTAGGCCCGGTTGATGCGGAGCCGGGGGACGTTGCGGTCGTTCAGGAAGACCACGTAGTCGTCGCCCACCCGCTCCACCACCAGATCGGGGTACACGTAGCGGGCGTCCTCCCCGGCCATCTGGGACCCCGGGTTGGGGTTCAGGGTGGCGATCTCGTCGAGGGCGGCCTGCACCTCCTTGACCGAGACCTTCGAGGAACGGGCGATGTCGGTGAGCCGCCGGTTCGTGAGCGACTCCCAGTGCTCCTCCACGATCCGGTAGGCCAGGGAATCCCCCTCCCCGCGGCCGCGAAGCTGCACCAGGAGCGATTCCCGCAGGTCCCGGGCCCCCACCCCCAGCGGCTCGCACTCCTGGAGCAACCGCACCAGGCGCTCCACCCGTTCGGGCTCGGTTCCGGTGTGCTCGACGATCTCCTCGGTGGACAGGGTGAGGTACCCGCGGTCGTCGAGGGAGCCCAGGAGGAAGTCCATGACGAGCTCGTCCTCCGGCCCCATCGGCCGGGTCAGGATCTGGGAGCGGAGCGTCTCCTCCATGGTCACGGTGGAGACGTTGACCCGCTCGTACTGCTCCTCCTTGCGCTCGGCCGCAAAGCTGGTGCCGGTATCGCTGGCGTCCTGGAGATAGGCCTCCCAGTCCACCTCGTCGTCCTTCCCGCTCTCTTCGGCCTCCCCCTCGGTCCTTTCCCCGTCCGCGCTCACCTCCGGGGTTTCGGTGATCTCGTCCACTTCCTCCAGGAGGGGGTTGGTCTGAAGCTCGGTCCGGAGTTCCTCCCGGAGCTCCAGGGTGGGCAGGGTCAGAAGCTTCAACGCCTGTCGAAGCTTCATGGTCATGATCAGCGTCTGCTTCTGCGTCTGGCGAAGCTGGTGTTTCATTTCCATGACTTCGTCACGACCTTTCTAGAGGACGAACTGCTCGCCGAGGTAGATCCGGCGGGCCATGGGGTCCCGGGCCAGCTCGTCCGAGGTTCCGGAAAGAAGGATCTTCCCCTCGTACAGGATGTAGGCGCGATCGGTGGTGCGAAGGGTCTCGCGCACGCTGTGATCGGTGATCAGGATGCCGAGGCCCCGCTGGCGGAGCCGGTCGATGATCTCCTGGATCTCCCCCACCGCGATGGGGTCGATTCCCACGAAGGGCTCGTCCAGCAGAAGGTAGCGCGGTTCGGTGACCAGGGCCCGGGTGATCTCCACCCGGCGCCGCTCCCCGCCGGACAGGTTGTAGCCCTTGCGGTCGGCGAGCTTGGCGATGTCCAGCTCGTTCAGGAGTTCCTCGAGGCGCTTGTCGCGCTCCCGGCGATCCAGGCCCAGGGTCTCGAGAATGGCCAGGATGTTCTCCCGCACCGTGAGCTTCCGGAAGACCGAGGCTTCCTGGGGAAGATACCCGATCCCCAGCCGCGCGCGCCGGTACATGGGAAGCCGGGTGATGTCCCGGTCTCCGAGGAGGATCTTCCCGCGGTCCGCCTTCAGGAACCCCACGATCATGTAGAAGGTGGTGGTCTTCCCCGCCCCGTTGGGTCCGAGAAGTCCCACGACCTCGCCGGGGTATACGTCCAGCGAGACCCCGTCCACGACCTTGACCTTGCCGTAACGGCGCTCCAGGTTCTCGGCCGAGAGCCGGAGCGCGGCCCCGGCCTCAGGGCCCGGTCGAGAGGCTTCGCTCACGGTCGATGATGGTGACGTGGACATCCTGTTTCACCTGGTATTCGGACAGGTCGGGTTTGGCTTCGAAGCCGACGCCGGTGAGCACGCGATCCGGCTTTCGGATCCGGACCAGGCCCGGCCCGGTTATCTTATCCTCGTCCTTCGCATAGTTCATGTCGGTGGTCTCCAGGGTGTCGCCGTCGGTGGTGACGAGGAGCACCGCCTCCTCGGCGGTCATGTTCCCCGACTTCTCGTCCACCGTCCCCTTCCGGGCGGTCAGGACCGACGTGATCTCTCCCTGGTCGTCGTAGAACTCGAGCTTCGGGTTCTGGAGCTTGACTTCGTCGAAGTTGGAGAACCGCCAGGCGGTCTCGGCGTGAAGCACCCAGGCCCGGCGTCCATCGTGGGTCTCGGTGAGTTCGAACCCGCGGATTTCCCGATCCGCCCCGCTCGACTCCTCCGAGGCCCCGTTGGGAGCCTCCTTCCCTCCGCAGGCCCCCAGGGCCAGGATTGCGGTGAGCGCGATCGCCACCGGGAGCGCCGGCCCCCCCAGCCATCGACGGATATGCCGGGAGCCTAACCGGAAACGCACGTCGGCCCTCCCGCCCCGGGTCGTCCGCCCACCCAGCTCCGGCCGGGAGCCTCGGCGGCCGCCGGAGCCGCCCCTTCCCAGCGGGGGTGGATCCAGATCCACTGCTCCGGGGCGCGGCGGATCAGGCTCTCGAGGGCGCGGGCGACGTCCTGGGTCAGCGCCTCCGCGGTGGAGCCGGAGGCGCACCGGACCGGGGGGAGCACGGTCACCCGGTGGGTGTGGTCGGGACGCCGGTGGATCCCCAGCGGAATGAGCGGGGCGCCCGACGCCACGGCAAGCCGCGCCGGGCCCTCGGTCATGCGCGTCCGCTGTCCCAGAAAATCCACCGTCACTCCTCCCCGCTTGATGCGCTGGTCGGCCAGGATCCCCAGAAACCCGCCCCCCCGCAGATGCCGGAGGGCCTGGAGGGGGAGGGCCTCGCTCGAGAGCGTGCGCACCCCCATCTTCAACCGATGCTCGCGGAGCGCCCGGTCCAGCCGGGCCTCGCGAAGCGGCCGGGCCACGGCGAGAAGCGGGTAGCCCGCCTCCACCAGGGCCGCGGCCAGGATTTCCCAGTTGCCCAGGTGTCCGGTCACGATGACCGCCCCCCGGCCTTCCTGGAGCGCCGCGTCCAGGTGCTCCCGCCCCTCGAACGCGACCATCCCGCGTCGCGTCTCCGGCTCCAGGGCCGGATATCTCAGAAAGTCGTACGCGGTGCGGCCGATCTCCTCGAAGACCCGCCGCGCCTCCCGGTCGATCCGATCCCGCGGCCATCCGGGATAGACCCGGGCCAGGTTCTCCCGGGCCAGCCGGCGGTCCCGGCCCACCAGAAGGTACCCTCCCCGGCCGATCCAGACGCAGAGTTCACGCCCCGCCGGCTCCGGCAGCCACGAAAGGAGCCCGGGCAGGACCCGGGCCAGACGGAACCGCCCCTTTCTTCGCAACTCCTTGGTATTCATATCGGTAACTACCGTCAAGACTTGAGGCTAACAGAGGTTTGGAGGCCGGTCAAGCAACCCTTGTGCCAAAAAGGTTGGCACGGTGGGAAGGGGCGTGCCAAACCGCGTTCGTGGGGCGGACGAGCGCCGGCGGGGTCAGGACTCGGTCCGCGCGGCCTCGGCCCGGAGGCAGTCGTGGAGGTGGATGATCCCCACCGGCCGCCCGCCCTCCACCACCACGAGGTTGGTCACCGCGCCGGGGCGGCGGGCCTCCATCTCGCGGACCGCCGCCGCCACCAGCGCGTCGGGAGCGATGGTGCGGGGGGCGCGGGACATGAACCGGCTCACCGGCTCGCCGAGGAGATCCCCCTGGACCGGTCCGAGGAGCACGCGCTTGAGGTCGCCGTCGGTGAGCACCCCGGCCAACCCGCCCGCGCCGTCCACCAGGACCACCACGCCGAGACCCTTGTCCACGATCTCCACCAGCGCCTCGCGCAGGGTGACGGAGTCGGAGGCGGTGGGAAGCGCGGCGCCGCCGTGCATGAGCTCCCGCACCCGTCGCGCCACCTGGCGTCCGATGAGCCCTCCGGGATGGACGTAGGCGAAGTCCTCGCGGGTGAGCCCCCGCCGCCGAAGCAGCGCCACCGCCAGGGCGTCCCCCACCGCCATGGCCGCGGTGCTGCTGGAGGTGGGGACGATGTCCAGGGAGCACGCCTCCTCGATCCGGCCGAGGGCGACGACCACGGTGGCGCTTCGGCCCAGGGGGCTTTCGGCCGACTCCACCAGCGCGATCACCGGGGTCCCGAGCCGTTCGAAGTGCGGGAGGAGGTGCAACAGCTCCGCGCTCCGCCCGCTCTTGGAGAGCGCGAGCACCACGTCCTTGGGCCCCACGATCCCCAGGTCGCCGTGGAGCGCCTCGGTGGGATGGAGGAAGAACGCCGGGGTTCCGGTGGAGGTGAAGGTGGCGGCGATCTTGGTCCCCACCAGCCCGCTCTTCCCCACCCCGGTCACGATCACCCGGCCCGAGGCGGCTTCCAGGATCTCCACCGCGCGGCGAAAGCTCTCGCCCAGGCGCCCGGCGACCGCGCGAAGCGCGTCGCCTTCGCGGCTCAGGACGTCGCGGGCGATCTCGAGGGGATCGAGCCCGGTCCCGGCGTTCATGGACGACCCGCCCTCGGCGCTCATCGGGAGCCGCCGCCCTCGGCGTCCGGGCCGCCGCCGGTCTCCTCGCGCCCCACCGCGAATCCCTCGTCGCGGCTCGCGAACCCCTCCACGATCGCCTCGCGGATCCCCGCCCGGTCCAGCAGCCACTCCACCGCGTCCCGCACCGCTCCCGCCCCCCCCGGGACCGAGGTCACGTAGCGGGCGGCCGCGCGCACCTCGCGGCAGGCGTCGGCCACCGCGACCGGCCATCCCACCCGGCGGAGGCACCGGAGATCGGGAAGATCGTCCCCCACGTAGGCGGCCTCGCTCCAGTCGATCCCCGCCTCCTCCAGCCAGCGGTCGAGGAACCGGTCCTTGCGCCCCACCCCGATCGCCCACTCCGCCCCCATCTCGGTGGCCCGCTGCCGCGCGGAGAGGGACCCCCGCGCGGTGAGGAAGAGCACCCGCCAGCCCGCGGCCAGGGCGAGCTTCACCCCCACCCCGTCCCGGGCGTGAAAGCGTTTGGCGTCGCGCCCCCGGTCGTCGAGGATGATGCCGCCGTCGGTGAGCACCCCGTCCACGTCGAGCACCAGGGCCCGGATCGCCTCCGCCATCACTCCTCCTCCTGGAGCGCGTTCCACACCCGGACCAGGCTCCGGAGCAACGCCCCGACCTCGGCCAGGGGAAGCTGGGTGGAGCTGTCGCTCAGCGCCTCGGCGGGATCGGGATGGGCCTCGAAGAAGACGGCGTGGACCCCCGCGGCCACCGCGGCCCGGGCCAGGGGAAGGGCGTACTGGCGCTCCCCGCCGGTCTCCTCGCCGGAACCGGGGAGCTGAAGGCTGTGGGTGATGTCGTAGACCACCGGGCAGCCGGTGGCGGCCATGATGGGGATGCTCCGCATGTCCACGACCAGGTTGTGGTAGCCGAAACTCGCCCCACGCTCGGTGACCATGACCTGGTCCGATCCCGCCTCCCGCACCTTCTCCACCGCCTTGGCCATGTCTCCGGGGGCCAGGAACTGGCCCTTCTTGAGGTTCACCGGTTTCCCCGTCGCCCCCACCGCTTCCAGGAGCGAGGTCTGCCGGCAAAGGAACGCGGGGATCTGGAGCACGTCCAGCGCCTCGGCCGCCCGCGGGACCTCCTCGGGGGTGTGGACGTCCGAGAGCACCGGTAGGCCGAGCTTGCTGCGCACCTCCTCCAGCACCGCCAGGCCCTCCTCCTGACCGGGCCCGCGGAAGGACCGCACCGAGGAGCGGTTGTCCTTGGCATAGGAGGACTTGAAAACGAAGGGAAGGCCGTGATTGCCGGCCAGGCGCTTGAGCTCGGCCGCCACCTCCAGGGTCATCCCCCGGTCCTCCACCACGCAGGGTCCGGCGATGATCCCCAGCCGGGTGCCGTCGAAGCGGACCGAGCCCGCGGTGACCGGGCGTTCGGGAAGGTTCACGAGCGCCCCGCGGTGACCGCCGGGTCGCCGGCGTCGCTCTCCGATCGGGCCAGGGCGGCGTGGATGAAGTCGCGGAAGAGGGGATGGGGGCGGTTGGGGCGCGAGCGGAGCTCGGGGTGGTACTGCACCGCCACGAACCAGGGATGATCGGGTAGCTCGATCACCTCGACCAGGTCGCGCTTGGGGTTCACCCCGGAGATGCGCATGCCGTGCTTCTTGAAGATCTCGCGGTAGGCGTTGTTGAACTCGTAGCGGTGGCGATGGCGTTCCGAGGCCTCGGCGCTCCCGTAGGCCTTCCGGGCCACCGATCCGGGCTCGAGCAGGCAGTCGTAGGCGCCGAGCCGCATCGTCCCCCCCATGACGGTCTGGTCCCGCTGCTCGGCCATGAGATCGATCACCGGGTGGGGGGTCTCGGGGTTGAACTCGCTCGAGTTGGCGTCGTCCAGGCCGCAGACGTTCCGAGCGAACTCGATGGTGGCGCACTGCATCCCCAGGCAGATCCCGAAGAAGGGCACCCGCTTCTCCCGGGCCCAGCGGACCGCCTGGACCTTGCCCTCGATGCCGCGGTCGCCGAACCCACCGGGGACCAGCACCCCGTCCACCTCAGCGAGGAGGGCGTCCGCCCCCTTCTGCTCGATCTCCTCGGAGTCGATCCAGCGGATCCGCACCCGCGAGTCGTTGGCCACCCCGCCGTGGCTGATCGCCTCGATGATGCTCTTGTAGGCGTCGCGGAGATGGGTGTACTTCCCCACCACCGCGATGGTGCCGCGTTCGGGGGCCTCCTTGAGCTTCTGCACCATGGCGGTCCACTCGTCGAGGTCGGGCTCGGGCGCGGTGAGGTTCAGCGTCTCCAGCACCCGGGCGTCGAGCTCGCCGCGGCGAAGGGTGAGCGGCACCTCGTAGATGCTCTCCACGTCCGGGGCCTCGATCACGCTCTGCTTGTGGACGTTGGAGAAGAGCGCCAGCTTCTCGCGGATGGAGGGGGTGAGGCTCCACTCGGTGCGGCACATGAGAACGTCGGGCTGGATCCCGATCTCCCGCAGCTCGCGGACGCTGTGCTGGGTGGGCTTGGTCTTCATCTCCCGCGCCGCCTTCAGGTACGGGACGTAGGTGAGGTGGATGACCATGGTCGCGTCGCGGGGGAGGTCGAGCCGCATCTGTCGGATGGCCTCGAGGAAGGGCAGGCTCTCGATGTCCCCCACCGTCCCCCCGATCTCCACGATGGCCACGTCCACCCCTTCGGCGTCCCCCACCTCGCGGATCCGCCGCTTGATCTCGTCGGTGACGTGAGGAATGACCTGGACCGTGCTTCCCAGGTACTCGCCTCCGCGTTCCCGGCGGATGATGGTGTCGTAGATCTGGCCGGTGGTGACGTTGTTGACCCGGGAGAGGCTCCGGTCGATGAATCGCTCGTAGTGGCCGAGATCGAGATCGGTCTCCGCGCCGTCGTCGGTGACGTAGACCTCGCCGTGCTGGAAGGGGCTCATGGTCCCCGGGTCCACGTTCAGGTACGGGTCGCACTTCTGGAGGGTCACCCGGAGCCCCCGCGCCTTGAGGAGATACCCCAGGGACGAGGCGGCGATCCCCTTGCCCAGGGAGGACACCACTCCTCCGGTCACGAAAATGTACTTGGCCACGATCCCTCCTCCTGGTTTCGTGCGTCTCCTGTCCCGTCGTCCACGATTCTACCAGCCCCGCCGGGCGGGGGTTCCCCGCCGTCC
>CAYRIJ010000181.1:0-8053 GCA_964424285.1 uncultured bacterium
GACCCCGAGCCCCCGCGCCCGCTCCTTCCACGTCCCCGCGGCGTCCCGCCCGAGGACCCCGGCCTTCCCCGCGGTCTCCCGCCCGATCACCACCACCTCGCCGGGAACGGTCCGGGGGACGGGGGGGGGAAGCGGCGCCCCGAGGCCGGGCGCCCCCCATGGAAACGCCCCCGCCGCGATCCCGCACAGGATCAGGGCGAGGGCGATGCGTCGCACCCCGGAACTCCCGGGCCTACCAGGCGTAGCCGAGGGAGATGCGATGGCTGTTTCCGAGGTCGGCGTAGAGCGGGGTGAACGCGTAGTGGACACGGATCCCGTTCTCGTAGCCCACCCCGAAGCTCACGTTCTCGTTTTCGAGGCCGGTCTTGTAGCCGGCGCCCACCATGAACGCCCCGCGGTAGGCGTACTCCGCGCCCATCCGGACCGAGGCGTCGGTGCCGCTCACCGCCAGGACGTCGCCGGAGACGGTGATCATCCCGCCCCGGACGTCGGCGCGGTGGAAGGCGAGACCGGCCTGCAGGGTGGTGGGGAGATCGAAGCTCCCCGCGTTGGCGAAGTTATAGGAGAGCTGGCCGCCGAGGTTCCGGAGCGCCGCGCCCGCGCTCACCCCGTTCAAGGGGGTGTCCCAGGTGCCGCCCACATCGAAGGCCAGGCCGTCGAGGGCGAAATCCCCGTCGGTGGTACCCACGATGGACTCCCGCACGTAGCGGGCGGTGGCCCCCACCCCCACCCGGTCCGCGGCCTGGAAGGCGTAGGACGCGGCGAAGGCGTTGTCCGAGAACCCGAAGTGACCGGTGAAGTCCCCCTGGTCGTTTCGCTGTTCCAGGTCGGGGGTGTAGAGCCCGATGAAGGAGAGTCCCACCGCGTGGCGCCCGCGATGGGCCCCGAACGCGACGAACTCGTGGTTGAGGTCCTGGATCCAGGCGTTGTGGACCCCGATCACGTCGTTGCGCTCGATGCCCAGGAGGCCGGCGGGGTTCCAGTAGGCGGCGCTGGCGTCCCTGGCCACCGCCACGTAGGCGTCCCCCATCGATGCCGCCCGCGCCCCGGCGCCGAGCTTGAGAAAGCTCAGCACGGTGAGCCCCGGGTCGGCGGCCAGGGCCGCCGGCGGAGCGGCGACCAGGCAGAAAGCCAGGATACCGAGGGCGATCGCCCCCACGCGTCGTGTCATTCCGAACCTCCAGGTTGTCGGGCCGGTTCGCCCCCGGGGGGAGCCTCCGGCCGTCACGCCGCCCATTCTAGACGATGGGGCGGATTTGCGGCAGGCATTCCGCGCGGCGCGGGGGACCGCCGGGAACGCGCCGGCATCCGGGACCGCGATGCGCGCGGCGCCGGGAAATCCAACTGCAGCAGCGGCGGCGCGGCCGGTCGCGTCCTCCGCCCTCATCGCACCACCACGAAGCGAAGCATCTTCACCTCCACCCGGTTCCCCGCCTCCGCCTGCAGCCGCGCCAGGTAGAGGCCCGGCGCCACGCCGTTCCCACGCTCGTTGGTGAGGTCCCAGGACACCAGGTTGTCCGTGCTGGGATAGACGGTCCCGGTCAGGCTTCGCACCTTCGCCCCCGCCATGTCGTGGATCTCGATGGTCACCCGCTGGACGTTGGATCGCACCCGGTAGTGGATCGCCGGGGCCTTCCGCACCGCCGGATTCGGCATGACGAAGGCCTGGTCGAAGAGGCCGCTGCCGCGGGGTTCTCCGCCCGCGGTCTGGGGCGTCCCGGCCCGGCCCGACCGGGAGGCGTCGTGGCGGTAGACCGGCCAGGCGCCCCCGGGGGTTCCCGCCCCCACTTCCCGGACCACCACCCGGCCCACCTTGACCGCGTCCGGCGATTCGTCGCCCCGGTCGTTCTCGAGCGGGACCGCCACCGTCACGTCCTCCACGGTCACCAGGTCCAGAACGCCGTCGTGGTCCAGATCGGTGAGGACGGGATAGGTTCCCCCTTCCCCGCCGCCGAGATAGGCCCACCCCGGGATCGGACGGCCCCGGGGGTCGTGACCCCGGACCTGGCCGTCGGCCAGGGGGAGGAGCAGCTGGTTCGTGAGGCCGGTCCCCAGGTCGGCCACCAGGGGAGAGAGGAAGGGACGGGTGAACCGGTCCTCTCCCGGCACCAGGGTCGGGGTGGAGAGAACCGGGGTCCCGTTGTAGTTGTAGACGTGGAGCACGTTGAGCGGGGTGAAGGCCAGGATCTCCAGATAGCCGTCGCCGTCCAGGTCGGCCAGGCTCACCGCGTCCTCGGAGGGGAGCACCTCTCCCTCGTAGACCGTGCGGAACTTCACCGGGAAGCCGGCCAGCTCGTTGAAATCGGCGTGGTCGTCGGAGCCCGCGGGCGGGAAGTCGTTCGGATCCCTCAGGTTCTTGGTCATCCCGTCGCTGGAGGAGACCTTGACGTCGAGAGCGTGGAGCCAGCCCCGGGAATCCACCACCACGATGTCGTCCAGACCGTCGCGGTTCAGGTCCCCCACCACCGGCGCGCTCATGGCCACGGTGTCTCCGAAGGAGTACTTGTAGGGCACGGCGATGTACTGCCCGTTCGGCTGGAGGTGTTCATAGAGGAGGGCCACGGCCAGGTAGCCGCCCTCGGCGGTCCTCACCGAGGTGGCGATCTCCATGAGCCCCCGGTCCACGCCGTCTTCGTCGGCCAGGGTGCTGGAGAGAGAGGCGTCACCGGGGTAGGTCACGCGGGTCCGTAGCGAGCTTCCGACTCCGGGGGTATAGGCCACGGCCAGGACTACCGTGCTCTCGGCCGCCGCTCCCGCCGGGGCCGAGACCAGGATCTCGGGGCGGTCGTCCAGGGGCCGGTCGAGGTTCCCCGCGGTGAGATGCACCCGTCCTCCCCCCGGGGGGAGGACGTAGAACGGGGTCGGATCGAGCCGCAACACCCCGTCGAAGCCCAGGTACATCCCGTTCCCCAGCATGGCGTAGAGGGTGTCCCCGCTCACCCACACCACCTCGGGGTGGGGGTCCTGGTCCGGATCCAGGTTCACCACGATCGGATCGGAGCGCAGACGGCCGTGGGAGAGCAGGCGCGGCGTCCCTCCCGGGGGGAGATAGGACGAGCCGTCGGGGGCCAGGATCAACGGGCCCCCGATTCCCGAGGTGTCGGTGGCGGACACGATGATCTCCATCTGCCCGTCCGCGTTCAGGTCCCCGGCCACCGGCTGGAAGTCCCCCACCCGCCCCGGGAGGTCCCGGGGCCACCCCGGCTTGAAGTCGCCGGTCGCGCCTCCGTCCGGAGAGGTGAACCGCACCTTCAGGGTCATGGTGTCCGCGGGCGCCGAGATGTCGGTGATCCAGATCCCGGTCCGGGTGCGGCCGTAGCCGTCGGTGTTGGGCGTGGTGACCGGCGTGAACTCGGTGGCGTTGGGAGCCCAGTAGGAGTCGCGGGCGTCCCCGAAGGCTTCGAAGGTGAACTCCAGCTTGTCCAGGTCCTGGATCCCGTCCGCCTCCTCCAGGTCCACCCCCTTGTGCTGGGCGTCCGCGTTCACCAGGTTGTAGTAGAGGAGGTCCCGGACGATCGACTCGTCGATGTGCCAGATGAGGAGCCCGGAGCCGTCGTACTGCCGGCCGGAGGGGCCCTCGATGTTCCGGGGAAGGTAGTAGTCGAGTTCGGCGCCCTGGTAGTCGTCCCCCCAGAAGGTGAACACGGAGTCGCCGTCCACGTCGTTGAAGTCGAACTTCCCGTTTCCGTTGTAGTCGCGGAGCCGGTTCTCGATGAGGAGGTACTCGTCCCCGCCCATGGGGATCCGGACCGCCCCGTCCCGGCGCGCGATCTCCACCGCCCGGACCGCCACCGATCGCTCTCCGCCCGCGTCGTCGGGGCGAATCACCTCGGGGCGGAGCCACCCCATGTAGAACTTGCTCCAGGCGCAGAACTCCGCCGGGAAGAACCCGTTGTCGTTCCAGATCCCCGAGCCCATGAGCCCGAAGGCGCCGATCCCCTGGCTGTCGGCGAAGATGAAGTCGGCGGGTCCGGTGGTGTCGTAGAGGTCGGGAAGCCCGAAGCTGTGGCCGAACTCGTGGGCGGTGGTGCCCATGATGCCGAACTCGTAGCCGTCCTGGGTTTCCGTCTCGGGCAGGACCACCACGTTGGGAACGTAGATCGTGTCCCCCCGGGCGTCGGTGTCCATGGTGCGGATGCCCCGCGCCGCGTCGGGAGTGTCCAGCCAGTACTGGAAGTCCACCTGGCGGAAGAAGACCGACCAGATCTCCTCCCGCGAGTCGTCGTTGATGTCCGCCTCCTGGCCCGGCCCGGCGTGGAAGAGGATGAAGCGGTCGTATCGGCCGAAATCCACGTCGGGGTCGGCGGTCTGGACCGCATCCTGGCAGAGCGCGCCCTCCCGGGCGGCGATGGAATCGTCGAGGCCGTACCAGGCCATGGTATGGGGAAGGCGATAGACCTTCCCGGTCAGCTCCCAGTCGACGGTGAGCTGTCCCCCCGACATCTGGTCGTACATCTGGCTCAGGTCGGTGAGGACCCGCTTGAAGTAGAGCTGGGTGGAGTCGGCGGCCTGATCCTTGAAGCCGCTCCCCATGGGCTCGTCGTCGAAGTCCACCAGGATGGCGATGGCGTGAACCCGGCGGGGAAAGGGCGCGCCGGTCCCGAGCTGGATCCCCGCCTCGGTCAGGTGGTCGTCGTGGTAGTGGAAGGCCGGCCCGCCGATCCCGGCCGCGGCGGCGGCCATCCGGGCCGGCGAGGGGGCGCCCACCACCGGCCGGTGGAGGCCCATCTTCTGTGGGGGTGAGGGGACGAAACAGGGACGGGGCACGGTTCCGGGAGGCGGAGCCTCGGCGCGCGCGCACGGCGGCGCGATCCAGGCCCCGAGCCCAATCACGGCGAGAGACATCCACAGGAACGCTGGCTGAAATTTCATGCGGGCTCTTTGGGTCGGGGAGGTCGGCATCCGGGTCAGGGCAGCTTCGGGACACAACACCCTAACCCATATCTCCGACGCGGCAAAGCGCGGGTCGGCAGGAGGTTGGACCCCTCGCGGGGGCCTCCGGTTCCCGAAAAGCCGGGCCCGCCGGATCCGGGATTCCCCGGGGTCCCCCCAAAGAGAAGGGGCCCCCCGAGTGGGGGCCCCCCGCCCGCCGGAGATGGGGCCGAATCTATCCCCGACGCGCGCGTCCGAATCGGGGGTTCCGGTGCGTCGGAGTGGCGCGAGCCGGAGCCGGAACCCCCGAAATCCTTATTTCACAACCAGTTCTACCGCCACCGCCGGGCCGGAGCCACCCGGAACCAGGTCTCGTCCCGGGCGATCCCGCTCCGGCGGACCGGGACCGGGACCAGCCGGGGGGCGATGGGAGCCGGGACCACCCGCGGGGCCACGGTCTTCCCGGAGCGCTCCGACGGACGGACCGAGACGTTGCTCTCACCGGAAAGGTCCATCCCCTCGCCGTAGGTCCGGTAGCGGGCGTACCCCTCGTCGTCGTCCCGGATCGAGCTCCGCAGGTCCTCGTCCGCGAACCGTTCCCACCGGCCGACCAGGGGCTTGTCCGAAGCCAGGGCCACG
Source organism: uncultured bacterium (assembly GCA_964424285.1). Lineage (GTDB taxonomy): Bacteria > Eisenbacteria > RBG-16-71-46 > JABDJR01 > JABDJR01 > CAVSKL01. Next base: position 5,512 of record CAYRIJ010000181.1, read on the forward strand.
ATCCGCTCCGTCCCCGCCGGCCCGGTCACCATCAACCGGTAGCCGTCGCCCCGCTCGGGGAGCCGCATGAGCTCGCCGGAGCGCACCCAGCCGTCGTCGCCGCGGCGGGTGGGGAAGAGCAGCCTGGCCCGGCCGTTGGTGTCGATGTCGTAGACCGCCACGTAGGCGCTCCGGGTCACCCGGAACGTGACCGTCACGTCCTCACCGGGGCGGAGGGCGGCGCCGTTACCGGCATCGGTCCACACGTCCACCGCGAGGTCGCCGTAGCGTTCCACCGGCACCGGGATCAACCGGGGGTCGAGGGTGCGGGAGCCGTCCCGGCCGGCCAGGACCACCTGGGCGTCCACGGTGCCGGAACGGAACGCCGCGCTCACCGAACCGGAGGCTCCGCCGGAGGCCGAGCCGGAGGCGACCGCCGCCCCCGCCACGAGGCCGAGCCCGGCCAGGATCGAGATCATCGTGCGTTTCGTTTTCATGACTCTTCCCTCCTGGGGAGATCTGCACTGGAGAAAACCGTGTGCTGGTTGCATCGCCTTCACCCGCGTGGTCCCCGCGGTCACCCCGCCCGGCGGACCGAGGGGATCACGCCGAGGGGCGCGCTCTCCCGGGGCGGCCGGGGGGCCAGCTCGGGGTTGCCGCGATCCACCTGATAGGCCCAGTCGAAGCGGAGCGTGCGGTTGCCGACCGAGGTGACCCGCACCTTGGCGTAGTGGTCGTCCCGGGTCCACACCACGTAGACGTGGCCGGCGATCACCTCCACCGCGCCGCTGGGGTTCCACCCGCTCTTGGGGGCCCAGCTCACCTCGTCGAACCCGGCGTAGCCCGCGTCCTGTATGTCGGTGTCCAGATCGACGGCCACCAGGAAAGGCACTCCGTCGGCCACGATGAAATAGACGTCGGCGTCGGCGTGATCCCAGGGCAGGGCGCGGTAGGCGCTGAAGTCCCACGCGCTCCGGCGCCAGTCCGCGCCGTCCGCATCGGCCATCGAGTCCCCGAAGCCCTCGGGCCGGGGCGTGTCGTGGACGATCTCCCGGGAGAGCTCCGACTCGTGCCCGCAGTAGTCCACCGAGGACACCGCGTAGAAATAGGTGCGTCCGTTCCGGGCGTCCCGGTCCAGGAAATCCTCGCCGGAAGTGTGCCCGACCTCGAAGTACGTCCCGTAGGCGGCGGAGGACCGGTAGACCACGAAGTAATCCACGTTGTCCTCATCCACCGGGGTCCAGTAGAGATAGACCTCGCCGTCCCCGGTGATCGAGTTCACGTCCACCGGGGCCAGGGGATCGCCGCAGTCGCGCCGGAAGAGTTCCTCGTCGCAGCCGCTCAGAAGCGCGGCGCCGAGGAGCATTCCCACCGCCACCGGGAGAAGCCGGCCGTATTTCCAGGGGTTCCGTGCTGCGTTCGTCATCACCCACCTCCTTGCCGCCGGAGCTCGGCGCCGCGAGCCGATCTGCGGTTCGCGCGCGCGGCCCCTTCCAGGATCGCCCACCAGTAACGCAAGCCCGGTGCCAGAACCGCCGGGAGGGTCCGCGAACCCTTCAACCGGCTGAGGGGCAATGGATTGGGCGGCACGGAAGGACCGGGGACCCGCGGGGGGCGGGGGCGCGGGCCGTGATGCGGCCGCGCCGGGGTGTGTCGGTGGCGCTACGGGATCAGGCGCCGGCGGAGGAGGTGGTTTCGGGGGACGGGGCCGGCTCCGGGTAGCGGGCGCGAATCCAGGCCCGGGTCCAGAGGATGCCGAGGACGAGGGCCGCGAGGAAGCTGAGATCCAACCACCAGGGTTGGAAGTGCGGCTCGGTGGTGAGGCTTTCGGCGGCCGAGGCCCCGAGAAGCCCCACCTGGATCGCGCTCAGGCCGTTGAAGACCGCGTGGGTGAACATGGAGAGCCAGAGGTTCCGGGTCCGCATCACCACCCAGGCCAGGAAGACCCCGGTCAGGAGCGCGGGGATGAGCTGGTTGGGGGTGAGGTGGGCGAGGGCGAAGAAGCACGCCGAGGCGACCAGCGCCTTCCGGGGGGAGTAGCGGCGGAGGAACCCCCGGAGCAGGAGCCCCCGGAAGAAGAGCTCCTCGGTGAGCGGGGCCATCAGCACCACCGCCACCACCGACGGCCAGAACGACTGGATCATCATGTCCAGCACCGATCGGTCGACGGTCCGCATGAAGTCGCGGAGACCGGCGGGGAGGGGAAGGTGCCGGAAAAGGGTGTCCATCTCCGAGAGCAGCCCCCCGCCTCCCACCGCGGCCAGGACCAGAGGGACGAGGACCACCGGGTTGAAGGCGCGGAAGGGAAAGACCTCCCGGAGGGGAAGGCGGGTGAACTTCCACCCCAGCGCCAGGGCGACCCCGAACCCGGCGGAGTTGGCCACCAGGATCAGCGCGGCGCTCGAGGGCATGACGAGCTCGCCCCCCTTGAGCGCCACCGTGGCCGCCATCACGACGATGGCGGCGAGGAAGATCCCCGACCAGGCCAGGAAGAGCAGGCCCCAGGCCTGGGCGATTCCGGGAAACGGAGGACACTCCGAAGGGGTCGGCGCCGGGGCGGCGG
>CAYRIJ010000182.1:0-8012 GCA_964424285.1 uncultured bacterium
TGTCGCGATGAACCCGGTCACCCAGGGGTGGAGCGTTCCCGATACGGTAGCTCCCTCCGTCACCCGCCTCCGGGTGGAACCGGCCGAGGCCGGCGTGCGGGTGAACGGCGGTCTCGATCCGGTGATCGTGGATCTCGCCCGCCCGGCGTCCCCCGCGTTCCGGATCGACGGGCCGGTGCGGGTCTGGGTCGAGACCTCGGACCGGGGGGAGGCGGGGGAGTCGCGGGTCGCCCCCTACCAGGTGCTCTGGTCGATGGATGGGCGGCCGGTGAGCGCGGTGCGATTCGATCGCTTCGATTGGAACTGGCCGAACGAGGTGGAGTGGACCTTCAATGAGGCCCTGGCCCGGAGCCGGAACGAGCGGTGGATCGCCCTCGATCCGCCCCCCCAGGCCCACCAGGACGTGGCGCGGTGGCTCTCCCCGGACCGGCCGTTCGGGGCGGGCCTCGCCCCCGGCGTGCATCGGCTCCGCTTCGAGGCGAGCGACGCGGCCGGGAACGTGACCGGGAAGGACGTGGAGGTGGAGAGCGTGGAGCCGCCGCTTCCCGGAGCGCCCTTCGGGGGCCGGCGGGTAGAGCGGAGCGGGCTTACGAGCCGCGGCCCGTATCTGGTCTGGCGGGCGGCCGGGGAGGGGCTCGAAACCGTGGTGCTCGCCGGAAGCGACGACGCCGGAGACACCTTGGGCGGGGGATGGAGCGGCGCCGCCGCGCCCGGGGGATGGGAGGAGGAACTCGAGCGCCCGGTCCCGCCCCGCCGGGGCATGTGGAGCTTCACCCTCACCCTTCCCGGAGGGGCGTCCGACACCGAGCGGGCGGCGTGGGCGGGACGGCTCTTCCCCACCCTCCCCGCCGCGCCGGTCGTCGTCTCCGCCCCCGGGTTCCGGATGCGGGTTCCGCCGGACGCGGTGTACGGATCCCTGTGGATCACCGTGGACGAGGGCGACGAACCGGCGCGAACCTCGGAGACCCAACCCGAGCTGGCGCCGGCCTCCCCCGAGGTGCGCCTCGGACCCGGGGCCTGGCCGCTTCGGGAGGAGGTGCGCGTCACCCTCACCCCGCATCGCGATTCATCCCGCCGGGGACTCGCGGTCTACCGGTGGGACGACGGATGGATCTGGGTCGGGGCCGACACCAGCGACGACGGCGTTTCGGGAACGGTGGGCAACCTCGAAACCCTCGCCCTCCTCCGCGACGACACTCCCCCCGCGGTGACCCTGGAGACGCCGGGCGCCGGAGCCCGCCCCGCTCTGGTCGCCCGGATCGTCGACCGGGGAGCGGGGGTGACCTGGCGCGGGCTCACCATGACCCTGGACGGCGCCCCGCTCATCGCGGACTGGAACCCCGAGGCGCAGCGCTTCAGCGCCCACCTCCGCCGCGACCTCGAACCGGGGGAGCACACGTGGAAGGTGGGGGCGGTGGACCGGGTGGGGAACCGCGCCGAGCGCTCGCTCACCGTGACCGTCCGGTGACCGGCGCGCTCCCGCCGCCGCCGCGCAACCCGCTTGCTGGGGCGGCCGGCGCGGCGGTATAACCGACGCAGCGAACCCTCGCCGAATCGGGGCGGTCCGGTTAGACTCCGTCCCTCGCCCGCGGGCCGGGTCCGGCCGTTCGGCCCGTCCCACACCCGGTCACCCAGACAACGGAACCCAGCATCTTGGCAGAGCCCTTCGTCCACCTTCACGTCCACTCCGACTACAGCCTCCTCGACGGGGCGGCCAAGGTCTCGCGTCTCGTCGGCCGGGCCGCCGAACTCGGGATGCCCGCCATCGCCCTCACCGACAGCGGGAACCTCTTCGGGGCGGTGGAGTTCTACCTGGCCGCGCGGCGGGCGGGGGTGAAGCCGATCCTGGGCATGGAGATCTTCCTCACCCGGGGGAGCCGCCACGACAAGACCCCGCGAAACGCCCGCGGCCTGGACCACCTGGTGCTCCTGGCCCGGGACCGGACCGGGTTCCGGAACCTGATGAAGATCTCCACCGCGGGCTACCTGGAGGGCTTCTACTACCGGCCCCGGGTGGACTACGAGTTCCTCGAGGAGCACGCCGAGGGGCTCATCGCCCTATCTTCGGGGATGAGCGGCGCCCTGGCCCGGGAGCTTCTGGAAGGCCGTCCCCGCCAGGCAATGGAGCTGGGGGGACGCTATCGCGAGATCTTCGGGGAGCGGTTCTACGTGGAGATCCAGGACCACGGGATCGCCCATCAGCGCCCGCTCATTCCCCAGCTCAAGGACGTGGCCGGAAAGATCGGCTCCCCCCTGGTGGCCACCAACGACGTCCACTACCTGAGCCCCCAGGACGCGGAGGCCCAGGAGATCCTCATCCTCATCCAGCAGCAGCGTACGGTGGGGGACCAGAACCGCTTCCGCGCCGGCACCGATCAGCGGTACCTGAAGAGCGCCGGGGAGATGGAGGCGTTGTTCGGGCGGATTCCCGGGAGCCTCACCGCCACCCGGGAGATCGCCGAGTCGATCGAGCTGAAGCTGGAGTTCGACAAGCTGCTGCTCCCGGACTTCCCCCTGCCCGAGGGGTTCGCCTCCCCCGACGAGTACCTGGTGCACCTGTCCCGGGAGGGCCTGGGGACGCGCTACCGCGAGACCACCCCGTCCCTGGCCGAGCGCCTGGACTTCGAGCTCGGCATCATCCGGCGGATGGGCTACGCGGGGTACTTCCTCATCGTGCGCGACTTCATCCATCACGCCCGGGAGACCGGGATCGCGGTGGGGCCGGGCCGGGGCTCGGCCGCGGGGAGCCTGGTAGCTTACTGCCTGGGGATCACCGACATCGACCCCATCCGCTTCGGCCTCCTCTTCGAGCGGTTCCTGAACCCCGAGCGGGTGTCGATGCCGGACATCGACGTGGATTTCGACTACCGCCGCCGGGGCGAGGTCATCGAGTACGTCAAGGGCAAGTACGGCGAGGACTCGGTGACCCAGATCATCACCTTCGGAACCATGGCCGCCCGCGGGGTCATCCGCGACGTGGGCCGGGCGTTGGGGATCGAGTTCGCCGACGTGGACCGGATCGCCAAGCTGGTTCCCGCCGAGCTGGGGATCACCCTGGACCGCGCCCTGGAGCAGGTCCCCGAGCTTCGGGAAATGGCCGGCTCGGACGAGGCCCACGCCCGCCTCATCCGGGTGGCGCGCACCCTGGAGGGCATGTCCCGCCACGCCTCCACCCATGCCGCCGGCGTCCTCATCGCCCCCGGGCGGCTGGACGAGATGGTCCCGCTCTTCAAGAGCGGGAAGGGGGAAATCTCCACCCAGTGGGACATGAAGTCGGTGGAGAAGGCCGGGCTCCTGAAGATGGACTTCCTGGGACTCCGCACCCTCACCGTGATCGAGGACGCCCTGGATCTCATCACCGAGCGCACCGGCGCCCGCCCCGACCTCGCCGGGCTTGCGCTCGACGACGAGCGGACCTTCGATCTCCTCCGGCGGGCCCAGACGGTGGCGGTGTTCCAGCTCGAGTCCTCGGGCATGCGGGACCTGTTGCGCCGGCTGGCGCCGGAGACCTTCGAGGACATCGTGGCGGTCAACGCCCTCTACCGGCCCGGCCCCATGGGCTCGGGCATGGTGCAGAACTTCATCGACCGCAAGCACGGGCGCGAACCGATCGTCTACGAGCACGACATCCTGGAGCCCATCCTCAAATCCACCTACGGCATGATGGTGTACCAGGAGCAGGTGATGCAGATCGCCAGCGCGATGGCCGGGTTCACCCTCGGCGAGGCGGACCTCCTCCGGCGGGCGATGGGGAAGAAGAAGAAGGAGGAGATGGACGCCCAGGAGAAGAAGTTCGTCTCCGGGGCGGTGGAGCGCGGGACCGCCGGGACGGTCGCGCGGAAGGTCTTCGAGCTGATGGCCCACTTCGCGGGCTACGGGTTCAACAAGAGCCACAGCGCGGCCTACGCCATGGTCTCCTACCAGACCGCGTACCTGAAGGCCCACTACCCCGCCGAGTTCATGGCCGCCACCCTGACCAGCGAGATGGACTCCACCGACCGCGTGGTGGTGCTGGTGGAGGAGTGCCGGCGCCTCGGCATGCCGGTCCTTCCCCCCGACCTGAACTCCTCCCGCGCCCCGTTTCACGTGAGCCCGGAGGGGATCCGCTTCGGCCTGGGAGCGGTCAAGAACGTCGGCGTCCATACCATCGAGGAGATCGTGAAGGAGCGGGAGCGCCGCGGACCCTTCACCTCCATCTTCGATCTCGCGCGGCGGGTGGCGCACGAGGTCATGAACCGGCGCGTGCTGGAGAGCCTGGCCGCGGCGGGGGCCATGGACGGCCTGGGGGCCTCGCGGGCCTCGATGTTCCACGCCGTGCCCGCCGCGCTGGAGGCGGGGGCCCGCCACCAGCACGACGAGGCCATGGGCCAGACCTCGCTGTTCGGCGGGGGGGAAGGCGGGGGAGCGGCGCCGACCCTGGCCGAGGTCGAGGACTGGGACCGGAACACCCGCCTCCGCCGGGAGAAGGAGGTGCTGGGGTTCTACCTCTCCGAGCATCCCCTGGACGCCTACCGGGACGAGATTTCCGCGGTGGCCTCGGGGGACTCCGCGCGGATCAAGGAGATGGGGACCGGGGTCGAGGTCGGGCTCCTGGGGGTGGTGACCGCGGTGGTGCGGAAGCTCGACAAGAAGGGCCGCACCATGGGGTTCCTGGTGGTCGAGGACTACGCGGGAACCCTGGAGTGCGTGCTCTTCAACGACGTCTTCGAGAAGGTGAAGGACTTCCTGGAGCCCGACCGGGTGGTGCTGGTGCGGGGGAGGCTGGACCGGCGGGACCCGGAAGGGGACCCCAAGATCGTGACCAACGAGGTGTACGATTTCGAGGCCAGCCGCGGGGACCTGGAGCACACCCTCTATCTCCGCGTTCCCCTGGACGGCCTGGACGAGAGCCGGCTGGCCGGTCTGGGGAGTATCCTGGAGCGGTACCCGGGCCGGGGCGAGGTCGTGCTGTTCATGGAGACGACCACCGGCCGCCGGGTTCGAATGAAGCTGGGCCGCTTCCGGGTCGGGGTCGAACAGGACCTCCTCCTGGAGCTTCGCGGCATGTTGGGAGACGCCGCCGTCCGCCTGGGCGAGGCGGTGAGCGGGAGGAACGGCCGGTGAGCAGTTTCTGGCTCGATTTCGAGAAGCCGGTGGTGGAGCTGGAGAACAAGATCAAGGAGATCCGGGAGTTCGCCGCCACCTCCAACATCGAGGTGGGCGACGAGCTCGGCCGCCTGGAGAAGAAGGCGGACAAGCTCCGCCGGGAGATCTACTCCAACCTCTCCCGCTGGCAACGCGTCCAGCTCGCCCGGCATCCCCGCCGGCCGTACACCCTGGACTACGTGGGGATGCTCTGCGAGGAGTTCACCGAGCTCCACGGGGACCGGGCGTTCGCCGAAGACCCGTCGATCGTGGGGGGGCTGGCCCGGTTCGAGGGACGCCCCCTGGTGGTGGTCGGTCACCAGAAGGGGCGGAACACCAAGGAGAACATCCACCGGAACTTCGGCATGCCCCATCCCGAGGGCTATCGGAAGGCCCTGCGGCTGTTCCAGATGGCCGACCGCTTCCATCTGCCGGTGGTCACCTTCGTGGACACTCCGGGGGCCTATCCGGGGGTGGGGGCGGAGGAGCGCGGCCAGTCCGAGGCCATCGCCCGGAACCTGCGCGAGATGGCGCGGCTCGAGGTGCCGGTGGTCTGCCTGGTGATCGGCGAGGGGGGGAGCGGCGGGGCGCTGGCCCTGGCGGTGGCCGACCGGGTCTACATGCTGGAGAACGCGATCTACTCGGTGATCTCCCCCGAGGGGTGCGCGGGGATCCTGTGGAAGGACAAGGCCAAGGCCCCCGAGGCGGCCGAGGTCCTGAAGCTCACCGCCCGGGACGTGCTGGCGTTGAACGTGATCGACGGTCTTGTCTCCGAGCCCCTGGGCGGGGCCCACCGGGATCCTCAGAAGACCGCGGAGGCCGTCCGGCAAACCGTGAAGACCGCCCTGGACGAGCTCTCCGGGCTCTCCCCCGAGGTCCTGATCGCGGATCGGATGGAGAAATTTCAGGCCATGGGGGTATTCCAGGATACCGGGGCGAGCGCCCCGGACCGTTGACCTCCCGGCCATGCTCCTGCTAGCCTGTTGCCATCGAACGGGTTATACGAACAGCAGGGAAGGAGACATCCTCGATTCCAGGCTAGAGGCTCCATCGAGCTCGGACCGGTTCCGGGGGCCCGATCCGGTCCCGCCCCCTCCCCGACGCGCGAACCCCCATCGTGGTCGGCATGAACCCAGGACGTGTTCCCAACGACATGGACGGTCGAGGATGCTGGCAAATTCCATGAACAGACGACTTCGGGCTAGCGCGGCCGCGGCGCTCGGCCTTTCGGTTCTGCTCCTCCCCTCCGCCCGGGCGGCGACCCGCGGGCCGGTGACCACCCTCGTCAACGAGGCTCCCGGCGCGATCCAATTCGAGGTGACCTTCGATCCCCCCCAGTGGGAGGAAACCTCCCTGAACGGGATCGACTATCGCTTCCCGAGCTGGCCGACGCTTCCCGGGACGGGGGAATCGGGGGATCCCGCCCTCCCGCTCACCGTGGTTCGGGTGGCCGTTCCCCCGGGCGCGGTCTCGGTGAGCGCCACTCCCCGCGAACGGGGCCGGGCGGTGGGGGTCCGTTTCCCACCGGTGCCGAGCTACCAGCCGATCGATCCCCGGACGCGGCTCCGCGATCCCATGGTGTTGCACACCGAGTCGGTCGAAGGGCCGGCCTTCGCCTCGGGTCGGGCGCTTCCCCAGGCGGAGATCCTGTCCGACGGGGTGGAGCGCGGGGTCCGGATCCTGAACGTGGGCGTTCGACCGGTGAGCTGGGACCCGTCCACCGGATCGGCGGTCTGGGCGAGCGCGGTGACGGTGACCGTGAACGTTCCCCCGGGCGCGCCGGCGCTTCCCGCCCGTCCAACCGTGGACCGGGTGGGGCGCGAGGCGTTCGAGCGGGACCTCGTGAATCCCGAGGGCGCGGCCCGCTGGTCGGGAACCGCGGCCGCCGAGGTGCCCGCGCTTCCCACCCCCACCGGGGTCCCCGCCACGTGGTTCGACGACGCCGACGGGTGGGCCAAGATCAGGATCGAGTCCAACGGGATCTACCGGTTGAACCGGAACGTGCTCGAGAACATGGGAGTGCCGGTCGCCACCGTCGACCCGCGGACCTTCCGGCTCTTCGCCGGCCCCCTGGTGCCGCACCTGGCCTGGACCGATCTGGGCTGGGACGGGGACGGCCCGGTCTGGCAGCACGTCTACGAGCGCCCGGAGTTCGCCCAGGGGTTCGACGGCGGGTTCGACGAGATACCCATGCTGGTCCGGGGGAACCTGGACGACGGCACGATGGACGCCTCCGACGCCCTCGTCTTCTACGCGCTCGGCCCGGACAACTACCGCGAGCGCTTCGGCCTCGCCCCCGACTCGACCGGCGAATACGTCATGAACCCCTATACCTCCCAGACCGTCTACTGGCTGGCCTGGGGGGGGGATTTCGCCGGCTCGCCCCGGCGCATGGCCTCCGAGGACGCGACCCCGGCTCCGGGGGCCCCGGTGGTGACCGACGGCCGGACGCGGGCGCACTTCGAGAACATCAAGAACCGCGACAGCATCTACGACCCGTCGATGTACGACCCCGGCTATCCGTGGCCGCAGTGGTTCTGGGCCTCGGTCTCCACCTCCAATCCCGCCGGTCAGGGTTTCCTCCTGGACCTGCCCCAGGTCCTTCCCGGTTCCACCTTCGACGTTCGGATCCGCCTCTGGGGCTCCCAGGTGCCTCTCGCCGGCGCGGCCACGCCCGAAGAGGTGAAGCACCATGTCCACGTGAGGGTGAACGACGTGGATCTGGGAACCCCGGCCTGGGGGGGAAGCTTCTACAAGTCGTTCACCCATTACGACGTCACCGGCGAAGGCATTCCCGCCGGGACTCCCGACACCCTCAAGCTGGTGGTGCCCCAGGTGGGGACCAACCCCGACCGCTACGACCAGGTCTACCTGACCTGGGTCGACGC
>CAYRIJ010000183.1:0-7956 GCA_964424285.1 uncultured bacterium
CATCGCGGAGAGCCTCCTCCGCGAGGCGGCGCTCCTCACCCCCGAGCAGCGGGCGGGCTACGTGGAGCACCTCCCCTGGCGGCGCCACGGGCCACGAGGGCCCTAGCGGGCCGGCCGGCGACTCCACCTGACCCCAGCCGAACAAGGCTCGCCGCCCGGTGCGTTCGCCCCGAGGGTCTCGCCCCGGCTCCGGACGCAAAGAAGCGGGGGCCGTACCCGTCCCTGGTCCGGCCCCCGCCGTTGGCTTCGCGTTGCTTTGCGGAACCGGTTGGGTTCCACCCACAGGGTGAACGCCCCTGTCGCGTCTCCCCGTGTGCCCTCAAGTGCAGGGCACGGGTGATCTGTGCAGGTTCCGCGCCAGCGAGGGGCGGTCCGGCCGTCGCAAGTTGGCCGCCGCCTTGCGACTTGCACGCCGCGGCAACGCTTCCCACCGGGCGGGGTTGCGCCGCGCGTTCGCGGCTTCGGACGGGGCCTCGAACCGCTTCGCGCAACCTGCAAGACCGCGCGCGCGTCCTTTCCCCCACGTCCCGTGCGCACTGCATCTCCGCGCCGTGCGACCCGCCACGACTCCGGAAGATCCCGGGGGCGGCGGGGGTCGTTCAGTTCTCGGGATCGGGAAACACGGCCAGGCCCTCGGCGGGAACGTGGACCGTGTCCTTTCCCAGGTGGATCGTTGCCGCCAGGAGGAGCGGGGCCCGGGGGGTCGCGATCTCCGCGACCAGACAGCCGGCCAGGGTGTCCCACGCCAGCAGCGCCACCATTCCCTCTCCGGTATCGTCGATCACGGTGAGCAGACCGCCCGGCGCTCCCGCCATCGAAGCATCGGTGATGGCCAGCGCGGCGTCCTCATCGAGGAGATCGTGGACCTCCACCCGCAGGGTGTCGCCACCGTTCACCGCGAAGACGTCGAGCCAGGGGCCGGCGCCCTCGTCGTTCCCGCCGTTGCCGAGGTCCACGGGGGCGGCGAGGACAACCCCGGCCGCGGAACCGCCGGCCGGGGCCGCGCCCAGCGCGCCACGGGGACCCGCGGCCATCAACACCGTGACCAGAAGACCGATCGCGAGGATCGTATTCCCGTGTCTCATCGGATGGATATCGCCCCCATGTAGTCGAGCTTCTTCCCCCCGAAGATCCCGGCCGTCTCGCTGATCCGGTAGACCAGGTACTTGTCCCCGGATCGGGTGAAGAAGTAGGTGTCGGCGCCCATGGGGAAGGACCCGCAGGGGCCGCCGGTGTTCATGATCCCGATCTGGGCCCGCCCGAGGTTGATCTTCTTGTCCAGGCGGGCCACCTCACCCTCGATCTGCCACTGCATCCACATGTAGAGAAAGCCCACCCCCGCCTCGAAGATACCGCTGGAGATTCCCGAGGCGATGATGCCGGCCGGCGGCTTCCCCGTCGCCGCGGCCTCGGCCAGGGCCGACGCCGCCTCGCCCCCGCTCTGGGCCAGCTCCTGCATGATGTCGGCGGTCTTCTGGAGTTCCTCCCGCGCCTGTTCGGGACCGAGGTTCTCGATCAACCAGTTGTCGTAGGCGATCGCGCACTCCCGGGCCCGGCGGATCCGATCCTCCTCCGCCCGCTTCGCCGCCTGCGCGGCCTCGCGTTTGGCGGCGGCCGCCCGCTGCGCGGCTTCCCTCCGTTCGTCGGCTTCCCGGGTGCGCCGGTCGTTCTCCTGCTTCCGCCGTCGGTCGTCGTCCTGCTTGCACCCGTCGGCGGCCTCGGCCGCCGTCTTTGCCGAGGCCTCGGCCTTGGCGACCAGGCGCTTCAGGGTGTTGCACGCCGTGGCCGCGCGCTGGGCCGCATCCCGCGCCCGCCGGTAGGCTGCTGCGGCTTCCTCGCACCGCCCCTCGGCCAGGAGCTTCCGTGCCTCGGCCAGGGCCGCGTCCCGGTCGGCGATCGCCTTCACCAGCGCGGAGAGCGCTCCGTGGTCCCCCAGCACCGCCTTGGCGTCGTTCTGGGCCCGGGCCACCGCCGCCCGGCCCCCACCGCAACTCGAGAACATCAGCCCGTCGATCGTGTCCGAGGCGTCCTCGGCCCGGTCCGCCGCGGCCTGGGCCCGGTCGCGGAGACCGGCGGGGTCGCAGTCGGCGGGAAGGGGCGGCACGCCGTTCTCCCCTTCCCGCCGCACGTCGCCGCAGCGCTTGACCCGGAGGTCGCAGTCCTTCCCCACCTGGGCCATGAGCGCGGACCAGCCCGCGGCCCACGCTTCCAGATCGTCGAAGGGGCCGAACGAGGCGCCGGCGTCCCCCAGCCGCGCCCGGGCGGCGCGGACCGCGGCCTCGGCCTGGTCCGCTTTCTGCTGGGAGCGCTGGGCCTTCCGCCAGGCCCGCTTCTCGGCCTTCTTGCAGTTCCGGAGATTGCGGCGCAGGGTGATCGGGTTGGGCTTGGTGACCCGCCCGTTCACCCGCGCACGGAGGCAGTCCTCCATCCGCTTGTAGAACCGGTGGGCATCGCTCTCGTGGCGGAACCACACCGGTCCCAGCTCCCCGGTGTCGAGCCCGCTGTGGGCGGTGCGCCGGGCCGGGTATCCCCTCTGGTGGCCGCCTTCCACGTGGTCCAGACCGGTCAGGGAACGGTCGTAGCAATCGCGGTAGGCCGCCCTGACCCCTTCGGCCAGATCGGCGCAGTGGGCCGCGGCGGCGTCGTGGCCGGCGGCGTCGGCGGCCGCCTGGTCCGATGCCTTTTCATAGGCCGCCTCGGCGTTGGTCAGATCCGACCGTTCCCGGCCGAGGAGCGCATCCTCGCACGCCTTCCGGGCGTCGCGGATCCGCTTCAGGATATCCCCCACCTTGCGGTCCAGGATCTCCACGTCACCGCACTTCACGCAACGGGCGAGATCGGCCTGAAAGCCCTTCCACGCGTCGGTGGCCTTCCGCAGCCGGGCCAGTTCCGCCTCCGCCGCCGCCCGGGCCGCCTCGCAGGCCTTCGCGGCGTCGTCCGCCGCTTCCCGGGCCGCGGCCGCCGCCTTCTCCGCCGCCGCCACGTCGGTCTTCTCCCGGGCCGTCCGCGCCGCGTAACCCGCGGTGACCTCCCGGTAGTGCGCGGCAAGTCCAGGGTCACCGGCCTGGTTGCGGGCCGCGGCGTCGCTCCCCAGGAAATCGGCGAAGTCCCGCGCTTCCCGCTCCGTTCGGGCCAGCTTCGCCTTCGCTCCGGCCAGGCGGGCATCGGCCTCGTCGGCGGCATGGGTCTTCCGCGCCGCGTCCTGGCAGACCTCGGCCGCGCGGCAGAAGACATCCGGATCGGGCATCGGAAACCCGTCCACCAGCACCCGGAACCGCTTCTTCACCCAGTCGCAGGGGCCCCCCTTCTCGGGGGGGGGACGGAGATCGGTCTCTTCCGGGGGCGGGGCGCCCTCTTCGGGCGGCGGTGGCCGCTTCTCCGACGCCTCGGATGGACGCGCACCGGCGCCGGAAAGTGCCACCGAGATCCCCGCCCGGTACTCCGTGTCGAACCCGTACCCGTTGATCCCTTCGTGGCCCTCGAAGGCCTTCATGACCGCGAGGGCTTCCACCTCGAGGGCGATCCGGTCGATCACCGGCGCGCGGAACCCGCCGGTGATGAAGGGGCTCAGGTACCCCTCGTCCCAACCCGTGGGCGGGACGGAGAACTCCAGGCCGCCGAGGCTTCCGCGGGTATCCCCGGAGGAGATCGATTCGAACCGGACGCCCAGTCCCAGGAAGGGCCGGGTCCGGCCGTTGCGGAAGTTCCGGCGGAGATCGGCGGAGACCGTGACCCCGCTGAGATCGGTGGTCAGGGTGCCCCGGGAGAACGAGGGTCCGGTGCTCCCCTCGACCGTCGCGGTGACGAGGCCCGAGGCCTCCGCGCGGTAGTAGCCGAGGGAGAGCCGTCCCTCGAGCGCGGGTGAGAAGGGATAGGCGGCGAAGACGCTGAAGGTGAACGGGTCGTCAAGGACGAAGGACCCCCTCGTCGTGGTGAAGGGACCGCCGAGGCGTTCGGAAAGCCGTTCGTACAGCGTGCCCGAGGGGTCGAGGGCGTCGTCCAGGCGGGCCCGGCGCATGAAGGAGCTCGCACCGCGGTCGACCGGATGGGCCTTGCCGACCAGAAAACCGAGGTGGATCTTCCCCGGCCCGTCCTCCCGCGCCACGCAGGGCGCGGTCCAGGTCATGGCGAGAAGAGCGGCAAGGACGATCGAGCGGCGCGGCGTCATGAAGTCCGCCTTTCTTCCGTTCGCGGCCGGTAATTTTGCGATGCTTCGGAACCTAATGGGCCGGGCGGTCGTCGTCAACCCTGGGTCCGGATCCCGGGCGCCGGCCCGCGGCCGGCGGCTTCGACCGTCCGGATCGCGGCCGACCGCGCTTGGACCGGGGCCGAGACCCGGCCCCGGCTCGCCTGCTACCCTATCCGGGTTCGGACCGCCATGAACGGCGGGATCGGGAAACGGACCGCCCCGGCCCGGCCGCGTCCCCACCCCCGAACGGCGGAGCGCGGGCGGATCGGCCGCCCCCGATGAGTGCGCGGCGCGGGCCCGCGTCGTGATCGCCGCCCGGAAAGGACGAACCGCATGAACGACGAACGGCTTCCCTCGCGGGACGAGGCCTGGGCCCTCCTCTGCGAGTACACCCGGAGCGACTCCCTGCGCAAGCACGCGCGGGCGGTGGAAGCGGTGATGCGCGCCTTCGCCCGCCGGCGGGGCGGGGACGAGGAGCGGTGGGGACTCACCGGGCTCCTTCACGATTTCGACTACGAGGCGTACCCCGACCCGGCGGAGCACACGGTGGCGGGGGGAAGGATCCTCCGCGAGCGGGGATATCCCGAGGACGTGATCCACGCCATCCAGGCCCACAACGAGCGGAACGGGCTGGGCCTCGCGCGCGAGGCGGATCTCGACCGGGTGCTCTTCGCGGTGGACGAGCTGACCGGCTTCGTGACCGCGGTGGCCCTGGTGCGCCCCAACAAGAGCATCCACGAGGTCGAGCCCAAGAGCGTCCGGAAGAAGCTCAAGGACAAGCGCTTCGCCGCCTCGGTGGACCGCGAGGAGGTCCGGCGCGGCATGGAGGAGCTGGGGGTCGAACCCGAGGAGCACATCCGGTCGGTGATCGACGCCCTCCGGGGCATCGACGTGGAGATCGGCCTCCAGGGGACCTATGCCCGGGAGAGCTGAGCCCGGGGCCGGAAACCCGGGAAAGGCCGGAACCCGCGGCCGGGAACGGACGCCGCGACCTCGGGTGATACACTGAAGCGAACCGGATCCGGCGGGGCGGCCTGAGCCCCGAGCCGCGCCGTCCATCGACCCATCATCCACCCGACCCTTTCCTGGAGACGCGTTCACATCATGAAGAAACCGGAATTCAATACGTTGGGGGCGCTCCGCGAGGCCCGCTACCCCGACCGGACGGTGAAGGAGGAGATGCGGGCCAACCTCCTCCTCGCGCTGCGCGAACGCCGCAAGATGTTCCCCGGCATCGTGGGCTACGACGAAACGGTGGTCCCCGAGCTGGTGAACGCGGTCCTGGCCCGGCACGACTTCATCCTCCTCGGACTTCGCGGACAGGCCAAGACGAGGATCCTCAGGGGGCTGGTGGACTTTCTCGACGAGTGGATCCCGGTGGTGAAGGACTCGGAGATCAACGACCATCCGTACCATCCGGTGAGCGCCCCGGCGCGGCGCGCGGCCGCCGAGGCCGGCGACGACCTGGAGATCGAGTGGGTCCCCCGCGAACTCCGCTACCAGGAAAAGCTGGCCACCCCGGACGTGACCATCGCCGACCTGATCGGGGACATCGACCCGGTCAAGGCGGCCAAGCTCAAGCTCTCCTTCTCCAGCGAGGACGCGATCCACTACGGGTTGGTGCCGCGGGCCAACCGGGGGATCTTCGCCATCAACGAACTCCCGGACCTCCAGCCGAGGATCCAGGTCGGGCTCCTGAACATCATGCAGGAGAAGGACATCCAGATCCGGGGGTTCCCGGTGCGGCTCCCCCTCGATCTCTGCATCGTCTACAGCGCCAACCCCGAGGACTACACCAACCGGGGGAACATCATCACGCCCCTGAAGGACCGGATCGACAGCCAGATCCTCACCCACTATCCCCGGGACGTCGCCGAGGCGCGTACCATCACCGACCAGGAAGCGTGGACCGCACGGGAGGAGATCGAGGTCGTTCTCCCCGACTACCTGCGCGACGCGGTGGAGCGGATCGCCTTCGAGGCGCGGAAGAGCGAGTACGTGGACCAGACCTCCGGGGTCTCGGCCCGGCTCCCCATCACCGCCATGGAGTGCGTGATCTCGAACCTGGAACGGCGGGCGGCGGTTACCGGGGAGAAGAAGGTGGTGGCCCGGGTGTCCGACCTCCAGGCCGCGGTCCCCGCCATCACCGGGAAGATCGAGCTGGTCTACGAGGGCGAGCAGGAAGGGCCGCTCAAGGTGGCCAAGTACCTGATCGGGCGGGCGGTGAAGGACGCGTTCGAGGAGCGGCTGCCCCAGGTGCACCCCCCGCGGAAGCGCGGCCGCAAACCCGAGGCTCCCGCGGCGCCCGAGCCGGCCAGCCCGTACCGGCCGATCATGGAGTGGTTCTCCCACGGCACGCGCCTGGAGCTGACCGATTCGATGACCGCCCAGGAGCACCTGGCCGCCCTGCGGACGATTCCGGGGCTGGAGGAGACCGCCCGGAAGCACCTGGACGCGGTCGAGGGGCCGGAGCTGGGGGCGGCGATGGAGTTCGTCCTGGAGGGGCTCCACCAGTCCAGCGTCCTGGCCAAGGAGGAGACCGAGGGCCGCAAGGTCTTCCTGGACATGTTCCAGACCATGTTCTCCGGCCTGGACGAGAGCTGACCCCGTGCGTTTCGCCTACCTGGAGTGGGACGACGCCTTTCGCCGCTTCGTCCAGAGCATGGAGAACCTGCGGAAGCTCTTCTACCAGCTCCTGCTGCGCACCGACGGCGACGTGGACGAGGCGCTTCGCTGGCTGGAGGAGCTTCAGGCGCGGGGCTACCTTCCCGAGGACTGGGACCTGGAGGCGTTCAAGCGCCAGCTCCAGGAGGAGAACCTGGTCGAGGAGGGCGAGGGGGGTCTGAAGCTCACCCGGAAGGGGGAGCGGGCCATCCGCCGGGAATCCCTGGAGCTGATCTTCGGGGGACTTCGCAAGGGCATGGCCGGCCACCACCGCACGGTGCACACCGGCGCCGGGGGCGAGCGGCTCTCGGAGACCCGCGCCTTCCATTTCGGGGACAACCTCGCCGACCTCGACCATCCGGGGACGGTGAAGAACGCGCTCCGCCGGGGCATCGAGGACATCGCCATCACCGAGGACGACTTCGAGGTCTTCGAGACCGAGCACAAGACCTCGGTGGCCACCGTGCTCCTCCTGGACGTGAGCCACAGCATGGTGCTCTACGGGGAGGACCGGATGACCCCGGCCAAGACCGTGGCCCTGGCCCTGGCCGAGCTGATCATGGTCCGCTACCCCAAGGACGACCTCGAGGTGGTGCTCTTCGGAGACGACGCCCGGCAGGTGCCGCTGGAGGAACTCCCCTACACCGGCGCCGGCCCCTACCACACCAACACCAAGGCCGGCCTCCGCATGGCCCAGCAGATCCTCCGCCGCAAGCGCCACGCCCAGAAGCAGATCTTCATGATCACCGACGGGAAGCCCTCCTGCATCTGGGAGGAAGGCCGGCTCTACAAGAACGCCTTCGGGCTCGACCCCAAGATCGTGAACCGCACCCTGGACGAGGCCGTGCTCTGCCGCCGCCGGGGCATCCCGATCACCACCTTCATGGTGGCCCAGGACTCCTGGCTGGTGGACTTCGTGGAGCAGCTCACCCGGATGAACCACGGGCGGGCCTACTTCACCGGGCTGGACGACCTCGGGGGTTACGTCTTCCAGGACTTCGTGCGGAACCGGAAGAAGCGGGTGCGGTGAACGCGCGCGGGCTCCCATCGTCGGTGATCCTGGGGGCGGTCTGCCTGGTCGTCGGGGCCGCCGCCGCCGGCAC